>NC_017384.1:1552500-1868333 GCF_000223375.1 Ketogulonicigenium vulgare WSH-001 | reverse complement strand
GCTGCCGGACTGGGTGGTGCACCAGCAGCGCTATAAGGCGGATTACGTCATGCGCCCGCTGACCGAGGGCGGCATATCCCGCAGTCTTTACGCCGCCGTGCGCGAGGGCGATGCCGAGCGGCCTTTCGTGCAGGATCTGGTGCGTCTGGCGCAGGCGCAGGCGGTGATGTTGCAAAACGGGCAGGCAAACGGCTTTTGAAAAAGGGCGAATTGCCCTTGCTCCACAGGGGGCAAGCGCCTATAGCACCGGCCTGACCCCTAAAGACTTATTACTCTGGAGTGCGTGATGGCTATCGGCAGCGCTAATCTGAACGTTATGATCAAAGTTGCGCGCTCGGCTGGACGCGCGCTGATCAAGGATTTCGGCGAAGTCGAAAATCTGCAGGCTTCGATGAAAGGCCCCGGCGACTTTGTCAGCCGCGCTGATCGTCGCGCCGAAGAAACCATTCGCAACGGGCTGATGGAAGCCCGTCCCAGCTATGGCTTCCTCGGCGAGGAAACCGGCATGATCGAAGGCGAAGATCCGACCCGTCGCTGGGTTGTCGATCCGCTGGATGGCACCACGAACTTCCTGCACGGCCTGCCGCATTGGGCGGTGTCGATCGCGCTGGAACACAAGGGCCAGATCGTCGCCGGTGTCGTTTACGATCCGGTCAAGGACGAGTGCTTTTACGCTGAAAAGGGCGCAGGCGCCTGGATGAACGAGCAGCGTTTGCGCGTCTCCTCGCGCACGAAGCTGCTGGAATCGGTGTTTGCGACGGGTATCCCGTTTGCGACGCAGCGCACCTTGCCCGCCACGTTGCAGGATCTGGCGCGTATCATGCCGACCTGTGCCGGCGTGCGCCGCATGGGCGCGGCAGCGCTGGATCTGGCCTATGTCGCCGCTGGCCGTTTCGAGGGTTATTGGGAGCGCGAGGTGAAGATCTGGGATATCGCCGCCGGTATGATCATCGTGCAAGAGGCGGGCGGTTTCGTCGGCCCGATCCGCGATGACCACGATCCGCTGGTGCATGGCGATATCGTTGCCGCGAATGGCGAGATCTTTGACAAATTCGCGAAACTCGTGCGCGCGCGCCCCGAGGCTGCGATCCCGACCGAATAAGTCTTTGGGTTCCCACCGCATTAAAAAGCCCCGCCAGATCGCTCTGGCGGGGCTTTTGTTTTAGGCGGCCTTGCCGACCTCGGCCAACAGGGCGGCGTTGCCGCCTGCGGCGGTGGTGTCGATGCAGATGTGCCGCTCGTGCATGATATGGGCGATATCGGGCTGGCTGGTGATCAGCGGCACGATGGCCCCTTTGCGCTGGGCAAGGGCGCGTTCGATCTCGCGCGCGCGCGTCTCATCCCCCCACCACAGCACAGCGGCGATGTCGGCGCTGGTGTAATCGGCAGCGCCGGTCATCGCCACGCCGCCAAGCGCGCGGACAGCGGCGGTCTGTGCGGCAACATCCTCGGGCGTTGGACCAGCACAGAGGATCTTGCCGCGCGGCGACAGGATCAGCTCGTTCGTCTCGCCGGTCGGGCCGGGCATGAAACCGGCGCGGGTTGCGCGGGTTTCAGGCGCGGCAAAGCGGGGCAGATAGTTCGGGCCGCCCGCCTTGGGGCCAGTGCCAGACAGGCCCTCGCCGCCAAAGGGTTGGCTGCCGACCACCGCGCCGATCTGGTTGCGGTTCACATAGATATTGCCCGCATGAATGCGGTGCGACAGGTCGGCGACGCGCGATTGCAGGCGGGTGTGCAGGCCGAATGTCAGCCCATAGCCCGAGGCGTTGATATCATCGACGACCTGGTCCAGATCCTTGGCGGCAAAGGTGGCGATATGCAGCACGGGGCCAAAGACCTCGCGCTCGATCGCCGTGATGCCCGGCACCTTGATCATTGCGGGGGCAAGGAAATGGCCGCCAGCGGGGGCTGCGCCCTGGTGCAGCAGGGTGCCGGTAGCGCGGGCGGTGTCGACATGCGCCGCGATCTTGTCGCGCGACATACCGTCGATCAACGGGCCAACGTCGCTGTCCAGATCCCACGGGTCATCCAGCGACAGCAGATCCATTGCGCCGCGGATCATGTCGGTGACGCGATCGGCGATATCCTCTTGCACGTAAAGCACGCGTAGCGCCGAGCAGCGCTGCCCGGCCGAGCGGAAGGCGCCGTTGATAATGTCGCGCACGGCGGCCTCGGGCAAAGCGGTGCTGTCGACAATCATCGCATTGATGCCGCCGGTTTCCGCGATCAGCGGCGTGCCGGGGGCCGCGTTCTCGGCCATCGCCTTGCGGATCGCCTGCGCCGTCGCGGTCGAGCCGGTAAAGGCAACGCCCGCAAGGCGCGGCGAGGCGGTCAGCGCCGCACCGGTTTCCGCGCCGCCCGGCATCAGTTGCAGCGCGTGGGCGGGAACGCCGGCTTGCAGCAACAGGGCGACGGCTTTGTCTGCGATCAACGGCGTTTGCGGTGCGGGCTTGGCGATGACGGCATTGCCTGCGGCCAGCGCGGCGGCGACTTGGCCACTGAAAATCGCCAGCGGGAAGTTCCACGGGCTGATGCAGACCCAGGTGCCACGGGCGGCGCGGGTGCCTGCCGCCTCCGCCTCGGTCGCGTAATAGCGCAGGAAGTCGACGGCCTCGCGCAGTTCAGCCACCGCATCGGGCAGGGTCTTGCCTGCTTCGCGCGCGAGCAGCGCAAAGAATTCGCCGAAGTTTTCCTCGTAAAGATCGGCGGCGCGGCGCAGCACGGCGGCACGGGTTGCAACCGGTGCGTCCCAGTTCTGCGCAAGGTCAAAGGCAGCGCTGCAGGTGGCGGCATCGGCGCTGGTGACGGTGCCGACCTGTTCCAGCGTCGCGGGGCTGAGGACGGGGGCGATGACGCCCGTGCCCGCGCCGGTGGCAAGGCGCGGCGCGGCTTGCCAGTGATGGGTCGCAAAGGGGGCGCGGGCAGCCTCGACCGCTTGCAGCGTCGGGATATCGGTCAGATCGAACCCGGTGGAGTTCACGCGGCCTGCGCCAAACAGGGCAGGGCCCGCGGGCAGGGCAAGGCCCGGTTGATGCAGGCCAAAGGGGTCGGTGGCGACGGCCTCGGGGCTGATCGCCTCGTCCATGATCTGGTTCACAAAGCTGGAATTGGCGCCGTTTTCCAGCAGGCGGCGCACCAGATAGGCCAGCAAATCGACATGTTTGCCAACCGGCGCATAGGTGCGGCAAGAGGTGCCATGCGTGCTGCGCAGCAGCTTGTGCAATTGCTCGCCCATGCCGTGCAGACGCTGGAATTCCCAGTCGGTCACGGCAAGGCCCGCCGCGCGGGCAAGGAACAGCACCGCGCTGACCGTATGCGCGTTATGGCCCGCGAATTGCGGATAGACGTGATCCACCATGGCGAACAGTTTGCGGGTGTTGGCGATATAGGAAATGTCGGTGTGATGCTTGCGGGTAAAGACCGGGAAATCGGCCAGACCCTCGACCTGTGTGCGCTTGATCTCGGCGTCCCAATAGGCGCCTTTGACAAGGCGGATCATGATCTTGCGATCATAGGCCTTGGCCAGCGCATAGAGGAAATCAATCGTCGCGCCGCAGCGTTTGCCGTAAGCCTGCACGACAATGCCAAAGCCGTCCCATCCGGCCAGCTCTGGCTGCGCGATCACCCATTCGATGATGTCCAGCGACAGTTGCAGGCGGTCGGCCTCTTCGGCGTCGATGTTCAGGCCCATATTGGCGGCTTTGGCCTGACGGCACAGTTCCAGCACGCGGGGGGCCAGTTCCGCCATCACGCGGTCACGCTGGGCAACCTCGTAACGCGGATGCAGGGCCGAGAGTTTGATCGAAATGCCGGGGTTTGTCTTGATCGAGCCATGGGTGCAGCGCGTCGCGATGGCGGCAATGCCAGCCTCGTATTCGCGGAAGTATTTATCGGCATCGGCGGCTGTGCGCGCGGCCTCGCCCAGCATGTCATAGCTATTGGTAAAGCCCAGCTTTTCAAAGGCTTCGGCGTTCTTTAATCCTTGGTCGATGGTCTCGCCCAGCACGAATTGCTTGCCCATCTCGCGCATGGCAACGCCGGTGGCGGCGCGGATCACGGGCGCGCCGAGGCGGCGGATCGCACCGCGGATCGCGCCTTTGTCGGTGTCGTTCAGCACGGTGCCGGTCAGCATCAGGCCCAGCGTCGCGCTGTTCACCAGCAGCGAGGGCGATTTGCCCGCATGGCTGCCCCAATTGGCGGGGGCGATCTTATCTGCGATCAGCGCATCGGCGGTGGCGGCATCGGGAATGCGCAAAAGCGCCTCGGCCATGCTCATCAGCGCCAGACCCTCGTCAGACCCCAGGCCGTATTCGGCCATGATCGTCTCCATCAGGCCGGGGTTCTTTTGCGCGCGGATCTGGCGGACCAGATCTGCCGCATCGGCGCTGATCTGGGCGCGGCCCTCGGGCGTCAGATCGGCGGCGGCGACCAGCGCGGTGATGGCCACAGCCTCGTCGGTCAGATTGGCGGCGTCGATGGCGGCGCGCAGGGCGGGGAATTGCGATTGCATGGCGATCTCGGGAATAAGTTGACGGTCTTTATTATCCGATCCTGAAAAGTCGATTTGCCTGTCTATTGCGATATGATAGCGTGGATTGACCAAAGAAAGCGAAAAATCGTGACGATAGAGACTGTCGATCTGGACGGATATGACCGAAAGATACTTGATGCCCTTGCGGTAGACGGGCGCATCCCGCTGACCGCGCTGGCGGACCGGATCGGGCTGTCGAAAACGCCGACTCAGGCGCGGGTGAAACGGTTGGAGGAAAGCGGCGTCATTCGCGGCTATCGCGCGCTGATTGATCCGGTGCGGCTGGGCCTTGATCACGTCGCCTTTGTCGAGGTGAAGCTGACCGATACGCGTGAGGCGGCTTTGGCGCGGTTCAACGCCACCGTCGCCAAAGTGCCCGAGATCGAGGAATGCCATCTGATCGCGGGTAGTTTCGATTACCTGCTGAAAGTGCGCACGCATGATATGCGCGAATACCGCCGCGTGCTGGCCGAGGCGATTTCGACCCTGCCGCATGTGGCGTCCACCTCGACCTATGTGGCGATGCAGGCGGTCAAGGACGAGGGGATCGCGGGCGCGCCTGCTTGACACCCCAAGGGGCGAGCGTTAGCCAAAGGTTAATGGTCGGTTTGTTGCATTCCCGATCAGGCCAGCCCGGGTCACTCCAGCCAGCCGTCATTTTCACGTGACTGCTGGGGCGAAGGGCGATGAATTCCGACGAGACTGACTTGGCGCAAAGCTTTTTGCGCGCGCGCCCGATGTTGCTGCGCTATGCGCGTGGCCGCACCGGCGAGGCGTCCGAGGGCGAGGATATCGTGCAAGATGCCTGGCTGCGCGTGGTGCGCCATGCGCCTGCCGTGCTGGCCGCGCCCGTGCCCTATATGCTGCGTGTCGTGCGCAATCTGGCGATTGATCATGGCCGTGCGCAGTCGCGCCGTCTGCGCCATGACGAGGTGGATGCGCTGCTGGATGTGCCCAGCGCTAGCCCCGGCCCCGAACAAAGCGCCATCGCGAAATCGGAATTGCAGCATTTCGTGCGGATCCTGCGCGATCTGACCCCCCGTCGCCGCGATATTTTGATCGCCGCGCGGCTGCGGCGCGAACCCTATGCCAGTATTGCGAAACGGCATGGTGTGTCGACACGCACTGTTGAATATGAGGTGAAAATGGCGCTCGAGGAATGTCTCAGCCGGATGCAGGATGTGGGTGGCGGCCTTGGCGTTTTGCCGGGGCGGCGCGGTTAGCAGCCCAAAGGGGAGGGCCCAGCGATGGCCAGGCCAAAGACGAGTGAATGCGGCGGCCCCGAGCAGGCGGGGGCATGGGTGGCCCTGATCGCATCGGGGCACGCGACGGCGGATGATGCGCGCCGCCTGCACGACTGGCGCGCCCAAAGTGCGGCGCATGAGGCGGCGTTTGTCGCTGCAACGCGCGCGTGGCGGACCCTTGGGCCAGCGCTGGATCAGGTGGCGCCGGTGCCTGCGCCGCAGATGTCGCGGCGGGGTGTGCTGACGGGGGGTGTGATTGCGGCGCTGTCACTGGGCGGTGTGGGCGTGGCGACGGCGGCGCTGCTGCATGATGGCGCGGCCTTTGTCGTGGCCACGGGCGGGCGCGAGATGGTGACGCTCGCCGATGGCAGCCATGTCGCGCTGGATGGCGGCACGCGGATGACGCCCCAGATGGCCGCCGGCCGTCGCGGCCTGCGCCTGATGGCGGGGGCCAGCGTGGTGCAGGTGGCCGCGCAAGAGGCAAGCCCCTTTGCTCTGCGCACCGATGGCTGGCAGGCCAATATCCAGCCGGGCAGCGAGGTCGCCGTGACGCTGGGGCCGCGCAGCGATTGCGTCGAATGCCTGTCTGGTGCGCTGGACCTTGGGGGGCAAGCACTGCACGCGGGGCAGCGCCTGCTGCGCGGCAGTGATGGCAGCGTCGCGGTGGCTGATGTGCCGGCGCATCTGATGGCCAGTTGGCGCGACGGGCTTTTGGTCTTTCAGGACAGGCAATTGGCCGATGTGATCGCCGATCTGAACCGACACCGCGCGGGGCGCGTGGTGATTATGAACCCTGCGATGGCGGGGCGTCTGGTGTCAGGCGTGTTCCATTTGGCCAGTCCCGATGACGTGCTGGCGCAGATCGAAATGGCGCTGGATCTGGAAGTGATGCATTTGGGCCGCATGGCGGTCATTACCTGATCCAATCCGTCAAAAAATTGCCGCGCTGTCTGCGGGAGGCCGGGTGCCGCATCGTTAACCCACTGAGCGCGCGAAAATGCGCCTTTGGGACAGTGAATGATGCGACATAGTTCAAGAAGATGGCAGGTCTTGCTGCGGCAGACGGCCCTGCGCCTATCGATGGCAATGATGGTAGGGGCGGCGTTTGCGCCTGCGGCCCATGCGCAGCAGATGGTGGATTACACCGTCGCGCCGGGGCCGCTGCAGGTGGCGCTGACCGATTTCTCGCTGCAAGCCGGTGTGCAAATCCTGTTTGATAGCGAGCTGACGGCGGGGCTTTCCAGCCTTGGGCTGCAAGGGCCGCGCGCGGTGGATGGGGCGCTGGCGCAATTGCTGGCGGGCACGGGCCTCACGTGGCGCTATAGCAGCGCCGGGGCGATCGTGATCCTGCGCGATACGGTCGTGCTGGATCTGGGCCCTGACGAGCTGATGATCGGCGCGGTGCGCGCGGTTAGCACCGTGACGGGCGCCGCAGCGCCCTATGCCACGGCGGGCGCGACCAGCCATATCGCACAGGAAAACATCCAGAATTTCCGGGGCAGCGCGGTATCGGACATCTTCCGCGGCACGGCCGGGGTCATGTCGGGCGATGCGAGGAATGGCGGCGCGGGCATGGATGTGAACGTACGCGGGATGCAGGGCTTTGGCCGTGTCGCCACCACCATCGACGGCGCTGAAAACAGTATTTCGGTTTACCAAGGTTATCAGGGTTCGGCGAACCGCAGCTATGTCGATCCCGATTTCATCGGCGGCATTGATATCACCAAAGGCTCGGACGTGGCCTCGCGCGGGATTGCGGGCACGGTCGCGATGCGAACGCTGCGCGCCGACGATATTCTGGCCGAAGGCGCATCCGTCGGCCACCGCCTGCGGATCGAGCTGGGCACCAATACCGCCAGCCCCGAGGACGGCGCGGTAGCGGGTTATGCCTGGCCCGGCCTTTATTCGACGCCGGTGGCCGTGCCATCCGCGCAGGGGCTGGATCGACCCGCCGCGCTGCGTCCGACGCAAGGCTCGCTGAGCTTTATGACCGCCGTGCGCGACGGTGATTTCGACCTGCTGCTAGGCTATGCCTATCGCCGTCAGGGCAATTACTTTGCTGGTGAAAACGGCGGGCAGGGGGCTGAGCCGGTCGATATTGGCCGGGTCGAAAGCTGTAACGCCTATGGCTATTGCCAAGTCTGGGACCCCTATATCGACAACCTCGGCAGCACCAACTATCGCCTTGGCGAGGAAGTGCTGAACAGCGAGCTGGAGACCCATTCGATCCTGATCAACGGCACCCGCCGCTTTGGCGCGGATGCGACGCTGCAACTGGGGTATAACGGCTATTTCTCTGAGGCGGGTGACCGTCTGGCCTCGCGTCTGAACGGCGACCGCGTGCAGGATGTGCAATCGACCCGCACCACCGGCACGGATGTGCATGGGGTGACGGCGCGCTATCGCTGGAATCCGGCAGACAACGACATGATCGACCTGCGCGCGAATTTCTGGCTGACACGCCTTGCCCAGCGGCAGGTCAGCCGCAGCCTTGTGCCGTCGGGCGTGATTGGCGAGTTGCAGCAGCGCTATCGCATCGGTTGGGATGTGACGAAATATGGCGGCGATATCAGCAACGAAAGCCAGTTCCGTTTCCAGAACGGTCAGGATTTGACGCTGTCCTATGGCCTCTCGTATATCAGCGAGGATGTTGACCCGTCCCTTTATGGGCCGATCCTGAACAGCTATGCCCGGCTTGAGGGCGAGCGCGAGGAGGCCTCCGCCTATATCCGCGCCGCGTGGAAGCCGCTGGATTGGCTGACGGTGAATGGGGGCTTGCGCTATACCCATGCCGATCTGCATGACGGCGGCGATTACGAGACGCAAACCACCGCCTATTTCGACCGCGATCCCTTTGTCAGTGGCGGCGGTTTCAGCCCCAGCGTCGGCGTCACATTCGATCTGCCGGGCGAAACGCAGCTTTATGCCAACTGGTCCAGCACTCTGCGCTATGCCAGCCTTTATGAAAGCGCGATGGTCAGCTCGTTCACGCTGGCACCGATTGGCGTCGAGCCCGAGCGGGCGAATAACTGGGAAGTGGGCGTGAACCATATTCGCGACGGGCTGTTTACCGACAGCGACAGCGCGATGGTGAAGCTGAGCTATTTCAACTGGAATGTCGAAGATTACATCGGCCGCCAGTATAGCTATCATCTGCAGCCCAATGGCTCGACCTATCAGGGGATGCAGATCCTGAACTTTGACAGCGCCACATTCGAGGGGCTAGAGCTGTCGGCGCGCTATCAAAACGGCGGCTTTACCGCTGATTTCGCGGCCAGCTATTTCCTCGATATGGGCTTTTGTCTGACGGCGGGCGTGTGTGATAGCGCGACGCTGTATTCGGACTTTGCGACGAACCATGTGCCGCCGGAATATACGCTGGATCTGACCCTCAGCCAGCAGCTGATGGACGAGCGTCTGACACTGGGCGGGCGCGTCTCGCGCGTCGGGCCGCGGGCGATTGACCACGGTCAGGTCACTGCGCAGGGCATGTCGCAGTTCATCTCGCTGGTGAATTGGGAACCCTATACGCTGGTTGATCTGTTCGCCGAATACCGTCTGAACAGCGATGTGACCCTGTCCTTCCGGGTCGAGAATGCCACCGATCAATATTATATTGATCCGCTGGGCCTGATCACCACGCCGGGGCCGGGGCGCAGCTTTTACTTTGGGCTGACTAACAGCTTTGGGGCGGGCAGCGATCTGCCGGCGCTGCTGTCGGGTCATGTCAGTGACCGCAGCAATGGCCGCGATTGGGCGGGCTGGCATGCGGGTCTGTTCACCGGCTTTAACAGCACCGAAAACGACACAAGCTTTACCGCGCTGGATGGCAGCACGAATAGCATCACTGCGAATGAAGGCTTTGTCGCCGATTTCAACGGCGCGCTGGTGGGCGGTCAGGTCGGGTATAACTGGCAATTCGCCAATGGCCTAATCCTGGGCGTGCAAGGCGAGTTCAGCCGTCCCGATCAACGCGCCGATATCGAAATCCTGTCGAACGAAGGCACGCTGGCGGGCACAGCCAACTTGGCGGCCGGCTATCACCAGCAGATCGACTGGAATGCGGCGCTGAATCTGCGTGCGGGTTATGCGTTCAGCAATGATTTCAACATGTATGGTCTGGCCGGTGTCGCACGTCAGGAAGAGACGTGGTTCCGTGACAGCTATACGGCTGATTACGCCTCGCGCTATATGCCCAATGGCAATGGCACCACCTTTGCCGGGCTGGAGGAGATCGACGTCTCGCGCAATGGGATCAATATCGGCTTTGGCGCGGAATATGCGCTGAACGATAATTGGTCGATCTGGGGGCAGTTCAACCGCACCTTCTTCCGCAAGACCGAGGTGCAGTTCACCGAGGCGCGCGAGGGCACCTCGCTGGATTACACGATGCCGGTGCAGGTGGGAACCGAGACGGTCGAGATCCCGGCCTATCCCGAACTTTGCGCCATTCTTCCAGACTATTGCGTGCCGCAATATTTCGAGAATCCGATCTATGAATATGTGCCGGTCGAGGGCACCTATACCAATGTGAACGGGCGCACAGGCATCAGCGATATGACCAATGACAGCTTCCGCATCGGATTCACCTATCGCTTTTAAGCGGGCATACCCTGCCGCGCGACAGCGGCAGGGATGACATAGCAAAGGGCGCCGCAGTGATGCGGCGCCCTGGTTGTTTTGGCGGCCCTAGGATCAGCGCAGGATATATTCGGCGGGGATCACGATGCTGCGCTGGGGCACACTTGCGGGCGGCACCGGCAGCGGCGAGGCGCGATAGGCCATCGCCACCGCCGCCTGATCCAGCAACGTATAGCCCGAGCTGCGCGCAAGACTGGCGGAGATCACATTGCCCGCATCATCCAGCGTGATGCGGATCAGCGGCGTGCCTTGCTGGCGGGCGGCGCGCGCCTCGGCGGGATAGGTGATAAAGCGGTTCACATGGGTGTTCACGCGATCCTGCCATTGCTGGGGCGAGATATTGGGCACCTGCTGGCTGGTCACGTTCTGCGTCGCGGTTGCCGTGTTGGCGCGGGGCGCCTCGACCTCGCGCGGTGCGGATTGGGTCGAGGCCATCGCCCGCTGCTGAGGTGGCGGCGGGGGCGGCGCGGTGCGCAGGTTTTGCGGCCGCGACGGCGGGCTGAGGGCCAGCGCGGGGGTTTCGACCTCGGGCAATTCTTCAACCTCGATCGGATCGGGGTCGGGGGGGGGTGCGGCGGGGGGAAGTTCCTCGGGCGGCTCCTCGTCCAGCGGCTCGGGCGGCACTTCGGGCGGCGGCTCGAGGGGTAGATCCTCGGGCGGGGCCTCGGGCAGGATTTCGGGCGGCACCTCGCGGATTTCATCCGGGATCGGCTCGTCCGGGACGGGCGCGTCGATTTCCTGCTGCGGGGCCTGATCGGGGGTCTCGGGGGCCAGATCGGTGCCGGGGGCCTCGACCTCGGGGGCGGCGATCTCGGGCGCGAATTCCATCATGATGGCGGGCGGCGGCGCGGCGGGCCCGTCGGGCGTGCGCGGCGCGCGGGTGGCGGCAAAGACCGCGCCACCGATCAGCGCACAGATCGCAAGGGTCGAGACGCCCCAGCGCAGGCCCTCGGCCCAAAGGGATGTGCGCAGGTGCTGCGGCCCGATCAATTCGCCCGACCGGCGGGCAAAGCTGATGATATTGGCCGCGGGCCGCAGCAGCAGCGGGCCTTGGGCGCTGTCAAGGACCGCGCGGCGCGACAGGTTCAGGGGCGGCTGTGTCATGGGCTGGGGGGGGCGCTTTGCGCCATTGCGCCTTCTTGCGCGACCAGCGCGATCTGCACATATCCGGCGCTGCGCATCAGGTTCATCACCGCCATCAGGTCACCGTAAGGCACGCTTTGATCGGCGCGCAAAAAGATGCGGCGGTCGCGTTGGCTGCCTGTTGCGGTATCCAGTGCGGTGCCCAAAGTCTCGCGCGGCAGGTCGTCATTGCCGATGGCCAGCGTCAGATCGCTGCGCAAGGATACAAAGATCGGCTGATCCTCACGCGCGCTGGGCGGGGCATTGGCGGTGGGCAGATCGACATTCACATCGACGGTGGACAGGGGCGCTGCGACCATAAAGATGATCAGCAGCACCAGCATCACGTCGATAAAGGGGGTGACGTTGATCTCGTGCGAGACGTCCATATCCTCGTCATCGCCGCTGTGTTCGCGGATACCGCCCGCCATTATTCTGCCTCCGGCGCGGCGGGCACTTTGCGCCAGTCCAGATCGCGGCTGACAAGGCGTTCAATCGTGGCGCCGGCATCGGTCAGGATCTGGCGATAGCCGGTCACAGCGCGGGCAAAGCCGTTATAGATGACCACGGCGGGGATGGCGGCGACCAGGCCGATGGCGGTGGCCAGAAGCGCCTCGGCAATGCCGGGGGCAACGACGGCAAGGTTGGTGGTCTGCGTCTCGGCAATGCTGACAAAGCTGTTCATAATGCCCCAGACGGTGCCGAAAAGGCCGACAAAGGGCGCAACGGCCCCGACGGTGGCCAGAATACCCGTGCCGCGCTGCAAACGACGACCCGCGCCCGCCGACAGGCGTTGCAGGCGCGATGCGATACGGTCTTTCATGCCGTCGCTGCCCGCGTAATCCAGCGCCCCCAGCGACAGGCGCGCCTCATCCTCGGCGGCGCGCACCATCAGGGCAATGGCACCGCGCTCGCCCTGAAAGGCGATGATCGCATCTTCCAGACGTGTGGAGGCAGCCAGCAGCTTGAGCCCGTTGCGGGCGCGGCGGCGGGCGCCCCACAGCTCTAGCGTTTTGCCAAGCCACAGCACCAGCACGGTGACCGTCGCCAGCGCCAGGCCGATCATGACGCCTTTGACGACCCAATCGGCGGCCATGAACATGCCGACGGGCGACAGGTCATGGGCGATGGATGCGGCGGGTTCGGGCGCGCGTGTTGCGTCCAGTGCCGGTTCGATTTGCGCAGGTTCGATCTGGGCAGGTTCGATCCGGGCGGGCGCGGTCTCTTGCGCGGCAGCGGGTGCGACCATCATGACGGCAATCAGCAAGGCAAAATGGCGGGTCGTCTGGGCGAGTGATTGCAGCATGGGGGTCCGAAGCAGCTAAAGGTGGAAAAAGGCAGAGCTGCGCCCGCTGACGGGTGGCCCTATCTATAAGACGATGCGCGGTCGCCGATACCGAAGCTTAGCCGCAGAAATAATGCGAAAAATCGGACCGCATCTGTTTCACGTCGCGTTTTGTGGCGCGGGGCATTGGCTTAGCCAGATCGGCAAGCTAGAAGAGGGGCGTGGCCGCTTGCCGGAACCGGTAGACGGAACGCACTTAAAATGCGTCGTGGTCATCCACGTGCGGGTTCGAGTCCCGCAGCGGCTACAAGGCTTTACACGATATTGGCCAGCGCGCGGTCTTTGCGGCGCAGGTGCCATAGGCCCAACAGCGCGCAAAAGGCGAAGACCGAGATCACCAGTGCTAGCCACAGCGCGGCCTGCGGGCCAGCGGCTGTCAGAATGGCCGCGACGATGGGCGGCGCCGAGGCAAAGGCGAGGTTCAGCGGCACCGCCATTTGTGCCGAGGCGCGCGCATAAGCGCCGGCCGGGAACACATCCAGCGGCAGCGTGGCGCGCGCGACGGCGGTGATCCCGCCCGCCACGCCGTAGAGCACGGCAAAACCCATCGTCGCTGAAAAGCCAGCGTTCGCGATCAGGAAAAAGAAGCTCAGCGGAAACAGCGCGGCACCGGTCAGGCCCATGATCAGCGGCGGAATATAGCGTCCGGCAAAGAAATCCAGCACGCGCCCGCCCCATTGGGCGATGCCGATCACGGCGGCGGCGAGCATCGCCTCGGCCGGGGTCAGGCCGCCCGCTTCGAACAGGATGATGATGGTCAGCGCAAAGCCCCAGGTCACAAAGCCGTTCGCGGCAAAGCTGCTGGACAGCAGGATCAAACGCAGCGGGTCGATACGGCTGGGCGCGGTGTCTGCCTGCACGGTCTTGCTGGCGCGCGGCTTGCGCGCAAGGGCATAGATATGCAGCGGCACGCAGACAAGCAGCACCAGTGCAGCGAAAACCAGCACCGCGCCGCGCCAGCCCCAGATCCCTTGCAAAAGGCCCGTCAGTGGCCAGACGATGGTGGGCGTGAGGCCTCCGGTAAGGATCAGAATCCCCAGCGCTTGGCGGGCTTTATCGCCCGCAACCTCGGTCACGGCGATCTGGGCAGGCGTGGTCAGCATCCCCGCGCCCGCGAGGCCGATCAGAATCCACGCCGCCAGAAAGCTAAGCGGTCCTTGCGCAAAGGCCAGTGTGACCAACCCCGCGACCGCCAAAAGCGCGCCGGGGATCATGACGCTGCGCGCGCCGCGCCGTTCAAATATCGGCGCGAGCGGCCAAGAGGTCACGGCCATCAGCACCAGCATCACCGTCGGCCCGGCCATGATCATCGGCAGCGGCATCTGTAGATCCGCCGCCATCGCAGGGCCGATCACGGCAGGCAGCCAAAACATCGACCCCCAGCCAATGAATTGCGTGACCGACAAAGCGGCCACAACGCGTGCGGTTGCAGAGTGGAGAAGTGCCATGGGGACCGTGCCGAGCGCCGCGATTTGATGCGACATGCTTTGCATAGGCCGATATCGGTGCGGATGAAATGGGGATCAGCTGGGCCCAGATGTGTTTTTCGCAGCGCCAAGGCGCAGGTCCAGCACCATGTCCCACCGATCGAGGCCCGGACCATAGCCGTCCAGCGTCACTTTCACGGGGGTAAAGCCAAAGCGGGCGTAGAAGCCTTGGGTATGTTGGCTGGTGTTGAGGGTGATCTTATCGACACCCTCTGTCGCGCGGGCGAGGGCGATGCGGGCCATTGTCAGATGACGGCCGATGCCTTGGCCCTGCAGATCGCGCGCGACCATGCCCCATGACAAAAAGGACGCGCGCTGGTCGGCCAGCACTTGCAGCCCGCCGCAGGCGATGATGCGCCCTGCCTGTTCCAGCACAATATAGGGGCGGCGCAGCACCTGATCCGCGAGGAAAGCGACATAATCCGCGCGCTCGGACGGGTCAAAGAAATGCGGCACATTGCCATCGAACAGCGCAAGGCAGGCGTCATGATCGGCAGGCTGATAGCTGCGCGTCGTCACATCGGTCATGGGCGGTTACAGTTTAGACAGCAGCGGTTGCGGGCGCGTCAGGTTTTCGGGGCGCAGCAGGCGGTCAAGCTGTTCGCGCGTGAGTAACTGCCGCTCCAGCACGATTTCCGCGACGCCGCGGCCAGATCGGTGCGCCTCTAGCGCGACCTCGGTGGCGTTGCGATAGCCGATATAGGGGTTCAGCGCGGTGACGATGCCGATCGAGTTTTCCACCGTCATGCGTAGCTGGTCGCGGTTGGCGGTGATGCCGCGAATGCAATGCGCCTCAAGCGTCTGGCACCCGGCGGTCAGATGCGACAGGCTGCGGTGCAGCGAGTAAAAGATGATCGGCTCGAACGCGTTCAGCTGCAATTGGCCGGCCTCGGCGGCCATGGTGATGGTCATGTCATTGCCGATCACCTCGAAGGCGATCTGGTTCACCACCTCGGGAATCACAGGATTCACCTTGCCGGGCATGATGGACGATCCGGCCTGACGGGCGGGCAGGTTGATCTCGTTCAGACCGGCGCGGGGGCCAGAGGACAGCAGCCGCAGATCGTTGCAGGTTTTCGACAGCTTGACCGCCACGCGTTTGAGCACGCCCGACAGTTGCACGAAAGCGCCGCAGTCCTGCGTCGCCTCGACCAGATCGGGGGCGGTGATCAGATCCTCGCCCGAGATCAGGGACAGACGCTCGCGCACAAGGGCGGCGTAATCGGGGTGGGCGGTGATGCCGGTGCCGATGGCGGTGGCACCAAGGTTGATCTCGCGGATCAGGTCCGAGGCCTCGTGCAGGCGGGACTGATCCTCGGCCAGCATCAGGGCGTAGGTGCCGAATTCTTGGCCAAGGGTCATCGGCACCGCGTCTTGCAACTGGGTGCGGCCCATTTTCAGCACGTCGGAAAACTCGGCGGATTTGTCGGCAAAGGCCAGACGCAGCCCGTCCATCGCCTGCACCAGCCGCCCGATCCCCGTCCAGGCTGCCAGTTTCAGCGCGGTCGGATAGACGTCATTGGTGGATTGGCCCAGGTTCACATGTTCATTCGGATGCAGCCGCGCGTAATCGCCGCGCCTATGGCCCAGCAGTTCCAGCGCGCGGTTCGCGATGACCTCATTCGCGTTCATATTGGTCGAGGTGCCTGCACCGCCCTGGATCAGGTCGACGACGAACTGATCGTGCAGTTTGCCATCGCGAATTTCCAGACAGGCGGCGATGATGGCATCGGCGATCTCGGGCGACAAAAGGCCGAGGGTGGCGTTCGCCTCGGCCGCGGCCTGTTTGATCATGGCCAGGGCGACGATCAGGTCGGGGGTCTCGGACAGACGCTGGCCGGTGATCGGGAAATTCTCGACCGCGCGCAGGGTGTGGATGCCCCAATAGGCAGATTGCGGCACCGCGCGATCACCCAGCAGGTCGTGTTCAAGGCGGGTATCAGCGGTCAGGATCGTATCGGTCATTGTCGCCCCGTTCAGGAAAGCCCCGGAATTGCAGCGAGCTTACATGAAATTTCGGGCGACGGTCAAAATGTTACGCGTCGCCCGAAGGGATCAGTTGACGGCTTCGAACGTATCAGGGAAAGAGTTCAGCCCGGCAAAGCTGGGCGATTGCACATGGAGCCGTGACAGCGAGACAAGGCGGTCATTGCGGGTTGCAGTCAGAAAGCCATGGGCACCGGGGGCGACGGTTTCCAATGCGTCATGCGAGGTCTGCGCCGTCTGGCCGCGATCCTCCATATGGTCGAACATCAGGTAATCGGCGTTCATCTCGCCCATCATTTCGGCACTGAAATTGCCGCGCTGTGCGTCAGCCGGGATTTCATCGCTGTTCTCGGACTTTGGCGCATCTGGCTGGAACGGGTTCTGGCGTCACGGGAGGCGGGCGTCGCATTTGCTACTGGAGCGCGTAATTTG
Source organism: Ketogulonicigenium vulgare WSH-001 (assembly GCF_000223375.1). Taxonomy (NCBI): domain Bacteria; kingdom Pseudomonadati; phylum Pseudomonadota; class Alphaproteobacteria; order Rhodobacterales; family Roseobacteraceae; genus Ketogulonicigenium; species Ketogulonicigenium vulgare. The sequence goes on along the minus strand of NC_017384.1, from coordinate 1,851,545 downwards.
CAGCAAGCCATGTCGTGAATACGACCAATTTCCATGCAAAAACCCCCGAAGGCGGAGGGAGACCTTCGGGGGCAGCTCTGTGTCAGGGGGAGAGAACAGAGTTAGAAAATGCCGATCACATAGAAGATTACGATCACAAAGATCGGCACACCCAGAAACCAAGCAATAATGCCCTTCATCGGGATTCTCCTTGCTGATGTGACGGTTACTTGTTCTTGAAGTAGTCGTCGATCTCGCGCTCGACCTCGTCTTTGGCGAGGCCATAACGCTCTTGGATCTTGCCGGCCAGCTTTTCGCGCTCGCCGTCGATCTGCGTCAGATCGTCATCGGTCAGCTCGCCCCATTTGGCTTTCACATCGCCGGTCAGCTGTGCCCATTTACCTTTTACGATATCCCAGTTCATGTCGTTCTCCTTTTAGGATGTGGCAAGATTTGGTCTGTTATGAATCATAGGTAGGGCGGGGCGTTTCGGATTTAAACCCCAGTAAAATAAAGGGTTTATGCCATGGGCAACGTCCTGCCGACGCGGTTTGGTTCCATGGTTTTGAAAATAATTTGGCGCAGCGCGCAGGCGGCGCTTTCATTTGTAACGCCAGTGTGTAGGGTGCGCCCTGACAATTTTCAGGCAGCGAGCAGGTCAAATGCCCATTATCCGCGCAAAAGAAAAACTGTTATCCGTCGCATTGATCGGCGCCATGGGGCTGGCGGCGATGCCCGCACAGGCGCTGACCATCGGCGTCATTCCCGGCATGATCGCCGATTCCATTGAGGCCGCCGCCGAGGTCGCCCGCGCCGAGGGTCTCGCGGTCGAGGTGGTCGAGTTCCTGGATTGGACGACCCCCAATGTGGCGCTGTCGGCGGGGGACCTTGATGCGAATTACTTTCAGCACGTGCCGTTCTTGCAGGATGTGAATGCCGCAACGGGCTTTGATCTGCAGGTGGTGGATATCGGCGTGCTGTCGCGGCTTGGCCTTTATTCCAACCGTTTCGACAGTATCGACGCGATCCCCGAGGGCGCGCAGGTTGGCCTTGCAAGCGACCCCACGAACCAAGGGCGCGGCCTGCGCCTGCTGGCCGAGGCGGGGCTGATCACGCTGTCGAAAGACACCTATGATGTGACGCCCGATGATGTGGTGGAAAACCCGCGCGCCCTGCGTTTTGTCGAGGTGGACGGCCCGCAATTGATCCGGTCGATGGATGATCTGGATGTGGTGCAGGCCTATCCCTCGCTGCTGGTGAATGCGGGCCTTGCCGATAAGGCGAACCAGCCGCTGATCCTGTCGGCCCCGGACGAGGATCAATTCGCGATCCATTTCGTCGCGCGCGCGGAAAACAGCGCGGATGCCGAGCTGCTGCGCTTTATCGAGATTTTCCAAACCGCCCCCGAAGTGCGCGCAGCGATCGACGCGGCTTATGTCGGCTATCGCGATCTTTATGTGCTGTCGTGGGAAGAGGGCGCTGAGTAAGCATCAGCGCTAAAAGACGGGTCGCCCTTATAAAGGGGCAGCCCGTCGCAGCCAGGGTGTCCGATTTGGCTGGTGGCATTAAGGGCTGTATGCGGACCTCTGTCACTCTTGATAGCACAGCATTTTAAATGTCGATGTATGGGTTAAAGCACGGTATCGGCGTCTAGCGATATAACCTATGGTTTCGAGATCGTTGTGATGTGGGACTGCTCAAACAGACCTGCTGTCTACCAACGATTCTGTGTAATTAGCCAAATAGGAAGGCCCAACTATGAAATTGCGCGTTTGCCTCATTTTGATTGCCTTGGCTGGCTGCTCATCGACGTCTCAAACGTCGGGAACCCTACAAGTGGATCCAGAAACGATCAGACGGTGTGAACCTATCTGGGAAACTGGTGGGTGGGACTCGCTTGATCATTGTGTAACGATGCAAACAGAAATCATCGCGATGGCTAATGATCAGAGCCGTATGCTGGGGCTCGACTAGCAGACGTCCCCTTTTTCCTCTCGCGTGACAAAAGAGCGTATCCAATTCATTTAAGGCGTGGTGCCAAATGCTCCGCTGAAAAGTCTTTACTGGCTTCTTTGGGTATACTTTGGTGGCCGGATGTTTTCCTTTGGGATTAAGGGTGAATTTTCGTGAGAAATGCTGAGCGACCGCTTGCGTCCCGCAAAGCGGACCTCAGCCTCTTTCTCCCGAGCTGACAGCCAAATGCCTGCATCGGGCGGCCTGCTTTCCATTCGTATCTTCGGCGCAGGCCGCTTTGAAAGCTGCCGTCTGTCATCTATCCATGAAAAAGGGGCCTTGCGGCCCCTTTTAAAATATCACCGGCGGCGGTCGCGGCGGGTGTTCATCGGTTGGAAGGCGACGCCGACATGGGCCTCGCAATAGGGTTTACCCGATTGCACCGGCAGGCCGCAGAACCAGAAATGCGGGGTCGAGGGATCGCCCACCGGCCATTTACAGGTCTTTTCGGTCAGCTCCATCAAGGTTAGCTTGCGCGCGACCTTTTCGACTTCGCTGACTTTGGCCAGAGCCTCGGCGCTGATCTCATTGGCCGAGGGCTGCGGCGGCAGCGGCTGGCCGGCGGGGACGATGGCGCGGCGGATCGCGGCGCCGGGGATCTCGTCCAGGTCATCGGCATCATTATCGTCATCGCCCTTCGGAGATATCCTCCTGATCATCTTCGGCATCGACTTCGTCGATATCGGACAGATCGTCATCCATCCCCACGGGTGCGGGGGCGAACAAGACCGGCGGGGGCCGCGGGGGCGGGACCTGAGGCGCTGCGGCGGGGGGGGGGGGGGGGGGGTGCGCTGGGGCGGGGGCGGCTCCGCGCCGAACCCCCGGGGCTGGGGGGACTGCAGTGGTTCCCTCGCCCGCGGTGCGGTTCGACAGGCCCAGACGGTGCACTTTGCCGATCACGGCATTGCGGGTGACGCCGCCCAGTTCCTTGGCGATCTGGCTGGCGGACAGGCCTTCGTTCCACATTTTCTTGAGCGTTTCGACACGCTCGTCGGTCCAAGACATGCTTTTCTCCGGCAAGGGCCACCCGAGGGGCGACATTGAATAACCAAAACCCCGCCCAGAGGGCGCCAGGCCCGCATGGGGCAAGCAAGGCTGGGGCTGCGGTGCAACTAGATACTACTTGCAGGTGGTGAAGTGCAACCCTTTGAGGCGCGAAATCCCGTTGCATCAGCGCGCGGCGCAAGCTATGGCAGCGCCATGACCTATGCATATGTGATCCTTTTCACTCTGCCGCGACGCCGACGCTGATTTTCAGTATCGGCCGGTGACGCATGCCGGTCAGCCCCCGCTGGCCATGGTCAGCATTTCCCCCCGCTTATAATCTGGCCCTTGGTGTCGCTTTGACAGGCTAATCGTGCGTTCGGGCGTTGACACCCCGATGGCACTGCGGCACCAAAAGGCCTTGATCCATAGGAATACCGTGATGATCTCGCCTATTTTGCCGACATATAACCGCGCCCCTTTGACCTTCGAACGCGGCGAAGGATCCTGGTTGATCACGACGGATGGTGACCGCTATCTTGATTTCGCGGCGGGGATCGCGGTGAATGTGCTGGGGCACGCAAACCCCGTTCTGGTCGAGGCGCTGACGGCGCAGGCCAATAAAATGTGGCATGTCTCGAACCTCTATCACATCGCCGAGCAAGAGGCTTTGGCCGAGCGGTTGGTCGAGCATAGCTTTGCCGACACATGCTTTTTCACCAATTCGGGTACTGAGGCTGCGGAATTGGCCGTCAAGATGGTGCGCAAGTTCTGGACGACCGAGGGCCAGCCCGAGCGGTTCCGCATCCTGACATTCGAAGGCTCGTTCCACGGACGGTCGTCGGCGGCAATCGCGGCGGCAGGATCGGAAAAGATGGTCAAGGGCTTTGGCCCGCTGCTGCCGGGCTTTACGCAGTTGCCTTGGGGCGATGTCGCGGCGATCCGCGAACATATTTTCGCGGATGATATCGCCGCCGTGATGTTCGAGCCGGTGCTGGGCGAGGGCGGTATTCGTCCCGTGCCCGACGCCGATCTGAAGGCGATCCGCGCGCTGTGCGATGAGGCAGGCGTGCTGCTGGTGCTGGACGAGGTGCAATGCGGGATCGGCCGGACCGGCAAGCTGTTTGCCTATGAATGGGCGGGGATTTCGCCCGATATCATGATGGTCGGCAAGGGCATTGGCGGTGGTTTCCCGCTGGGCGCGCTGCTGGCCACGGAAAACGCGGCCAAGGGGATGACGGCAGGCTCGCACGGGTCGACCTATGGCGGCAACCCGCTGGCCTGCGCGGTCGGCAATGCGGTGATGGATGTGGTTGCAACGCCGAAATTCCTGGGCGAGGTGAACCGCAAGGCGGGCCTTCTGCGGCAGGGCCTCGAGGCGCTGGTCGCCTCGCATCCCGATGTATTCGAGGAAGTGCGCGGCGCGGGTCTGATGATGGGGCTGAAATGCAAGCCGCCGGCGGGCGAGCTGGTCAACGCCGGCTATGCCGCCAATGTGCTGACCGTGGGCGCCGCCGATAATGTCGTGCGTCTGCTGCCTGCGCTGAACATCCCCGATGCGGATATTGCCGAGGGGCTGCAGCGTCTGGATGCGGCGGCAACGGCGCTGGGAGGCAAATGATGCAGCATTTCCTGGACATCAACACCACCCCCGCCGATCAGCTGCGCGGTATGATCGACAAGGCGCTTGCGATGAAGCAGGCGCGTGCTGGCCTGCCCAAGGGGGCGGGTGATGCCGATCAGCCGCTGGCCGATCGCATGGTCGCGCTGATCTTTGAAAAGCCCTCGACCCGCACCCGTGTCTCGTTCGATGTGGGCGTGCGCCAGATGGGTGGGCAGACGATGGTGCTGTCGGGCGCCGACATGCAACTGGGCCATGGCGAGACCATCGCCGATACCGCCCGCGTGCTGTCGCGTTATGTCGATATGATCATGATCCGCACATTCGAGGAGGCGACCCTGCTTGAGATGGCGGAATATGCCACCGTGCCAGTGATCAACGGGCTGACGAACCGCACCCATCCGTGCCAGATCATGGCCGATATCCTGACCTATGAGGAACATCGCGGCCCGATCACCGGCAAAAAGGTGGTCTGGTCGGGCGACGGGAACAATGTGTTCCATTCCTTTGTCCATGCGGCGCAAAAGTTCAATTTCGACCTGACGTTCACCGGGCCGCAGCCCCTTGATCCCGAAGCCGGAATCGTCGCCGAGGCGCGCGCGGCTGGCGCGAATATCGTGATCGAGCGTGATCCGATGAAGGCGGTCGAGGGCGCGGATCTGGTTGTGACCGATACATGGGTGTCGATGCATGATCCGGCCTCGGCCAAAGAGCGCCGCCATAACCAGCTACGCGGCTATCAGGTGAATGACACGCTGATGGCGCGGGCGAAATCGGATGCGCTGTTCATGCACTGCCTGCCCGCCCACCGCGAGGATGAGGTGACATCGAGCGTGATGGACGGCCCGCATTCGGTGATCTTTGATGAGGCCGAAAATCGCCTGCATGCGCAAAAGGCGGTCATGCGCTGGTGCCTCGGGGTATAACGGAAAAGGCCGGGCGATTGCCCGGCCCTTTTTTATAGGTGGGCTGTCTTTACAGGCCGAAGGTGCGGGTAATGACGAAAACGGCGGCGCGGAACATCGCATAGACGACGCCGCTGACCACGATCATCGAGATGATCCCCGTGATGATACCGCCCAAGATCCAAAGCCCGTCGCGTTCTAGCACTCCCAATGCGATAATCGCGATGGCGAGGGCGGGCAGCATATTCCCCAGCGGGATCGGCAGCGCGAGGGTGATCGCCAGTACCAGACAGATGCCGCCGATGACCCGCTCCATCTTGCCGTTGAGCAAGAATTGCAGGCGGGGCGAGGTCAGACGTTCGGCCTTTTCCAGCCAAGGGTTCATACGCATGACCAGCGCGACGAAATCCTTGCGCGCCAGCGAGCGGTCGGCGATCACTTTGGGCAGCCAGGGGTTATGTCCCAGCATCATCTGCAAGGTCAGATAGACCAGCGGCACGCCAAGGATCGCCGAGGTGCCGGGCGGTGTCGGAATAACGTTGGGCAGCGCGAACAGCAGCATCAGCGCGCCAAAGGCCCGCCCGTCCATCGCCTCAAGCAACATGCGGATCGAAATCCGTTCATCCGTGCCGTTCATGGCAATACCGCGCAGCACGGCGGTCAGGCCATGGCGCGGCGGCGGGTTCATCGGATCGGGAGGGGTCTGCGAGGCGCTGGCGGTCATATAGGGTGCTCTTGTTGCGGGCCGAAGGGCTAATGTGGCGCGCCTGCGCGCCCATGTCGAGACATCCCACAGCTTTGTGACGCTTAGGTGGCCGCGAATGCGATCAGCAAATCGCGCAGCCCGTCCTCATCCACCAGCGCGGCGGCCTCTGCTGCGCTGAACCATTGGCGCTGGCGGCGGTCGGCCTCGGGGTAATCGTCCAGCAGTTTGCGCACGCGCAGGGCATAGACCTGCACCGCGCCCAGAACCTCGTCGCCGCCCAGGGTGCGTTTCGTACCCATGTAATGGCCGATCGAGCGCGGCTGCGCCTTTGCCTTTTTCACCCCGGCTTCTTCCCAGGCCTCGGCAAGGGCGGCGTCAATCGGGGATTTGCCGGGCAAGGCCCAGCCTTTTGGGATGATCCAGCGGCCAGAAGTGGCGGAAACCAGCAGAACCTGAGGCCCGGCGGGCGTGGGTTGCCAGCATAATGCGCCGATCTGATGATAAAGCGGGTCGGCATGCGCCGCCAGCTTGCCCCAGCCCTTTGTTGTCGTCTTGACCCCGCGCAGCGTTACAAGGCGTTGCTCCAGCTGCTCTTTACGCTGTGCGATGGGGCCTTTGGGCGGCGGCATTTGGACGGCCATGGGTCGAGGTATTCCTTTCACTGTCCTGCCAGACTGCAATCTATCACAGGCGTGTCAACCGATGATGACAGTTTTAAGTGCTGCGCGGTTCTGCGCGCAGGTTTAAGTGCCGCGCGGTTTGGCACGCAGGGTCGGATCGGCGGCGCGGGGGTCTTCGGGCCAGGGGTGGCGGGGATAGCGGCCGCGCATGTCTTTGCGCACATCGGCATAGGAATTCGTCCAAAAACCCGGCAAATCCGTCGTTACCTGCACCGGTTTGCCACCGGGAGACAATAGGGTGATACGCAGGGGCTTCACGCCGATCATCGGATGGCGCGTCGTGCCGAACATTTCTTGCAGGCGGATCTCGATACTGGGGAAATCGCCTGCATAATCTATAGGCACTTTGCGGCCCAAGGGTGTTTCGAATTGCGCGGGTGCGGCTTGATCAAGGCGCTGCATCTGGCCCCAATCAAGGCGGCCACGCAGCGCATTTAACATATCAAAGCGCCGCCAATCCGCCGCCGTGCGCAGGCCGCTCAGATGGGGCAGCAACCACGCCTCCGCCTCGGCCAGCAGGGTGTCATCATCCATGGCAGGCAGGTCTGGCAATAGCTGGACGCGGGCGCGCAAGCGCTGGGCGGCATCCGACCAGTTCAAGCCAAGGTCGCGCACCCCCGCCAGCATGGGCGCGGGCGATGGCATCGGGCGGGGCGTCCGGCCATGCGCGGTCCGACAGGGCAATCGCGCCCAGCATCTCGCGCTGGCGGGCCAGCACGCGGCCCTCGCGCGGGGACCATTCCGTGATCCTGTGCAGTGTGATCTGATCCGCCAGCAGGTCGCGGATCTCGCTTTCGGTGATACTGAGGGCGGCGCGGATGCGGGCCTCGCGCGGGTTGCCATCGGTGTCGGTAATGACCAGCAGCGGCTGGCTGGCAAGCGCGTCGTCATCGGCCATAACCGCGCCCTTGCCGCCCGACAGCAGATAGCGCGGCTGATCGCCCGCGCGGCGTTGCGCGATGCGGTCGGGATAGGCGAGGGCGGCCATCTGTGCGTGCGACAGGTCGGCCTGCGGCCCCGCAAGCGCGGCAAGGCGCTTTGCCTCGGTCCGGATGCGCGCGATGACGGCGGGATCGGCGCGCGGATCACCGCGTTGAATGGCAGCAAGACGGGGCAACAGATCACTGCCCGCGCCGCGCATCGGGTCACGCTCGGCCATCAGCGCCGCAAGGGGGGCGCTGGCGGGGCCTGCGCGCAGCAGCATATGGCCAAGGCGGGGATGCAGGGGCAGGGCGGCCAGTTGGCGGCCATGGGCGGTCATCGCGCGGCCATCCAGCGCGCCAAGACCCTGCAGCAGGGCGCGGGCCTCGGCCAAGGTGCCCTCGGGTGGCGGGGTCAGGAAGGGCAGGCGGTCATCGCCCCAGAGCGCAAGCTCCAGCGCAAGGCCGGTCAGATCGGCGCTTTCGATCTCGGGCGGGGGGAAGGGCAGCAGGGCGCCATCCTCGCCGCGCGTCCACAGGCGATAGGCGCGGCCGGGGGCGGTGCGGCCCGCACGGCCCGCGCGCTGGACCGCCTCGGCGCGGGTGACGCGTTCGGTGACCAGCCGTGCCATGCCGCTGCCGGGGTCGAACCGCGCCCGCCGCGCCCGCCCGCCATCGACGACGACGGTAATGCCGGGGATGGTCAGCGAGGTTTCAGCGATGGATGTCGCCAGCACCACGCGGCGGCGCGCCGCATCAGGGGTCAGCGCGGCGCGCTGGGCGGCAAAGGGCATATTGCCGAACAGGGGCCGGATCGCGAAGCCGTCACCAAGACGGGCAAGCTGGGATTCCAGACGGCGAATCTCGGCCTCGCCGGGCAGAAAGACAAGGATATCGCCAGTGGTCTCGGCCGCCGCCCGCGCGATCAGATCGGCGAGGGCATTTTCCAGCCGCGCCTTTGGTGCAAGGGGGCGATCAAGATAGATATGATCCACCGGAAAGCTGCGCCCCTCGGCGGTTAGGATCGGGGCATCCTCCAGCAAGGCGGCGACGGGCGCAGCGTCCAAAGTGGCGGACATGACGATCAGCAGCAGATCGGGGCGCAAGGCGGCGCGGACCTCTTGCACCAGCGCAAGGCCGAGGTCAGCTTGCAGCGAGCGCTCGTGAAATTCGTCAAAGATCACCGCACCGATGCCCGCCAGTTCTGGGTCGGTCTGGATCATGCGGGTCAGGATGCCTTCGGTCACCACCTCGATCCGGGTGGCGGCGCTGGTGCGGCTCTCGCCGCGCATCCGATAGCCAACGGTTTGGCCGACGGATTCCCCCAAGGTTTCGGCCATACGTTCGGCTGCGGCGCGGGTGGCAAGGCGGCGCGGCTCTAGCATGATGATGCGGCCCGCGGATAGATTTGCCTCCAGCAGGGCAAGGGGCACGCGTGTCGTTTTGCCTGCGCCCGGGGGCGCTTGCAGCACGGCGCGGCCCGCAGCCTTTAGCGCGGCGATCAGGTCGGGCAGCAGGGGATCAATCGGCAATTGCATGGCGTCTTATCGGTGCTTGCGCCGGGTTTGACCAGAGGCGGGCTTCGTGGGAAAGGGGCGTATGAAAACCGCGCTCAAGGGAAAATTGCAGCTATTGCCAGAGACCGTCTTTGACGGAGCGCATCTGCATGCGACGCATTTTGCGGGGGCGGCGGGGCCGAACGGACAGCAGCTGATGGTGGTCTTTGATTACCGCAAAGAGGGGCGCGCGGGTTTTTCCGCCGCGACCCATTCCAGCAGCTATGCGCGCCAAGGCTATGGGCAATTGTCGATCCGCACGGCGCAGAATGACTGGTATCTGAACGGCGATACGGCGGCGCTAGAGGCGGCTTTGCCCGCCATCGCGGCGCGCTATACGCGGGTGCATCTGCTGGGCTATTCCATGGGCGGCTTTGGCGCGCTGCGCTTTGCACGGGCGCTGGGGGCAAAGCGGGCGGTGGTGATCTCGCCGCAATTCTCGCTCGATCCCGGGGTGGCGCCGTTCGAGGGGCGTTATCCGCCCCTCGCCGTCACCGATGATCTGGGGCGGCACGGGACAGCGGATTTGCAGGGCATGATTCTGTTCGATCCCTTTGTCCCCGAGGATCGCGCGCATGCCGCGCTGATCGGGCGGGCGTTCCCCGGCCTTTCGCGGCTGCTGCTGCCCTTTGGCGGGCATCCGGCGATCCGGACATTGCGCGCGACGCGGGCGCAATGGTGGGTGCAGCGGGCGGCGGCATTGGGATGGGATGATGCGCCCTCGATCCGGGGGGCGCATCGCGATGCGCGGCGCCTGTCGCAGGGCTATTGGCTGCGGCTGGCGGCACAGGCGGCGCGCCTTGGGCATAGTGCGCTGGGCGATGTTGCGCGCGCGCGGGCGGCCGCGCTTTTGCCGGTCGCAGGTGACGCTGAAGGCGGGGAATCGACTTGACCTTGGCGGGGATTCCCCTTAACTGCCCGGAAGCTAATTTGGTAGCGCGACCCTCTATGGGCCTGCTATCGTTATGAACCGTTGTGCCAATCTCGTCGCATCAAGCGTCGTATGGCCTTGATACGAAGGACTAATACCATGTCGCGCCGTTGCGAATTGACCGGAAAAGGCCCGATGGTGGGCAACAATGTAAGCCACGCAAACAACAAGACCAAGCGTCGTTTCTTGCCGAATCTGCAAGATGTCACGCTGCAGTCGGATGTGCTGGGCCGTTCGTTCACGCTGCGCGTGTCGGCTGCTGGCCTGCGTTCGGTGGATCACCGCGGCGGTCTGGACGCCTATCTGGCCCGCGCCAAAGACGTTGAGCTGTCGGACAACGCGCTGAAGCTGAAAAAAGAAATCGCCAAGGCAACCGCTGCTGTCGTAGCTGCCTAAGCGACCTTTCGGTTGAATTGAAAACCCGGTCTGCAGCGATGCAGACCGGGTTTTTTTATGGCTGCTCACAAAAGCGGATGCGGTTGCCGAAGGGGTCATGCACCTCAACCGTCAGGCCCCAGGGGGCCTGTTCCAGACCGGGGCGGTTATAGCGATAGCGCTTGTCCGTCAGCTCGGTATGAAAGGCGCGGATGTTCTGCATTTTGACAAAGATCGTCGTGCCGGGGCTGGCATCGCCGTGATGTTCGCTGAGATGCAGGGTAAGCCCCGCGCGCATGATGCCCATGTAAAGGGGCGCGCTCGCGTGAAAGCGGTGTTCGAACGTGACGCCAAAGCCTAGAAAATCCAAGTAGAACTCACGGGCCTTATCGACGTCGAACATGCGCAGGATCGGGCTGCAATCGGTAAAGCGCGGTGCGGTATCGGCGTCCAAGATATCCCCCCGGGATGGGCCGCTTAGCCGCAGCGGCTGGCGGCGGTGTTGGTAAAGGCGCGGTAGCGCGTCCAGAAGTCACGATCGCGCTGGCTGCTGGATGTGCGCATCGCCTGTGCGCGGTCAGGCTCGCCAAAGAAGTCGGCGGCGCGGCGCTGCTCGCTGCCAGACAGGGTCTGGTCGGCGACGTTCTGCACGCAGGAACACAGCTGGTAATTCGCGGCGGACCGGCCGCCTGTCATGCAGGCCTCGGATATCGCGCCGCGCGGGCCGCAGGCTGTCAGGCCAAGGGCGAGTATCGCGGCCAGGCCCCATGTTGTGACGGTTTTCTTTTGCATGGCCTGCCCCCATTCGCCAATTTTTCCGCCATTATGACGCAAAAGGGGCAGTCCGACAACGGCTGCCCCTTCTCACATGAATGCGAGGATGCGATTAGCTGTCCATCTTCAGGGCCGAGATAAAGGCCTCTTGCGGGATGTCCACCTTGCCGAACTGGCGCATCTTCTTTTTGCCGGCTTTTTGCTTGTCCAGCAGCTTACGCTTGCGCGTCGCATCGCCGCCGTAACATTTCGCCGTCACGTCCTTGCGCATGGCGGACAGGGTCTCGCGTGCGATGACCTTGCTGCCGATGGCGGCCTGGATCGGGATCTTGAACATATGGCGCGGGATCAGCTCTTTCAGCTTTTCGACCATGGCGCGGCCACGCATATCGGCGCGGTCGCGGTGCACCATCATCGAGAGCGCATCGACAGGCTCTTCGTTCACCAGAATCGACATTTTGACCAGGCTGTCTTCTTGGTAGCCCGACAATTGATAGTCAAAGCTGGCATAGCCCTTGGTCACCGATTTCAGGCGGTCGTAGAAATCGAACACGACCTCGTTCAGCGGCAGATCGTAAACGACCATGGCGCGGTTGCCCGCATAGGACAGATCCAGCTGTACGCCGCGGCGATCTTGGCACAGCTTCAGGATATCGCCGAGGTAGTCATCGGGCACCATGATGGTCGCCTTGATGCGCGGCTCTTCGATATGATCGACCAGCGTCAGGTCGGGCATATCGGCGGGGTTGTGCAGATCCATCTGCGTCCCGTCCCGCATAAAGAGGTGGTAAACCACCGAAGGCGCAGTCGTGATCAGGTCGATATTATATTCGCGCTCTAGCCGGTCGCGGATAACTTCAAGGTGCAGAAGCCCCAAGAAGCCGCAGCGGAAGCCAAAGCCAAGCGCGGCCGAGGTTTCCATCTCGTAGCTGAAGGAGGCGTCGTTCAGCGCCAGCTTTTCGATCGCGTCGCGCAGATCTTCGAATTCGGCCGAATCGACCGGGAACAGACCGCAGAACACCACAGGCTGCGCGGGCTTAAAGCCGGGCAGGGCGGCGGTCGTGCCCTTTTTCTCGTGGGTGATCGTGTCGCCGACGCGGGTGTCGCGCACCTGTTTGATGCTGGCGGTGAACACGCCGATCTCGCCCGGGCCAAGCTGGGCAATATCGGTCATTTGCGGTTTCAGCACCGCCAGACGGTCGACGCCGTAGACGGCGTTCGTTGCCATCATGCGGATGCGGTCGCCCTTTTTGATCGTGCCATCCATGACGCGGATCAGCACGACAACGCCAAGGTAGCTGTCATACCAGCTATCGACCAGCATTGCCTTCAGCGGCGCATTCGGGTCACCCTTGGGCGCGGGCAGGCGGTGGACGATGGCCTCTAGCACCTCGTGGATGCCGACGCCGGTTTTGGCAGAGACAAGGATCGCATCGGACGAATCGATGCCGATCACATCCTCGACCTGCGCGGCAACGCGGGCGGGTTCGGATGCGGGCAGGTCGATCTTGTTAAAGACAGGCACGATTTCGTGGTTCGCGTCCAGTGCCTGATAGACGTTGGCCAATGTCTGCGCCTCGACCCCTTGGGTCGAATCGACGACCAGCAGCGATCCTTCGACCGCGCGCATCGAACGGCTGACCTCATAGGCGAAGTCGACGTGTCCGGGGGTGTCGATCAGGTTCAGAACATAGTTCTCGCCGTTATCCGCCTTGTAATCAATGCGGACGGTGTTGGCCTTGATCGTGATGCCGCGCTCGCGCTCGATATCCATCGAGTCGAGCAGCTGCTCTTTCATGTCGCGTCCGGCAACTGTTCCAGTTTCCTGAATCAGGCGGTCAGCAAGCGTGGATTTGCCGTGGTCGATATGGGCCACGATGGAAAAATTGCGGATGTGATCAAGCTCGGTCATGGCGCTGCTATGGGGGCGAATTTGCATTCCGTCAAGCGGCGTGCGCGCCCGCATGCGCCTTTTATCGCTGGATCAGGCCATTGCAGGGGCGGGCTGCATCGCCGGTTCGAAATCCTTGCACAGAAAGGCCGAAACAGCGTTGAAAAACTCGGTCGGTTTTTCGGCCTGCAACCAGTGCCCGGCGCCCGGCAATTTCGCGAAATGCGGGCGGGTGAACATGGCGCGGATCGTATCGCGATGTTCGGGCAAGACGTAATCAGACAGCGCGCCGCGCAAGAACAGCGTGTGGCCGCCATAGGTCAGCCCCGTTTGCGGAAAGCCCGAGATGGTGCGGACCTCGCGTCCCAGCGTCTCGAGGTTTAACTTCCAGCGCTTGTGCGGCAGATCGAGGCTTTGCAGCAAAAGGCCCGTCGTATCGCTATCCATCCCCAGCGCGGCTGCCGCCTCTGCCCGGGTGCTGACGGCGTCCAGATCAACGGCCTGCATGGCGTTGATGCTGGCAATATGGCTGTGGCCGTAAGTCACGGGCGCGATATCGGCGACGACCAGACGGTCGACCAGTTCAGGACGGGTCAGGGCCAGCATCATCGCGGCTTTGCCGCCCATCGAATGGCCGATGACATCTGCGCGCGAGCCCAGCTTATCCTCGATCACCTGCGCCAGATCCTGCGCCATGGCGAAATAATTATGGTCGGGATACCATGGGCTGCTGCCGTGGTTGCGCATGTCGACGGCGATCACCTGGCGCCCCTCGGCGGCCAGACGCCGGGCAATCACGCCCCAGTTGCGCCCCGAGCCGAACAGCCCGTGTGCGATCAAAATGGGGCGGCGTGTCCCCGGTTCGCCATGTGTGATCGTGTTCAACATGCAGCACTCTTAACGCATTGCGCGAAGGTCGCGCCAGAGACGTTGAGCGCGCCGCGCACCATTGGTAAAGCACCTTTATGAATCAGGATCACTTGCACAATCAGACCGAAGAGATCCGGCAGCTCTTGCGTGAAAAGCACGGGCTGCGGGGGTCAAGCTTGCAGCGGCAGCTGGAACGCGGCGGACGGCTATTGCCGCGCGCCGTGCGCAGTGAGGCATGGTATTTGGCACAGATCGACGAGCTGTCCAAAAATCCCAAGCTGTTGAAAATGGTTGACTTTGAACATGCTGATCGCGCCGCAAGCGTGGTGCGCAGCCATCTGGAATCCATCAATCCGCTGGATCGTTTATGGGGCCGGATGCTGAGCTTTTTTGCCACGATGGCGCTGGCGGTCTTGGTGCTGACGGGGCTGTTCGTCCTGTGGCACCTGACGCGCGGGTAAACCATCACCCATGAATAAGGGTGCTGCCCGCGACAATCGGCAGCACCCTTTGTGATCACATTAACCGGTGGTTGTGATCACAGGTTCGGATAGATCGGGAATCGTTGGCACAGGGCCTCGACCTCGGCCTTGACGCGCGATTCGATTTCGCCGTTCCCTTCGTCGCCATTTGCAGCCAGTCCATCGACCACCGCGACGATCCAACGGGCGATCTGGCGGAACTCGTCTTCCTTAAAGCCGCGCGTGGTGCCGGCGGGGGTGCCAAGGCGGATGCCGCTGGTGACAAAGGGCTTTTCGGGGTCAAACGGCACGCCGTTCTTGTTGGTGGTGATATGGGCGCGGCCCAAAGCCGCCTCGGCCGCCTTGCCGGTCACGGATTTCGGGCGCAGATCGGCCAGCATCAGGTGGTTGTCGGTGCCGCCCGAGACGATGTCGATACCGCCTTTTTGCAGCTCATCGGCCATGGCCTTGGCGTTCTTGACCACTTGCGCGGCATAGTCCTTGAACGAGGGCTCTAGCGCCTCGCCAAAGGCCACGGCCTTGGCAGCGATCACATGCATCAGGGGCCCGCCTTGCAGGCCGGGGAAGACCGCCGAGTTGATCTTTTTGGCGATCGCCTCGTCATTGGTCATGATCATGCCGCCGCGCGGGCCGCGCAGGGATTTATGCGTGGTGGTGGTGACAACATGCGCATGCGGCACCGGCGAGGGGTGCTGACCGCCTGCGACCAGACCCGCGATATGGGCCATGTCGACCATCAGATAGGCGCCAACCTCATCCGCGATGGCGCGGAAGGCGGCCCAGTCCCAAACGCGGCTATAGGCGGTGCCGCCTGCAACGATCAGCTTGGGCTTATGCTCCAGCGCCTTGGCGCGGATATCGTCCATATCCAGGTATTGGTCCTGCTGACGCACGCCATAGCTGACCACGTTGAACCATTTGCCCGACATGTTCACCGGCGAGCCATGCGTCAGGTGACCGCCCGAATTCAGGTCGAGGCCCATGAACGTATCGCCCGGCTGCAGCAGCGCGAGGAATACGGCCTGGTTCATCTGCGAGCCCGAATTGGGCTGCACGTTCACATAGCCGACATCGAACAGTTGCTTGGCGCGATCAATCGCCAGCGTCTCGACGATATCGACATATTGGCAGCCGCCGTAATAGCGCTTGCCGGGATAGCCTTCGGCATATTTGTTGGTCAGGATCGTGCCCTGGGCCTGGATCACGGCCAGCGAGGCGATGTTTTCCGAGGCGATCAGCTCGATCTCGTCGCGCTGGCGACCAAGCTCAAGGGTGATTGCATCAAAGACGGCGCTGTCGCGCTGGGCGAGGTCTTGGGTGAAGAACGCGGTGGTGTCGGTCATCGGGGCCAATCCTTATGTCGGCGGGGCGTGCGATGGCCGCGTCTTACCGCAAAGGCAGCGGCGAATTGAAGGGAAAATCGGTGCGGGCAGGGGGCGGATGCTTGCCTTTTAACGCCTGCGGCCCCAGAAAATGGGCGAACTGCCGTGAAAGGCCCGTCGATGTCCCAGCCTTTGCTTCATTTCGCGGCAAGCCGCGCCCCCCTTGCGCAAGAGGCGCTGGCCGAGCTGACCGCGCTTTACGGGCAGGCCCCGCTGGATCAGGCCGAGGCGATCGTGGCGCTGGGCGGTGATGGGTTCATGCTGTCCACTCTGCATGCTCCGCGCCCCGATGGACTGCCGGTTTACGGCATGAACCGCGGTACCGTCGGCTTTTTGATGAATGATTACCGCCCCGATGACCTGCATGCCCGCATCCGCGCCGCCGAGGTCGAGGTGATCAACCCCCTGCATATGCGCGCGACTGACACCAGCGGCACTGTGCGCGAGGCGCTGGCGATCAACGAAGTCTCCCTGCTGCGCACCGGTGCGCAGGCGGCAAAGCTGCGGGTTTTCGTCGACGGACGCCTGCGCATGCCCGAGCTGGTCTGTGATGGCGCGCTGGTCAGCACGCCCGCAGGATCGACCGCCTATAATTACTCGGCCATGGGTCCGATCCTGCCGATTGGCTCTGAGGTTCTGGCCCTGACGGCGATTGCGCCCTATCGCCCTCGGCGGTGGCGCGGCGCGGTGCTGCCGCGCGCCGCTGTCATTCGGATCGAGGTGAATGACCCCGCGATGCGCCCCGTCATGGCGAATGCTGATTCGCAGCCTTTTGCCGATATTGCGGTGGTCGAAGTGCGGTCCGAGCCTGCGGTATCCCATCGGATTCTGTTCGATCCGGGTCACGGGTTGGAAGAACGCCTCATTTCTGAGCAATTCGCCTGAGCCAGCGGTGCTGATCCGCCTGCAAATGGCCGGTTGCGATATGAACCCTAGGTCATAACGACAAGTTCATATGCGCGCCACAAAACCTGTGCTGAACTGATCTGGTTCAACAGGAAAGGGCTGCGTCATGCGCGGGGTTTTGGGGTTTGTCACGACATATATTGCACCTGCAGTTCTGCTGCTTGCGGTGGGTGTTGGGACAAGCTGGCTTATGACCCAAAGTGCGGGCGTTGCCGCGCCGGTCCTGCCCGATGCGGGGCTGGCGGTTGTGGTGGATGGCTGCCTTGGCGCACCTGCGCGCGCGCCCTTGCCCGCAAGCGGCGATAACGGCGGCGAGTTCATGGCGTTGTCGGCCAAGGATATCGCCCGCGCCCTGGATCAATGCGGCGGTGTCAGCGGTGCTTTGCCGTGGGATCTGGGCGCGCTTTAGGTCAAGTCCAAAGATATCTTGAAACATGGGGCTCAGGGCCTCAATCTAACCCTATGAAAGATGGGGGATCTGATGTCTTTGGTCGATGATGCGCGGGCGATCCGCGAAAAGGCCTATGCGCCCTATTCGAATTTCAAGGTCGGCGCCGCGATCCGTGCGACATCCGGCAAGGTCTATGTCGGCGTGAATGTCGAGAATGTCGCCTATCCCGAAGGCACCTGTGCCGAGGCGGGCGCCATTGCCGCCATGATCGCGGGCGGCGACACCCGCATTGCCGAGGTTGCGGTGATTGCCGACAGCCCGGCGCCGGTGCCGTGTTGCGGTGGTTGCCGTCAAAAGCTGGCGGAATTTGGCGATGCGGATGTGCCGGTGACGCTGGCGACAGTTGCGGGCCAAAGCCTTGCCACTACCATCGGGCAGATCCTGCCGGGGGTTTTTAATATCTCGCATATGCAAAAGGCCTGAGTGTTGGACGCGCGCGGGTTGATCGTCGCGCTGCGCGACGGGCAAGGGGCTTCGCCCGATGCGATCCGCGCCTTTGCGCGCGGGCTGGCGGATGGCACGGTATCCGATGCGCAGGCGGGAGCCTTTGCGATGGCGGTGCTGCTGCGCGGGCTCGGCGATGCGGGCCGCGTCGCGCTGACTGCGGGGATGCGCGATTCGGGCGATGTGCTGCGCTGGGATCTGGACCGGCCGGTGCTGGACAAGCACTCGACCGGGGGCCTCGGCGATTGCGTCTCGCTGATCTTGGCGCCCGCGCTGGCGGCGGCGGGTGTTGCGGTGCCGATGATTTCGGGGCGCGGCCTTGGCCATTCGGGCGGCACGCTGGACAAGCTTGAGGCGATCCCCGGCCTGTCCGTCGCAGGAGATGAGGCGCGTCTGCGCCAGCTGATCCGCGATGTCGGCTGCGCGATTGTCGGCGCATCGGGGCGTATCGCGCCTGCGGACAAGCGCCTTTATGCGATCCGTGATGTGTCGGGGACGGTGGAAAGTCTGGATCTGATCACCGCTTCGATCCTGTCCAAGAAACTGGCGGCGGGGTTGCAGGGGCTGGTGCTGGACGTCAAGGTCGGATCGGGCGCGTTCATGCGCGATCTGGCGCAGGCCAAGGCACTGGCGCGCGCGCTGGTGGAGACAGCGAACGGGGCGGGCTGCCCGACATCCGCGCTGATCACCGATATGAACGAGCCTTTGGCCCCCCGCGATGGGCAATGCGCTGGAGGTCCGGGCCGCGCTGGATGTGTTGCAAGGCACGGGCGGGCGTTTGCGCGATGTGACGCTGGCGTTGGCGCAGCGGCTGGGCGTGGATGTCACCGCGGCGCTGGACACGGGCCGCGCGCTAGAGGTGTTCGCGCAGATGATCGCGGCGCAGGGCGGCCCTGCGAACTTCGTCCCGCGCGTGGATCACTACCTGCCCAAGGCCGCCGTGATCCGCGATTTGCCTGCGCCGCGCGCGGGCTATCTGGGGGGGTGGGCCGGGGTCGATCTGGGCCTTGCGGTGGTGAATATGGGCGGCGGGCGGCGGGTCGAGGGCGATGTCATCGACCCCGCCGTCGGGCTGTCGGATATCTTGCCGATCGGGACGCCGTTGGCCGCGGGGCAGGCGGTGCTGCGCATCCATGCGCGGGATGAGGCGTCCTGTGACATCACGGCGCGCGCCGTGCTGGCGGCGATGCAGATCACCGATGCGCCCCCTGCGGCGCGCCCGCTGATCTTGGCCGAGGTGCTCTGATGCCGCGCGCCTTCCTTTTGGTGATGGATAGCGCCGGCATTGGCGGCGCGCCTGACGCGGGCCAGTTCTTTAACGGCGCCGTGCCCGATACCGGCGCGAATACGATTGGGCATATTGCGCAGACGCGCGGCCTGCAGGTGCCAGTGATGGCCAGCCTCGGCCTTGGCGCGGCGATCAAGGCGGCATCGGGGCTGCTGGTCGATCTGCCGCCGCCAACGCTAGGCGCCTATGGCGCGGCGACGGAAATCTCGCCCGGCAAGGACACGCCCTCTGGTCACTGGGAAATGGCGGGGGTGCCGGTGCCGTGGTCTTGGACCTATTTCCCCGATATCGTGCCTGCCTTCCCGGGTGCCGTCACGGCGCGGATTTGCGAGCTGGCGGGCACGGCGGGGATTTTGGGCAATTGTCATGCCTCGGGCACGCAAGTGATTGACGATCTGGCAGAGGAACATATCCGCACCGGCTGGCCGATTTGTTACACCTCAGCCGATAGCGTGTTGCAGATCGCCGCGCATGAGGCGCATTTCGGGCGCGCGCGTCTGATTGATATCTGTGCCGCGCTGGCCCCGATGCTGCATGCGATGCGGGTGGGGCGGGTGATCGCGCGGCCGTTCATCGGTGACGCGGCGCAGGGCTGGCAGCGCACGCCCTATCGCCGCGATTTCGCCATCGCGCCGCCCGCGCCGACGATCCTCGATCGCGCGAAAGACGCGGGTCACCCCGTTCATGCGATTGGCAAGATCGGGGATATCTTCTCGATGCGGGGGATTGATGACTGCGCCAAGGGGCGGGATGCCGATCTGATGCAGGCGCTGCAGGCGCGCGTTGCGGATGCAGCGGACGGCGCGCTGGTTTTCGCGAATTTCGTCGAATTCGACACGGATTATGGCCACCGCCGCGATGTCGAGGGTTATGCCCGCCATCTGGAATGGTTCGACGCCGCGCTTGGCCGTGTCATTGCGGCGCTGCGCCCGGATGACCTGCTGATCGTCACCGCCGATCACGGCAACGATCCCACATGGGTCGGGTCGGATCACACGCGCGAACGGGTGCCGGTGCTGGTCCATGGCGCGGGGGTGCGGGACTTGGGGCCTCTGGCGTTTGTTGATATGGCCGCGTCAATCGCGGCGCATCTTGGCCTGCCGCCTAACGGTATCGGAAGGAGTTTTCTGTGACCGCATCCTTGGAATTTCGCGATCTGCCCAAGATCGAACTGCACCTGCACCTCGAGGGCGCGGCCCCGCCCGCCTTTATCCGCGGTCTCGCGCGCGAGAAAAGCGTCGATATCGGCGGGATCTTTGACGAGAATGGCAATTACACCTATCGCGACTTTGACCATTTCCTAAAGGTCTATGACGCGGCTTGCACCACCTTGCAGGGGCCCGAGGATTTCCACCGCCTGACGCTGGCGGTGCTGGAAGAAAGCGCCAGTCACGGCGTGATCTATACCGAAAGCTTCCTCTCGCCCGATTTTTGCGGCGGTGGCGATTTGGCGGCGTGGCGCGACTATCTGGCCGCGATCGAGGCGGCTGCCGCCGAGGCCGAGACGAGGTTCGGCATCACCATGCGCGGGATTATCACCGCCATCCGCCATCTGGGGCCGGACCAGTCCCGCAATACCGCCCGCGTCGCGGCGGAAACAGCAGGCGATTTCATCACCGGGTTCGGCCTTGCCGGGGCCGAGCTGATGGGCCGCCCGGGCGATTACACCTATGCCTTTGACGCCGCGCGCGAGGCGGGCTTGGAGCTCACCGCCCATGCGGGCGAATGGGGCGGGCCGGATATGGTCGCTGACACGATCCGCGATCTGCGCGTGTCGCGCATCGGGCATGGCATCAACGCGATCCATGATCTGGCGCTGGTGGATGTGCTGGCCGAGACCGGCACCGTGCTAGAGGTCTGCCCCGGATCGAATGTTTTCCTGAACGCCGTCAAGGATTGGCCCAGCCATCCCATCGCGCGACTGCGCGACCGCGGGGTGAAGGTTACGGTCTCGACCGACGATCCGCCCTATTTTCTGACGACGATGAGCGATGAATATGCCAATCTGGCGCGGCATTTCGCCTTTGGCCCCGATGATTTTGCTGAATTGAACCGCACAGCGCTTGACGCCGCCTTCTGTGATGCGAAGACCAAGGAAAGACTTGCCGCACGATTGGAGAAAGCATGACCACCCCCACCCTTGCACCTGTTACCGTGGTCAACCACCCGCTGGTGCAGCACAAACTGACCCTGATGCGCGAGAAAGAGACCTCGACCGCATCCTTCCGCCGCCTGCTGCGCGAGATCAGCCTGCTGCTGGCCTATGAGATCACGCGCGAGTTGCCGATGACCCTGCGCCGGATCGAGACGCCGATCCAAGAGATGGATGCGCCGACGATCGACGGCAAAAAGCTGGCGCTGATCTCGATCCTGCGGGCCGGCAACGGGCTGATGGATGGTATTCTTGAGCTGATCCCCGCCGCGCGCGTGGGTTTCGTCGGCCTTTACCGCGACCCCGAGACGCTGCAGCCGGTGCAATATTACTATAAAGTGCCGCAGCAGCTGGAGGACCGCGTGACCATCGTGGTCGATCCGATGCTGGCGACCGGCAATTCAACCGCTGCGGCGATTGATTTGCTGAAAGCCTCGGGTGCGAAGGACATCCGCTTCCTGTGCCTGCTGGCCTCGCCCGAGGGGATCGCGCGTCTGCAAGAGGTGCATCCGGATGTCTCGATCGTCACGGCGGCGATCGACGAAAAGCTGGACGATCACGGCTATATCGTGCCCGGCCTTGGCGATGCGGGCGACCGCATGTTTGGCACCAAGTAACGATGGCGCGGCGGGCGATCCTTGCATTGCTGCTGACCCTGCCGCTGTCTGCGGCGGCCGAAGGCGCGCCGCCGCGTGATATGATCACCCCCGAGGGCTGCGTGCTGATGCGCGCAACCCTTGGGGCAGATGTGATCTGGGCCGAGGTGCTGGGTCCAGACGGTCAGCCGTGGTGCCCTGCGCCCACGATTGTCGCGCCGGTTGCCCCCGCTGCGACCCCCCGACGCCCGGCGGTTGTTCCGCCGCAAGTGCAGGCGCGGGCAGGGGATCGTTTCGTGCAGGTCGGCACCTTTGCCGCACCGGAAAACGCGACCCGCGCCGCCGCGCAATTGCGCGCGCAGGGTTGGCCGGTGGCATTTTCGGATATTACGGTGAACGGCGTGCCGATGCGCGGCGTGGCGGCTGGCCCCTTTGCGGGGCAATCGCAAGTGCAAGCGGCGCTAGAGACCGCGCGCCGGATCGGCTTTCCGGGGGCCATTCCGCAGTAACCTAGGCCGCAATCGCCTAGTTATTGGGGCCTAGTTATTACAGATACCCAAAAGCCCCACCCAATCATTATCATTCAGCACGTCGCCAGCGACGGGCGTGCTGCCTGCTGCGGTGACGGGCGGCAGGGACTGTTCCAACAGCTTATGCGCGTAGTTCACCATCGGGGCCTGCGGCAGATCGCCGGTGGTCAGCAGGCTGGCGGTGGCGGCAAAGCCTGCATCCTCGAGCAGCGGGCGCAGCGCATCGGCACTGGTGGGCGCTGTGGCTGTGGCGATGACCAGCGCGGCAAGTTCGGCCGGATCAGCGGCGCGGGTGATCGCCTGTTGCGACAATACGATTGTGCGTCCGGGCAGCACGGCAGGGGCAAAGGGCGGCCCCGGCAGCACGACGATCTGGCCGCGCCAATTGGGCCCCAGCGCATTGCGGCGCAGCTGATCGAGCGCGCGCACGCCAAAGGGGTCGCGGCAACTCGTGCCGGATTCGGCCTGCATATGACCCAAGATCGTGGCACCAATCTCGGCCCGTTTGGCCAGCGGCACCACGCTGAGCGTCTGGTTGCGCACCAGGATCGGCAAGAACACCATGACAGCGACGGCGAGGGTCACAAGGCTGCCCAGCACAAACAGCCGCAGCGGCAGGCGACGCTTTTGGGGTGCATCAAGGGCGGCCATGACCTTGGCCAATGCCTCGATCATCAGCGCGTCATCCAGCGTGAGTTGTTCATCGCCGGTCAGATCGGGGGAATAGCTGACGGTTGCGTCATCCGTGCGCGGCAATGCGCGAATCGCGGGCAAGGACCAATGTGTCAGCGGGCGGCCGCTGTCATCGCTGAGAACAAGGGTCGCATTGCCAAAGGACACAACAACGCTGCGCGCAGGCGCATCCAAGGCCGGGCGCCATAGTCCAAAGGATTCTAGCCGCGAGTACTGCTTCAGCGCCGTCATATACCTGCTCTTTTTCCGGCAGGATAATGCTTTGGGGCGGGCTTTGACAGGCAGAAGTTGCACTCTGCCGCAAAGACCCGCCCCATCGCGTGATTCATTGAAAATGAGGACTTAGGCCGCGTTCGCGGTGCTACGGGCGGCAATCTCGCCCTCGCCCCATGCGATCTCGCCGCGCAGCTCGGCGATGGCGGCGTCCAGCGTTGCGCGCTGGGCTTCCATCTCGGCCAGATGCACCAGCGCCAGTTCGCGCGCGCGGGTTAGTTGGGTCATTTGGTTGTCGTTCAGCGCATAGAGTTCCAGCAGCTGACGGATTTCTTCCAGGCTAAAGCCGAATTTCTTGCCCTTCAGGATCAGTTTCAGACGGGCGCGGTCGCTGCGGGTGAACAGCCGCTTGGTGCCTTGGCGGATCGGGAACAGCAGTTCCTTGGCCTCATAAAAGCGCAGCGTACGCGGGGTCACGTCGAAGGCTTCGCACATCTCGCGGATGGTCATCGTCTCGGTCATTGCAGTCATACCTTGCAAACGCGGGAGTGGGCCCGCGCGGGGGGTTAAACGTTTTCGCATAAAGCGGTGGGATGCACCGGCGGATCAGACCGCAGCGTTACCAATCAGGTCGCGGCGTTGTCCGGGCAGGCCGGTGCGATGAGGGGGGCGGATAGACTAAAACTTTTTTTGACACAACTGGTTCCAGCAGGGTCATCGCGGCTTTTTGCCACTTTAGGGTTTCAGCATGGTCTGCGAGCGGTTCCGAAGGGTGCGCAATTCACGAATCGTGCTCTCTAATTGCTTGCGGCGCTCCTCGAGTGCGGCAAGCTGGCTGTCGGCGGCCTCATACCATTTGCGCAGCTGTGCCTCGATCCCCTCTTGGTCGTACAGCAGCAGCCAGCGGCGGATATCCTCAAGGCTAAAGCCGAATTTGCGGCCGCGCATGATCAGTTTCATCCGCGCCTGTTCGCGCGCACCATAGAAACGGTTGCGGCCCTGCTTTTCGGGGGAAAGCAGCTCGATATATTCGTAATAGCGCAAAGTGCGCGGCGTGACGGCAAAGGCCGCACACATTTCTTTCAAATTCAGACGTTCAATGATGGCGTTCATGGCAAAACTTTGACGACGGGCTTATGGCGACGTAACGTAATAATTTCAGCGCCCCACGGCAAGAGTGCAGGGGCAGATCATTGGGTTGAACCTGCGCCCATGCTGGTTGATCTTGCGGTGAACACCAACCAAGGGGCAGGGGATGGCAGCAGCAGACGCCACGACAGATTTCATCGCAATGGCACAGAATTTTGTGACATCGCTGCCGCAGGCGGCGGCGCTGCAACTGCAGATCGAGGCGATTGGCCACGGCATGGCGCAGATGCGGCTGCCCTATGCGGCGCATTTGGCACGTGATGCGGCCAGCGGCGTGCTGCATAACGGGCCGATTGCGACGCTGATCGACACCTGCTGCGGTGTCGCAAGTTTTAGTGATCCGCGCATTGGCGGCGTGACAGCAACGCTGGATTTGCGGCTGGATTACCTCCGCGACGCGACGCCGGGCCAAGATATCACGGTCGAGGCGCGGGTGCTGCAAGTGACGCGTTCGGTCGCTTTTGTCGAGGCGCGGGCCTTTGATGCGGATAAATCGGTGCCTGTGACGACGGCCAAGGCGGTCTTTACCGCCGTCATGCGCGAGGGTGGTAAATGAGCCATTGGTTGGATGAGGCGCTTGTCGCCGTGCCCTATGCCCAATTCCTGGGTGTGCGTCTGATGTGGCAAGATGCAGCGCCCATCGGGCTGCTGCCTTATCGCGAAGAATTGATCGGCGTGCCGACGCCGCCTGCGCTGCATGGCGGGGTTTCACTGGCGTTTCTAGAGGTCACGGCGCTGGCGACATTGATGCAGGCAACCGCCGGTCAGATGGCCGAGACGACGGGCGCGCAGCCGTTGGAATGGCCGCGCACGATCGATCTGTCTGTGGATTATCTGCGTCCGGGGCTGCAACTGGACGCCTATGCCCGCGCGCGCATCACGCGGGCGGGGCGGCGTTATGCCACCCTATCGGTCGCCGCCTGGCAAGAGGACGAATCACGTCCCTTTGCGCAGGCGATCGGGCATTTCCTGATGCCCGAATCCTAACGCCCGAAGTTTAAAGCCATTCGGCGCGGCCGGTGCCCACGGCATCGGCCACATTGGCAAAGCCGTCGCGCGCCAGCAGCGCATCCAGATCGCGGGCAATATCCGCCACCATCGAGATGCCGCCGTAAACCAGCGCGGTGTAAAGCTGCACGGCGGATGCCCCCGCGCGGATCTTTGCATAGGCCTGCGCGCCTGTGGCGACGCCGCCGACGCCAATCAGCGGCAGATCGGTCATGGTGGACAGGCGGGCAAGCACGCGGGTCGATTTCTCGAACAGCGGCGCGCCCGAGAGGCCGCCTTTTTCCGCAGCATGGCGACTTTTCAGCCCCTCGCGCGACAGGGTGGTGTTGGTCGCGATGATTGCCGACAGGCCCACCTCGCCCGCCACGGTGGCGATATCGGCCAGTTCATCCTCGGTCAGGTCGGGGGCGATCTTCAGGAAGATCGGCAGCGGGCGGGCAAGGCCCGCATTCGCGGCCATCACGCCGTGCAGCAGCGCCGACAGTGCCGCACGCCCCTGCAGATCGCGCAGCTTTTCGGTGTTGGGCGAGGAAACATTCACCGTCGCGAAATCCAGATGCGCACCGCAATGAGTCAGCACGCGCGCAAAATCGCTGGCGCGGTCATCCGAATCCTTATTCGCACCAAGGTTCAACCCAATGACGGCGCCCGAGGGACGGTGGGCCAAGCGCTGGGCGGCGGCCTCCATCCCCTCGTTATTAAAACCGAAACGGTTGATGGCGGCGCTGTCCTCGGTCAGGCGGAACAGGCGGGGTTTGTCGTTGCCGGGTTGGGCGCGCGGGGTGATGGCGCCGACTTCCAAAAAGCCAAAGGCGCTTTGCGACAGGGGCGCAAGGGCGGTGGCGTTTTTATCCATGCCAGCGGCCAGCCCCAGCGGATTGGGCAGAGGCAAGCCTGCAACCGTGGTCGCCAGGCGCGGCGTGGTCACCGGCCCGCCTTTGGGGCCAAGGCCCAGTTGCAGCGCGACCAGTGCGGCGCGGTGGGCAAGTTCGGGGTCACATTGGCGCATCAGGCCAAGGCCAAGGGTCTCAAGGGCGCGCATTAAAGCTCCGGAAAAATATGGCCGTCATCGCCAAGGGGCAGGGGCTTGGCCCAGACCACCTCGGCCAGCGACAGGCTGCGGTAAAGATGGGGGAACAGCGTATCGCGCGCGGGTTCCCATTTCAGGGCCGCGCCGCAGGCGTCCACATCGACGGCCAGCAGCCATAGGCCGGTCTCATCCGTGAAATATTTCGCGGCCGTGGCGGCGACGGTCTCGGCGGTCGAGAAATGGATATAGCCGTCGGCCAGATCGACCGGCGCGCCAAGGGTTTCACCAGCAGCCTGCAAGGCCGCCCATTCGTCAGAGCGAAGAATTTTATAGATCAACATGATGCCTTTCCTGATGCGCGGGCGCGGCGCAGTGGTCAAGCCTTAAGCGTCGTAACCCTGTCACTTACGTTTTTTACCAGTTGTTCCAACCGCAGGCTTTGACAGTCCGCGTGTTCATACGCCACGATAGCCCCAGTCATATAGGGAGAATAAAAATGCTGGCCCGTTTCCTTTCCGGCGCGGCTGTGCTGGCGATCAGCGCCACCGCCGCACAGGCAGATTTCACGCTGACGATCCTGCACACCAACGACTTCCACGCCCGCTATGAGCCGATTTCCAGCTCGGATTCGACCTGTTCTGCGGCTGCGAACACCGAGGGTAGCTGCTTTGGTGGCACCGCGCGTCTGGTAAATGCCGTGGCAGATGCCCGGGCGCGCGCCGAAAACTCGATCCTTGTGGATGGGGGCGATCAATTCCAAGGCACGCTGTTCTACACCTATTACAAAGGCGCCGTTGCCGCTGAATTCATGAACCAGCTGGGCTATACAGCCATGACGGTCGGCAACCACGAATTCGATGACGGCCCCGAAGTTCTGCGTGATTTCGTGGCGGCTGTCGATTTCCCGATCCTGATGTCGAATGCCGATATTTCGCAAGAGCCAGAGCTGGCGGGCAGCATCCAGAAATCGACCATTGTCGAAGTGGGCGGCGAGCGGATCGGCCTGATCGGCCTGACCCCGCATGACACGCACGAGCTGGCAAGCCCCGGCCCCAATGTCATCTTCACCGACCCCGCCGAATCCGTGCAAGAACAGGTCGATCAACTGACCGCCGAGGGGATCAATAAGATCGTCCTGCTGTCGCACTCGGGTCTGAACGTCGATATGGATGTCGCCGCGCGCGTGACGGGCATTGACGTGATCGTGGGCGGTCACGACAATTCGCTGCTGTCGAACACGATCGAGGGCGCCAAAGGCCCCTATCCGGTGATGGTCGGCAATACCGCCATCGTGCAGGCCTATGCCTATGGCAAGTTCCTGGGCGAGCTGAACGTGACGTTTAACGATGCGGGCGAAATCGTCACCGCCGTGGGCGAGCCGCTGCTGATCAACAATGAAGTGCCTGAAGACGAGACCGTGGTCGCCCGCATCGCCGAGCTTGCGATCCCGCTGGACGAAATCCGCAACGAGATCGTCGCGCAAAGTGGTGGCGAGATCAACGGTGACCGGAACGTCTGCCGTCTGCAAGAATGCTCGATGGGCAATCTGGTGGCCGATGCGCAGCTGGCGCGTGTGGCCGGTCAGGGTGTCACCATCAGCCTTGCAAACTCGGGCGGTCTGCGGGCCAGCATCGACGCAGGCGAAGTCACCATGGGCGAAGTGCTGACCGTGCTGCCGTTCCAAAACACGCTGGCGACCTTTACCACCACGGGCCAGGGCATTGTTGATGCGCTGGAAAATGGTGCAAGCCAGATGGAAGATGTCGCGGGTCGTTTCCTGCAGGTTGCCGGTCTGAAATACACGGTTGATCCTGCCGCCCCCGCAGGCAGCCGTATTTCGGATGTGCTGGTGCAAGAGGCTGACGAATGGGTGCCGATTGATCTGGCAGCGACCTATGGCGCGGTGACCAATAACTATGTGCGTAACGGCGGCGACGGCTTTGCGGCCTTTGTTACGGCCGAGAATGCCTATGACTTTGGTCCCGATCTGGCCGATGTTGTGGTGGAATATCTGGTCGCCAGCGGCCCGTATCAACCCTATGTCGATGGCCGTATCACTGTGAAGTGATCCGCATAAGGCATTGTTATAAATAAGTGAAAGGGGCGCTTTGGCGTCCCTTTTGCGTTTTCGCTATTCGCCGCCCGCGCGTGCGCTATGCTGGCGCCAGCAAAGTCGAGGGGAGTCGTAATGACCCAAAAGATTGCTCTGGCCATTCTACTTGCCGCAAGCACCGCCTTGCCCGCGATGGCCCAAGAGACCCGTACCATCACTGGCGAGATCGCCTATCTGCAACGTATCGCGCTGCCCGAGGTCGCCCAGGTGCGTGCCGAGGTGCGCGGTCCGCATGATGTGCTGCTGGCGCAATATAACCAGCCCACCGGCGGCGCGCAGGTGCCGCTGCCCTTCACGCTTGAGATCCCCGATGATGTCACTGCGCGCCTGACCGTGTCTATCGCATTCGAGGGGCAGGTGCGTTGGCTGGCGCCCAGTGTGGATCTGCCGTTGGGCGGCGATGATATCGCGCTTGGCACGCTGCAAGCTGCGCCTTTTGTTGCGGCGGGGTTCACCTCGTCCTTTAACTGCGAGGGCGAGATCATCAGCGCGGGTTTCGTGAACGACACGATCGTCATCACGCGCGAGGATGGCAGCCAGCGGATCATGCCGCAAGTGATCGCCGCCTCGGGTGCGAAATTCGCCGATCCCGATAATCCCGATCAGACGTTCTTTTGGAACAAGGGTGACAATGCCACGATGCGCATGGACGGCATCCTCAGCGAATGCGCGGTTGTCGCGGATGCGCAGGCTGCCCCGTGGCGTGCCAGCGGGTTCGAGCCGGGCTGGCTGATCGAGATCACCGGCGACAATTACACGCTGACCCGCATGGATGAGGATGACGTGATCGGTGTGCTGCCCGAACCCACCTGGCAACAGGGCGCGGTGGTCTGGGCGATCAGCAATCCCGAGATGCAACTGCGTGCCGCGCCTGAGGTTTGCTATGACAATGCGACCGGCATGCCGCATCCTGAAACGGTCAGCCTGACCCTTGGCGATGGCACGGTGCTGCAAGGATGCGGCGGCAATCCGGCCAGCTTACTGCAGGGCGAGACATGGCGCGTGACCGATCTGAACGATCTGGGCGTGCCCAGCGATGGCGATGGGCTGATCCGCTTTGCCGCCGATGGCAGTGTCAGCGGCCAGTCATTTTGCAACAATTTCATCGGATCTTACGAGATTGGCGGCGAGGCAATCTCGATGGGGCATCTGGCGTCGACGCTGAAAATCTGCGGCGCGCAGGCCGATTACCGCGAGGAAGGCTTTTTGAAAGCGCTGCGGGACACGGTCATGTTCAGCTTTGACGCCAGCGGCGGGCTAGAGCTGCGCGATCTGGCGGGCACGGTGATCATCCGCGCATCGCGCTGATTGACGTAAGGGGGCAAGAGGTTCACCCCCTTGCCCTTTGACCCAAGCCCGGCCTATATGGGGGCAGAGCGGCGGGTATGGTGTAATGGTAGCGCCTTAGCCTTCCAAGCTAATGGTGCGGGTTCGATTCCCGCTACCCGCTCCAATCCCCTTTTTATTTATCCGGCCCGACAATCGCGAACCACGCGCCCTGCGGGTCTTGTGCAATCGCGATATAGGCGGGGCCGGGAACTTCGCTGGGGCCATGATGCACAAGGCCGCCGGCCTCTTGGATCGTTTGCACCACCGCGCCGACCGAGCCATCCACCCCGAAATAGGGCAGCCATGCCGGCACCGGCGCATTGCCCAGACCTTGGAAAGCGCCGATATCCGCGCCTTTATGGCTGAATAGCTGATATTTCCCCATATCGCCCATATCCATGGCCTGAGACTTCGACCACGGAAAGAGACCTGCGTAAAAGTCAAAGGCGGCAATGGGGTCGGTGGTCATCAGCTCGTTCCAGTTGCCGTGACCGGCCTTGTTCTGGTTGAACGCGCCATCGCCCGCATCGACCTTTGCGATATCATCGACCGACATCTCGGACATATCAGCCTGCAAAATGCCGAACACCGCGCCTTGGGGATCGGCGGCAATCGCATAGCGGCCGGTGCCGGGAATATCATCGGGGCCGCGATAGATCTGGCCGCCCGCGGCCTTGATATCGGCGGCGGTCTTGTCGCAGTCATCGGCTGCGAAATAGATCAGCCAGTTGGGCGGCGGCGGGTCTTCCTGATCGGCGGTGGACATAAAGCCTGCGACCATTTCCTCGCCAGATTTGCCGAGGTGATAGTCCATCTCCTCCATGCCGCCGTCGATCATCTGCCAGCCGAAAATCTTGCGATAGAACTGGCCTGCGGCACGAATGTCTTCAGTGCCCAGTTCATACCAACAGGGCGTGCCTTGGTAACCCATGCGTTTGCTCCCTAAGAACGATCAAGTGAATGGCGGTCGGAATCGTAGATCACATCAAAGCCGCCCCAGATCATGCGCGCGCCGTCAAAGGGCATCTCGGCATGATGGGATTCAGGATCGTAATCCGCCTCCATCTGGCGGGCGGCGGCGTCGCATGTCGCTTTGTCGGCCCAAGCCGTCCAGCTGAACAAGATCACCTCGCCATCCTCTGCCTTTGTGGCGCGGTAAAAATCGGTCAACTCGCCATGGGGCACGTCCACGCCCCAGTTTTCAAACAGGCCAAGGCAACCAAGGGGCGAGAACATCTCGGCCCAGCCGCGCTCGGCCTCGGCGATATAGGCGATCTTGTTGCTGGCGGGCACGGCCAGCACAAAGCCCTGAATGTAATCCGCGCCCTTGTCGGTGCCGCTGCTGACCACGGGGGCAAAGCCGCCGAACATCATGCGCGCACCATCGAATGGCATCTCACCGGGCAATTCACTGGGGTCGAGGGTTTCCATCTCGGCCCAGGCTTTGTCGGCGGTGGCCTCGTCTGGCCATTCGATCCATGAAAAGACGATGCTTTCGTCTGGTGTCGACAGGGTTGCGCGCTGAAAGTCGGTGGTGTCACCGGCCTGAATATCCGCGCCCCAGGTTTCCACCATGCGTACTGCGCCAAGGCGCTGGAACAGCGGCCATGAGGTGCGGGCATAGTCGGTGTAAATCTCTTTGCTGGCCGTGGGCACAGCGATCAGCGTTCCGCTATAATAGGTCATAACTGGCCTCTTGTGTGGGAAAGACTGTAACGTAGCGTCAGGATCGCACGGGCGCCGCGCGCTTGCAATCCTGCGCCGCAAGGTGGATGAAGGTCGGCCAAGCCTTGCCCGTTCCTCAGGCGGCGGGTTATGGCTGGTCAATGACGGCGAAGGGGGCTGCAATGGCTGATCCGAAGTTTATCCATCTGCGGGTGCATACCGAATATTCCCTGCTGGAAGGCGCGATCCATGCGGGCGATCTGCCAAAGCTGGCGAAAGCCGCCGGAATGCCTGCGGTCGCCGTCACTGATACCAATAACCTGTTCTGCGCGCTGGAATTTTCTGAAAAAGCCTCGAAATCCGGCATTCAGCCGATCATCGGCTGTCAGGTCGATCTGACCTATATGAAGGTCGAGGCGGGCAAGCGCGCCGAGGACCCGGCCCCGATCGTGCTGCTGGCGCAATCCGAGGTTGGTTATGCCAATCTGATGGCGCTGAATTCCTGTGCCTATCTGGACAAGGGCGGTGCGCTGCCGCAGGTGACGACCGCCGATCTTGCGGCTCATGCCGAGGGGCTGATCTGCCTGACCGGCGGCCCCGATGGCCCGCTGGGCCGGATGATCCGCGCTGGACAAGACAATGCCGCCCGCCTGCTGCTGGAACGCCTCGCCGCGATTTATCCCAACCGCCTTTATGTCGAGCTGCAGCGCCACCCGATCGAGGGCGGCTTGCCGGATGCGGAGGCGCAGACCGAGCGGCCCTTTATTGAATGGGCCTATGCGCTGAACCTGCCACTGGTTGCGACCAACGATGCCTATTTCAAGGATGAAGGCTTCTATGAGGCGCATGACGCACTGATCTGCATCGCCGAGGGCGCCTATGTCGACCAGCAAGAACCTCGCCGCAAGCTGACGCCGCAGCATTATTTCAAATCGCAGGCCGAGATGGCGACCCTGTTCGCCGATCTGCCCGAGGCGCTGGAAAACACCGTCGAGATCGCGAAACGCTGCGCGTTCAAAGCCTATAAGCGCGACCCTATTCTGCCCCGTTTCGCGGATGACGAGGTCGAGGAGCTGCGCCGTCAGTCGAAAGCCGGTCTGCAAGCGCGCCTTGATGTGATCCCCCATGCGGCGGAATTGCATGTCTATTGGGATCGCCTGGAATTCGAGATGAATATCATCGAGAAGATGGGCTTTCCCGGTTACTTCCTGATCGTGGCGGATTTCATCAAATGGGCCAAGGACGAGGGTATTCCGGTGGGGCCGGGGCGCGGTTCGGGTGCGGGCAGTTTGGTCGCCTATGCGCTGACGATCACCGACCTAGACCCAATCCGCTATAGCCTGCTGTTCGAGCGGTTCCTGAACCCCGAACGCGTCTCGATGCCGGACTTTGATATCGACTTTTGCATGGATCGCCGCGAGGAGGTGATCCAATATGTGCAGGGTAAATATGGTCGCGACCGCGTGGCGCAGATCATTACATTCGGTGCGCTGCTGTCGAAAGCCGCTGTGCGCGACGTGGGCCGTGTGCTGCAGATGCCCTATGGACAGGTTGACCGCCTGTCCAAGATGATCCCCGTCGAGGGGGTCAAGCCCGTCTCGATCGCGCAGGCCCTGAAAGACGAGCCGCGTCTGCGCGAGGAGGCGGATCGCGAGCCTGTGGTTGCGCGGCTCTTGGACTACGCGCAGCAGGTCGAGGGGCTTTTGCGCAATGCCTCGACCCACGCGGCGGGGGTGGTGATCGGCGACCGGCCGCTGGATCATCTGGTGCCGCTTTACCAAGATCCGCGATCGGACATGCCCGCGACCCAGTTCAATATGAAATGGGTCGAACAGGCGGGGCTGGTGAAATTCGACTTTCTGGGCCTGAAAACCCTGACCGTCATTCAAAACGCGGTCAGCCTGATCCGCAAATCCGGCCGCCATTTGCACGAGGCGGCAGATGGCACGGTGCTTTATACCCCGCCCAAGGGGGCCGAGGATGATATCGGCGCGATCCCGTTGGATGATGCGAAATCCTATCAGCTTTATTCCGACGCCAAGACCGTCGCCGTCTTTCAGGTTGAATCGACCGGCATGATGGATGCGCTCAAGCGCATGAAGCCGACCTGTATCGAGGATATCGTCGCACTGGTGGCCCTCTATCGTCCCGGCCCGATGGAAAACATCCCGACCTATTGCGAGGTGAAGAACGGCCAGCGCGAGATCACCTCGATCCATCCGACCATCGACTTTATTCTGGCCGAAACGCAGGGCATTATCGTTTACCAAGAACAGGTGATGCAGATCGCGCAGGTCATGGCGGGCTATAGCCTAGGGGGCGCCGACTTGCTCCGCCGCGCCATGGGTAAAAAGATCGCCGAGGAAATGGCGAAAGAGCGGCCCAAGTTTACCACGGGCGCGAAAGAAACCCATAATATCGACGAGAAAAAGGCTGGCGAAGTCTTTGACTTGCTCGAGAAATTCGCGAATTATGGTTTCAACAAATCGCACGCGGCAGCCTATGCGGTGGTCAGCTATCAGACCGCCTGGCTAAAGGCGAACCACGCGGTCGAGTTCATGGCCGGCGTCATGAACTGCGATATCCATCTGACGGATAAGCTGGCAGTCTATTTCCAAGAGGTGCGCCGCGGGCTGAAGCTGGGCACGGTGCCGCCCTGCGTGAACCGCTCGCTGGCGACGTTCGACGTGGTGGATGGCAAGTTGGTCTATGCGCTGGGCGCGCTGAAAAACGTCGGCGTTGATGCGATGCGGCTGGTGGTCGAGGCACGCGCGGGCAAGCCCTTTGTGACGCTGTTCGATTTTGCCCGCCGCGTTGATCTGAAACGCGTCGGCAAGCGCCCGCTGGAAATGATGGCGCGCGCCGGTGCCTTTGACGTGCTGGATAGCAACCGCCGCCGCGTGCTGGAATCGCTCGATGCGCTGGTGGCTTATTCGGTCGCGGTGCACGAACAGCGCAGCTCGAACCAGGTATCGCTGTTTGGTGAAGGCGGCGATGACCTGCCCGAGCCGCGCCTGCCCAACGTTCCCGACTGGCTGGCGGCCGAGCGTTTGGGCGAGGAATTCAAGGCGATCGGCTTTTACCTGTCCGGTCACCCGCTGGATGATCACATGCCGGGCCTGCGCCGCAAAGGTGTCCTGACCCTGTCGGAAGTCGAGGGCAAGGCGCAAAACGGTGCGTTTCTGGCGCGGATGGCGGGGGTTGTCTCGGGGCGGCAAGAGCGTAAATCGGCACGTGGCAACCGCTTTGCCTTTGCGCAACTGTCTGATCCGTCGGGACAATACGAGGTCACGATTTTCTCGGACGTGCTAGAGGCGGCCCGTCCCCTGCTTGAGGCAGGCACGCAGGTCATCTTGCAGGCCGAGGCGACGCTGGAGGCGGATCAGCTGAAACTGCTGGCGCGATCCTTTAGTGCCGTGGGCGAGATGGACACTGGCGTCGAGGGGTATCGCATCTATATCGACCGCGAGGAGGCGCTGGCGCAGGTGTCATCGGTGCTGGAAAACGCCATTGCGGCCAAGGTGCGCGCCCCGCGTGGCCATATCGCATTCGAGATCATCGTGCCGGATGTGGGCGAGGTAAAGATCGAGGCCCCCCGGACCTATCCGCTGAACCCGCAAATCCGCGCGGCATTGCGCGCGGTGAACGGGGTGCAGGAAGTCATCGAGGTCTAACCCCTTACCAGTGCGGCGGGCGCTGGTCGGCGGCGGGGCTGTCCATCAGCTCCGCCTCGCGGTTGGCGTCGCGTTCGATCAGGAATTGCACGCGGCGGGTCAGCAGCACCAGTTCTTGATCCTGGCGGTGGATGACATCGGACAGATCCTCGACCATCCGCGTCAGATGGGCGATCTTTTCTTCCAGTAGGGTTTGCATGTTATCGGTGCTCATGGCGGCAGCTTGGCAGGTCGCGAAGTTTTTGCAAAGGGGAAGGTGGCGCATTGCCCTATGGTTCTGGGCGGTTTAAAGCCTGTTTCACCCAAGATACGCAGGACCAGACCATGGCCAAGGACAAGACAAGGGCCCGCCCGCGGGCCGAGACCCCCAAGGGATTTCGTGATTATTTCGGCGCCGAGGTCACCGAGCGCGCAGAAATGCTGCATCAGATCGCCGGGGTCTATCATGCCTATGGCTTTGATGCGCTGGAAACCTCGGCGGTCGAGACGGTCGAGGCGCTGGGCAAGTTCCTGCCCGACGTCGATCGCCCGAACGAGGGCGTGTTCGGCTGGCAGGACGAAGATGCCGATTGGCTGGCGCTGCGCTATGATCTGACGGCGCCGCTGGCACGGGTCTATTCCCAGTTCCGCAACGATCTGCCGACACCCTATCGCCGCTATGCGATGGGGCCGGTCTGGCGCAATGAAAAGCCGGGCCCGGGCCGTTTCCGCCAGTTCTATCAATGCGATGCCGACACAGTCGGCGCGCCCTCGGTCGCGGCGGATGCCGAGATTTGCGCCATGCTGTCCGATACGCTGGAAGTCGTCGGCATCCCGCGCGGCGATTACATCGTCAAGGTGAACAACCGCAAAGTGCTGAACGGCGTCATGGAAGTAGCGGGCGTTCTGGACCCCAGCGATCCCGATAAATTCGTAACCGAGCGCGGCATCGTGCTGCGCGCCATCGACAAGTTTGACCGGCTGGGCGATGCGGGCGTGCGCGCGCTGCTGGGCGCGGGCCGCAAGGACGAGTCCGGCGATTTCACCAAAGGCGCGGGCCTGTCGGCCGAGCAAGCCGATATCGTGATGGGCTTTATGTTCGCGCGCCGCGACACCGGCGTGCAAACCGCTGCGCGTCTGCGCGAATTGGTGACGGGTTCTGCCATCGGCGCGACCGGCGTGGACGAGTTGGAAACCATTGCCGAGCTGCTCGAGGCGCAGGGCTATGGCGCGGATCGCGTCATGATCGACCCCGCTGTGGTGCGCGGCCTTGGCTATTACACCGGCCCCGTGTTCGAGGCCGAGTTGACCTTTGAAATCCTGGATGAAAAGGGCCGTCCGCGCCAGTTCGGCTCGGTGTCCGGCGGCGGGCGCTATGATGATCTGGTCAAGCGGTTCACCGGGCAAGAAGTGCCCGCAACCGGCGTCTCGATCGGGGTTGACCGCCTGCTGGCCGCGCTGCGCGCCAAGGGGCGCATGGGGCAGCAGACCGCGCAGGGGCCTGTCGTTGTCACAGTGATGGACCGCGACCGCATGGCGGATTACCAATCCATCGTGGCCGAGCTGCGCCGCGCCGGTATCCGCGCCGAGGTCTATCTGGGCAATCCCAAGCAATTCGGCAACCAGTTGAAATACGCCGACAAACGCAACGCGCCCATCGCGATTATCGAAGGCGGCGATGAAAAGGCGCGCGGCGTCGTGCAGATCAAGGATCTGGTCTTGGGCGCGCAGATCGCGGCTTCGGCCAGCCTCGAGGAATGGAAAGACCGCCCCAGCCAATACGAGGTCGCGCGCGCCGACATGGTTGCGCGGGTCAAGGCGATCATCGCGGGGCAGGCATGATCCCGACTGCATCGAAAGCTGCCGCGCGGGCGGAAGCTGCGCGGATTCTGGCGCTGTTCACCGCCGCGGGCGCCGAGATCGTCGAGGCTGATATCCTGCAGCCCGCTGATGTGCTGCTGGACCTTTATGGCGAGGATATCCGCGCCCGCGCCTATGTGACCAACGACCCGCTTCGGGGCGAGATGATGCTGCGCCCCGACTTTACCGTGCCGCTGGTGCAGATGCATATGGCGGCGGGCGCGGGGCCGGGGCGCTATGCCTATGCGGGCGAGGTGTTCCGCCGCCAAGAGGTCTCTGCCGGGCCTGCCGAATTCATCCAAGTCGGGTTCGAGCTGTTCACCGAACAGGCCGAGGCGGATGCCGATGCCGAGGTTTATGCAACCATCACCGCCGCGCTCGGCGATCTGAACGTGCAGGCGGCGATGGGCGATATCGGGATTCTGGTCTCTGCCGTGCGCGCGCTGGACACGTCTGATGCGCGCAAGGCGGCGCTGCTGCGTCATGTCTGGCGGCCGCGCCGGTTCCGTCTGCTGCTCGACCGTTTTGGCGGGCGGCAACCTTTGCCCGCGCCGCGCGCCGATGTGCTGGCGGATGCGCCGCCCGCCTTTGGTCTGCGCAGCATGGATGAGGTCGCCGCGCGTCTGGATGCGATGCGCGAGGATGCCGCGACCCCGCCGATCCCGCCCGCGCAAATGGCGCTGTTTGACGAGATTCTGGCCGTCGCCGCCCCCGCGCCGCAGGCGCTGCGTGAGCTTCGCGATATTGCCAGCCGTTACGCCGGGATCGCGCCCGCCGTCGCGCGCCTGTCCCTGCGGATGGAGGCGCTGACCGCCCGCGGCATCGATCTGGCCGAAGTTGCCTTCGAGACCACCTTTGGCCGCACGGCCCTCGAGTATTACGACGGGTTCGTCTTTGGCCTTTATGCGGCGGGGCGTCATTTCCCTCCCGTTGCCAGCGGCGGGCGCTATGACGCGCTGACCCGCGTTTTGGGGCAGGGGCGTGCCGTGCCTGCCGTGGGCGGTGTGATCCGTCCCGAAATTGTCGTCGGCTTGAAGGGGGCTTGATCCATGCCGTTGAAGCTGGGTGTGCCGTCCAAGGGGCGGCTGATGGAAAAGACCTTTGACTGGTTCGGCGCGCGGGGCCTGCGTCTGCGCCGGGCGGGCTCGGATCGCGATTACGCCGCCGTGGCCGAGGGTCTGGGCGGGGTCGAGGTGGTGCTGCTGTCCGCCGGAGAGATTCCGCTGGAACTCGCGGCGGGCCGCATCCATCTGGGCGTGACCGGCACTGATGTGCTGCGTGAAAAGGTTGCGAACTGGCCGGCGCAGGTCGAGGAATTGGCGCCTTTAGGCTTTGGCCATGCCGATCTGATCATTGCGGTGCCGAATCACTGGGTGGATGTGGAAACGCTGGACGATCTGGACGCCGCCGCCGCCGCGTTTCGCCGTGATCATGGGTTCCGTTTGCGCATCGCCACGAAATACCACCGCCTTGTGCGCGAATATATGCAGGCGCATGACATTGCTGATTATCAACTGGTCGATAGCCAAGGCGCGACCGAAGGCACCGTCAAGAACGAGACCGCCGAGGCGATCGCGGATATCACCTCGACCGGCGAGACCTTGCGCGCCAATGGGCTGAAGATTTTGGGCGATGGCCCGATTCTGGCCAGCCAAGCGACGCTGTTCCGCGCGCGGGGCGCCGAATGGTCTGACGATGTGCAGGACACCTATGCGCGCCTGCGCCAGATGCTGGCGCTGTAGGCAATATAAAAGGCCGCTGCCCGGGAGGGGAGCAGCGGCCTTGAGATCACCTTGGGCGAGGCGCCGGATGGAGGCGCCAACATGCCCTGGGATGATTAGCGTGCCAGCTTGCCGCTGACGATCGCGTCGATGTCGGCGTGGGTCAGGCCGATGTCAGCCAGTTCGTGGTCCGACAGCGACATCAGAGCGATGCGGGTCTGGCGCATTTCGTTCCAAGTGGCGACGCGTTGCAGCAGACGTGCAAAGAAGTTGCCGTTGGTGTTTGCATAAGCGGTGGTGTTCAATTCGTAGGTGGCCATTGCCTTGATCCTGTTCATCTGGATGTGGGCCGTTTTGCCCACCGTGGGTGCCGCGCTGCGGCGTTGTCTTCGTGTCTTGTGAGCCTCAGATAGTGCGGTTCCGCGGCCACCACTAGTTCTTATATCGCATGGTTATTATGCGCTGTTTGCATACCGCTGCATGAATATTATGCGAAATTGAAATGACACATCACAGGGCGTGATGGGTCAGCCGAAAATAGCGAGAAAATTCACGCCTTGGCGCGTGTTCGCTATTTGTGCTAGTCGTTGGGAAAGCGGCGAAAAGGGGCAGCCATGCGTGTGTTGGGAATTGATCCGGGGCTGCGGAACATGGGTTGGGGGGTGATCGACGTGCAGGGCACCCGCATCAGCCATGTCGCGAACGGGATTTGCCATTCTGCGGGCGATGATCTGGCCGCGCGCTTGCTGTCCCTGCATGGCCAATTGACCCGTGTGTTCGAAACCTATGCCCCCGATACGGCGGCCGTCGAAAATACCTTTGTGAACCGCGACGCGGTGGCCACGCTGAAACTGGGGCAGGCGCGCGCGATTGCGCTGCTGGTTCCTGCGCAAGCGGGGCTGAGTGTCGGGGAATATGCGCCAAATGCGGTGAAAAAGGCCATCGTCGGCGTGGGCCATGCAGACAAAGGGCAGGTTGAACATATGGTGCGCCTGCATTTGCCGGGGGTGAAGCTGGTCGGTGTCGATGCCGCCGATGCGTTGGCGATTGCCATTTGCCACGCGCATCACAGCCAAAGTGCGGGCCATTTACAGGCGGCGATTGCGCGGGCGGATCAACGTATAAATGTAAGGGCGCGGGGATGATCGGCTGGCTGTCTGGACGGATCATTGAAAAAAGTGGCGATCAGATCCTGCTGGATGTGCGGGGGGTCGGCTATATCATCCATGTCTCGGATCGGGTGATGGCCAGCCTGCCCGGCGTGGGCGAGGCGGTGGCGCTTTATACCGATCTGCTGGTGCGCGAAGATCTGATGCAGCTCTTCGGCTTTACATCGCGCACGGAAAAAGAGTGGCACAAGCTGCTGATGGGCGTGCAGGGTGTGGGGGCCAAGGCCGCGCTTGCGATCATGGGGGCGCTGGGCGGCGACGGGTTGTCGCGGGCGCTGGCGCTGGGCGATTGGTCCAGCATTGCCAAGGCCAAGGGCATCGGCCCCAAAACCGCGCAGCGCGTGGTGATGGAGTTGAAGGGCAAGGCGCCGACCGTCATGGCCATGTCTGGCGGCGCGGAAAGTCTGGATGCGGTGATCGAGGATGACGGCCCCGCACCAAAACCTGCTGCGCGGCGCGCAAGGCCTGTGTCCAATGCACAGCCCGATGCTTTGTCTGCGCTGGGGAATTTGGGCTATAGCCCATCAGATGCGGCGGCGGCGGTGGCGCAAGCGGCGGGCGAGGCGCCGGATGCCGATGCCAGCGCGCTGATCCTTGCGGCGCTGAAGCTGCTGGCGCCAAAGGCATAAGAAATGATTGAATCAGACCCTACCCTGCGCGCTGATCCCTTGCCCGAGGATAACCCCGACCGCGCCCTGCGTCCGCAGGGCCTTGATGAATTCGTGGGGCAGGCCGAGGCGCGCGCCAATCTGCGCATCTTTATCGAAAGCGCCCGCAGACGGGGCGAGGCAATGGATCACACCTTGTTCCACGGCCCGCCCGGTCTGGGTAAAACCACGCTGGCGCAGATCATGGCGCGCGAGCTGGGGGTGGGGTTTCGCATGACCTCTGGCCCCGTGCTGGCGAAGCCGGGGGATCTGGCAGCGATCCTCACGAATCTCGAGCCGCGCGATGTGCTGTTCATCGACGAGATCCACCGTCTGTCGCCTGTGGTCGAGGAAGTGCTTTATCCCGCGATGGAGGATTTCGCGCTGGATCTGGTGATCGGCGAGGGGCCCGCGGCCCGCACGGTGCGGATCGATCTGCAGCCCTTTACATTGGTCGGGGCAACGACGCGCCTGGGGTTGCTGACGACGCCTTTGCGCGACCGCTTTGGCATCCCGACCCGGCTGGAATTCTATACGATTGAGGAGTTGAACCTGATCGTCCGGCGCGGGGCGCGCCTGCTGGGGGTGCCCACCGATGATGATGGCGCGCGCGAGATTGCCCGCCGGGCACGTGGCACACCGCGTATCGCCGGCCGCTTGCTGCGCCGTGTTGTCGATTTCGCGCTGGTCGAGGGCGACGGGCGCATCTCGCATGCGCTTGCGGATATGGCGCTGACACGGCTGGGCGTGGATGATCTGGGCCTTGATGGCGCGGACCGGCGCTATTTGAATATGATCGGCGATACGTTTGCAGGCGGCCCGGTCGGGATCGAGACCATTGCCGCCGCGCTTTCGGAAAGCCGCGACGCGATTGAAGAAGTGATCGAGCCCTATCTGTTGCAGCAGGGCCTGATCCAGCGCAGCCCGCGCGGGCGGGTGTTGACTTTGGCCGCGTGGCGGCACATCGGATTGGAACCTCCGCGCCCCCAAAGTGACTTGTTTGGCTAAAGAATGCTTGATGTAACGCCCTATTTCACCCGTCCCGATGGCACCTATACTTTCGCGCGCTGGCGCAGGCCCTTGGTGCCGGTGATTTTCGGGCTGGCGGATGAAAGCCTGCCGATCTTCAAGGGCGCGATCGAGGCGGTTGCCGCCATCGCGCGCCACGGCTTTGCCGAGACGGACCCAGAGCAAGGTGCGAATCTGATGATCTTTGTGCTGCGCGACTGGGCCGAGTTGGAAGCCGCGCCCGAGATTGCCGAGCTGATCCCCGAGATCACCGCCGCGCTGCCGCGCCTCATCGAACAGGACGCGCGCAGTTACCGATTGTTTCGGTTTGAAACAGATGGCGCTATCCGCGCCTGTTTCGCCTTTTTGCGCGTGACGGGGGCCGATGACGAGCCTGCCGCCGAGGATCTGGCGCTGGATCAGGCCGTGCGCGCCATGCTGACCTTTGGGGCAGGGGCCGCGCCGCAGGTGCTGGCAAGCAGCGGCGGCGGCACGGTTGTGCATCCCGATATCGCCGCGATCCTGCGCGCCGCCTATGACCCCGTGCTGCCCGATGCGGCGGGGGATGCAAGCCATGCGTTGCGCCTGTCTGCGCGGGCCGCGCGATGACCCATCAGTTTGCGCTTCGCGTCTATTACGAAGATACCGACCTTGCCGGTATCGTCTATTACGCCAATTATTTGAAATACATAGAACGTGCGCGCAGCGAATGGGTGCGGGCGCTGGGCATCTCGCAAACTGCGCTAAAGACGGACAGCGGCGTGGTCTTTGCGGTCCGCCGGGTCGAGGCGGATTACCTGACGCCCGCGCGGTTCGAGGATGATCTGATCGTGGAAACCATCTTGCACGCGATGACGCCCGCGCGCCTTGTGCTGGATCAGCGCGTGCTGCGCGGCGCCGAGGTCTGCTTTGCCGCCCGCGTCACGCTGGTCGCGATCAGTGCCAGCGGTGCGCCGGTGCGCCTGCCTGCGGCCTTGCGGGATGCGCTCTGCTGACATTTGCGCGACGATGCGCCGCTTTCGCGATTGCCCATTGGAATAGGGCCTGAAGCTGCGCTATAATGCGCAATAAGCTGGCCCGAAGATGGCCGCACCCGCGGGTAACAGAGCAGAGATATGGATATTACGCACGACCTTACGATGTGGGCGCTGTTTGCCCGCGCGACGCTGATCGTCAAGATTGTGATGATCCTTCTGGTACTGGCCTCGGTGTGGTGCTGGGCCATTGTTGTCGACAAATACATCCAATACCGCCGCGCCAAGGCCGAGGCCGAGCAGTTCGACCGCGCCTTTTGGTCGGGCGAGCCGCTGGATTTGCTCTATCAACAGATCGGCCCCAACCCCGATGGCGCCAGCCAGCGCGTCTTTGCGGCCGGTATGGGCGAGTGGCGGCGCAGTCACCGCACCGATGGTGCGCTGATCCCCGGCGCGCTGTCGCGGATCGAGCGGGCGATGGATGTCGTGATCGGCAAGGAATCCGAGCGGCTGCAAAAAGGCCTGCCAGTGCTGGCGACGGTCGGTTCGGTTGCGCCTTTCGTGGGTCTTTTCGGCACCGTCTGGGGCATTATGAATGCCTTTGTGGAAATTGCCGCGCAGCAGAACACCAATCTCGCGGTCGTGGCCCCCGGTATCGCCGAGGCGCTTTTTGCGACCGGCCTTGGTCTGGTGGCTGCTATTCCCGCGGTTATCTTCTATAACAAATTCAATACGGATGCTGATCGTATCACCGCAAGCCACGAGGTTTTTGCGGATGAGTTCTCGACCATCCTGTCGCGCCAGTTGGACGCCTGATCCATGGGCGCGGGCGTCATGAAATCGGGCGGCGGTGGCGGACGGCGCAAGCGTGTCCGGCGCAGCCAAGCCATCTCGGAAATCAACATCACGCCCTTTGTCGACGTGATGCTGGTGTTGCTGATCGTGTTTATGGTCGCCGCGCCCCTGATGACGGTCGGCGTGCCGGTTGAACTGCCAAAGACCGAGGCATCGGCCCTGCCGATCGATCAAGAAGAACCCCTTAGTGTCACGATCACCGCCGATGGGCTGGTGATGATCCAAACCACCGAAGTGCCCCCGGCCGAACTGGTCACCCGTCTGCAGGCCATCGCGGGCGAGCGTGCCAGCGATCGCATT
This sequence comes from Ketogulonicigenium vulgare WSH-001, assembly GCF_000223375.1. NCBI lineage: Bacteria > Pseudomonadati > Pseudomonadota > Alphaproteobacteria > Rhodobacterales > Roseobacteraceae > Ketogulonicigenium > Ketogulonicigenium vulgare. Next base: position 1,807,722 of record NC_017384.1, on the reverse strand, counting down.
TATTTGCGGGCGGATGGGGCCAATTCCTGGGATATGGTGGCACAGGTGATGGGCGCGCTGAATGCGGGCGGCTTCTCGAATATCGGGCTGGTGACGGATACGGGCGGATCGACTTTCGCTCCGCAACCGCAATAACGGCGGATTTCAAGTGGAACGGCTTGGCTTGAACACAATCGGCGCCAAGGTATCGGCGATCGGGCATGTGGCTCTGATCGTCTGGATGATCTTTGGCCTTAGCCTTGTCTCGGATCCGCTGGAGTTCGAGTTTCCCGATGTCTCTGTGATTTCGGGCGCGCAATTTGACGAATTGGCGGCGAATACCTCGCCCCAGGTGCAGACCGATGTAACCGCGACTGATGCGGCCAGCGCCGAGGCACCGCCCGAAGTGGCCCCGATGCCGCCCGAGCGTCCCGTGCAGCAACAGACCCCGACGCCGGCGGAAACGCCCGTCGAGACGCCCCCCGCGCCCGAGGCCGCCCCGACCCCGGTGCCGGTTCCCGATGTGGCGCCCGTGATCGAGGCGCCCCCCGCGCCGGTACCTGATGCGGCCCCGAGCGCGCCCGTGGTTGCGCCGCAGGTGGTCGAGGCGCAGCCCGCCCCTCAGGCGCCTGACGCCGGTGCCCCCGATGCCGCAGTCGCCCCGCGTCCCGTGCCGCGTCCCGCTGACCGCATTGCCCCCGAGGCCGCCCCCGCGCCGCCCTTGCAGGCGCAAGAGGCGCCGACTGCACAGGCCGCCGTCTCGCCCGACGCCGACACGCCCGATGTGGCCGACGAAGCGCAGGAGCAAACCGCCCCGCCCGAGGCGACCACCCAGACCGTGACCGAGGCGGATCGCCCCGCCGCCGCGCCCACGAACGTGCCGCGCCCGCAGTCGCGCCCGCAGCGTCAGGCCGCCGCGCCCACGCAAAGCGCGACGCCGCAAACCCCGCCCGCGTCCGAGGCCGCCGCCAGCACGCCCGCTGCCAATAACAACGACGATATTCTGGCCGCGCTTGCCGCCGCACAGGACACGCCCTCGGCCAGCACCTCCGCGCCGCAGGTGCAGATGAGCGGCGCGGAACAAGATGCGTTCCGTATCGCCGTGCAGGGCTGTTGGGCGGTTGATCCGGGGGCGGCTGCGGCGCAGGTAACGGTTGTTGTGGGCTTTGAGCTGGATACCAGCGGCCGCGTGATCGGCAATAACGTCCGGATGGTCAGCAGCAATGGCAGCGGCGCGGCCGAGCAGACCGCGTTCGAGGCCGCCCGCCGCGCCGTGTTGCGTTGCCAAGGCGATGGCTATCCGCTGTCGCAGGCGGTGCTGGCCAGCGGCCAAAGTTTTGAGATTGAATTCGATCCCAGCCAGATGCGCCTGCGTTAACCCCAAGGGCGGCGGGGACCTGCGCAAATTGGCCACAGTCGGGCCAAGGTTATCGCATGACACGACGTAAAAATGAACAATAGCAGTCGTTCGGGGTTTAGACATCACCGGCAGGCTGACGAAAACCAAAGCCGCCTGAGAATGCAGGCAAGTGAGGATAGCAGTATGAACAAGTTCATGGCGCTTGTGTTGACCGCCGCTTTGGCCGGGCCGTTCGCGGCCATGCCCGCGCTGGCGCAACAAGGTCCGCTGCGGATTACCGTGACGCAGGGCGTGATCGAGCCGCTGCCGATCGCCGTGCCCACCTTTCAGGCCGAAACCGCAGGTGCGGCCGAGGTCGCGAACCAGATCAGCCGCCTTGTGGCGCAGGATCTGACCGGCTCGGGCCTGTTCCGCGAGGTGCCAGCCTCGTCCTTTATCAGCAACCACGCGATGTTCGATCAGGCCGTGGCCTATGCCGACTGGCGTGCGATCAACGTGCAGGGTCTGGTGACCGGCGCGGTATCCGTTAGCGGCAACCAACTGACCGTGAAATTCCGTCTCTATGATATCTATACCGGCGCCGAACTCGGGCAGGGCCTGCAGTTCAACGGCTCGGTTCAGGGCTGGCGGCGTATGGCGCATAAGGTCTCGGATGCGGTTTACAGCCGCATCACCGGCGAGAGCGGTTATTTCGACAGCCGCGTCGTCTTTGTCGCCGAAAGCGGCCCCAAGGATAACCGCCTGAAGCGCGTCGCGATCATGGATTATGATGGCGCCAATGTGCAGTATCTGACCGATGCCAATTCGCTGGTGCTGGCCCCGCGGTTCTCGCCCACGGGCGCGCAGATCCTTTATACCAGCTATCAATCGGGTGCGCCGCGTATCAATCTGCTGGATGTCGCCAGCGCCAGCGCGCGCCAATTGCCGACCGAAGTGGGCGAGATGGCCTTTTCGCCGCGCTTTTCGCGCGATGGCGGCAGTGTGATCTATTCGCTGGCCAATGGCGGCAATACCGATATCTATCGCACCGACATCCGCACCGGTGGCCACACCCGCCTGACCAATGCGCCGTCGATCGAAACCTCGCCCTCGCTGTCGCCCGATGGCAGCCAGATCGTGTTTGAAAGCGACCGCTCGGGCACCACGCAGCTGTATGTGATGGGCGCCAATGGCGGCGAAGCGCGCCGGATTTCCTTTGGCGACGGGCGCTATGGCACCCCGGTCTGGAGCCCGCGCGGTGACATGATCGCCTTTACCAAACAACAGGGCGGCCGTTTTCACATTGGCGTGATGCGCACCGATGGCTCGGAAGAGCGACTGCTGACCTCCTCCTTCTTGGACGAGGGCCCGACTTGGGCGCCCAATGGCCGGATGTTGATGTTTACCCGTGAAACACAGGGCGAAACCGGTGGGCCGTCGATCTATTCGGTTGATATTTCGGGACGCAACCTGCGTCAGGTCGCGACTGGCAGCTTTGCATCCGACCCCAGCTGGGGCCCCTTGCAGCCCTAAGCTACGCTTTGCGCGGGGAAGGCTTCGTGTTAGCCTGACCCCGCTATCCTTCACGCGCGGGCAGGATCGCGCCGCAATTACAGGTTAACCTATGCATAAGTTTCTGATCGCGGGTCTTTTGGTTTCGGCCGTGGCGCTGTCGGCATGTAGCCGCCCCGACCGCTCGGCCACGGGTGACAGCAACAGCCCCTACGGCGCTGGCGGTTACGGCCAGGGCGTGGGTGCGGGCGGCGCGGGCAGCGCGAGCGATCCGACCAGCCAGGCCTATTTCAACCAGACGATCGGGGATCGCATCCTGTTCGCTGTCGACCAGTCCAGCGTTTCGTCCGAGGCGTCGCAGATCCTGAACGGTCAGGCGCAATGGCTGCAAACCAACAGCCAATATGGCATCGTGATCGAAGGTCACGCGGACGAGCAAGGCACCCGCGAATATAACGTCGCATTGGGCGCGCGCCGCGCCAATGCGGTGCGCGAATATCTGATCTCGCGCGGGATCAGCGCCAACCGCATCCGCACCGTCAGCTATGGCAAAGAGCGTCCGATCGCAGTGTGCTCGGCCGAAAGCTGCTACACGCAAAACCGTCGTGCTGTGACCGTGATTTCGGTCGGCGGTATCAGCTAATTCAGAAAGGCGGGCGGCCATGATCAGGAAAGCCGCATTGATGATTGGGGTGGCATTGCTGCCCCAATTCGCCGTCGCGCAGGACGCGGCGACGCTGGCCGATATTCGCCAGCAATTGACGACACTTTATGCCGATGTCTCGAACCTGCGGGCGGAACTTACCGCATCGGGCGGGCTGTCCGGCGGGGTTGCCGGCGCGACGCCGCTGGACCGGTTGAACTCGATCGAGGTGGTGCTGCAGCAGATCACCGCCAAGACCGAAGAGCTGGAATATCGCATTTCCCGCGTCGTATCGGACGGCACCAATCGCATTGGCGATCTGGAATTCCGCCTGTGCGAGCTAGAGCCGAATTGCGACATCGGCAGCCTTGGCAATACGCCGACTTTGGGTGGCGGCACGGGCAGCAGCTCTGCCGCAGCGCCCGCCCCATCCGTGACGACACCGCCGACATCCGGCGGGTCCAGCCAAATGGCTTTGGGCGAACAGGAAGACTTTGCGCGGGCGTCGGAGGCGCTCGCGCAAGGTGACTTTCGCAGCGCCGCTGACGGTTTTGCGACCTATCTCCAGACCTACCCGGGCGGCGCGCTAAGTGCCGAAGCCATGCTGCGCCGGGGCGAGGCGCAAGAGGGGCTTGGTCAGATCAGCGAGGCTGCGCGCTCGTTTTTGGAAAGCTTTGCCGGTGCGCCGGACGGCGCCTATGCGCCGCAGGCTTTGCTAAAGCTGGGCCTTGCGCTGGGGCAGATGGGGCAGGATACCGATGCCTGCCTGACCTTGGGCGAGGTTGCGCTGCGCTTTCCGGCCGACCCGGCCGTGGCCGAGGCAGCAACAGCGATGCGCAATTTGAACTGTGCCTGACCTCAGCAAAGATCCGCGCGCCATTGCGCGCGCCTTTGTGACCCAGGTCACCGGTCGGATCGGTGTTGCCGTATCGGGTGGCAGCGATTCGCTGGCGGCACTGCTGCTGCTGCACGAGGCCGCGCCCGGCCGCATTTGGGCGGCAACCGTCGATCACAACCTGCGCGCGGATTCCGCTGCCGAGGCCGAGATGGTGCAGCGGTTTTGCGCTGCGCGCGACATTGCGCATTATACGCTGCCATGGCAGCCGGCGGATATGGCGGGCAATCTGCCCCATCGCGCCCGCATCGCCCGCTATAGCCTGCTGTCCACCTGGGCGCGCGAGGCGTTTTTGGCCGGTGTTGTTATCGCACATAACCGCGAGGATCAGGCCGAGACCTATCTGATGAACCTGGGCCGCAGCGCCGGGATCGACGGTCTGTCCGCGATGCGTGACCGCTGGCGCGTAGAGGGGGTGCCCTTCTATCGCCCCTTCATGGCTTTGTCGCGCAAGGCGCTGCGGGATGTGCTGCGGGCGGGCGCGATCTCGTGGGTTGATGATCCGACCAATGATGATCCGCATTACCAGCGTGTCCGTCTGCGCCGCTTGTTGCCGCAGCTGGCCGAGGCGGGGATTGAAACGACCGATATCACCCGCGCGGCGCTGCATTTATCCCAAGTGTCCGAAGCCCTTGATTGGGCCCTGACCGCAGCCGTCGGTGATCCAACCACACCCGCGGGCGAGATCGTTTTGCCGGTTGCGCAGTACCGCAGCCTCCCTACGGCCATGCGCTATCGCCTGCTGCTGCGGGCGCTGGATTGGATCGGTGGCCCCGCCTATCCGCCCCGCGGTCCCGAGCTTACGGGCCTTGACCAAGCTCTGTTTGGGGCGTCGCGGCGGACGTTGGGGGGGTGTCTCTTCACCAGCGGCGCGCGCCATTTGCGTATCACGCGCGAGGTCGCGGCTGTCGGCGCTGCGGTGCCGGCGGGCGTGTTGTTCGATGGTCGCTGGCAGCTGGCGGGCCAGTTGCCACAGGGCGCATTGATCGGGCGGTTGGGCGGCGCCATCGCGGAATTTCCCGATTGGCGCGCCAGCGGCTATAGCCGCGCCAGCCTGATGGCCGGGCCTGCCATTTGGCAAGCGCAACGGCTGATTGCGGCCCCGCTGCTGCAGCCGGACGCAAAATGGCAGGCGGAAGTGGTGCGCAAGTTCAATATGACGCCGCTTTCGCATTGAACATCGGGCGCGCGGCCTTATCTTAGGGTGCAAGAACTTTGCCACGGCCCTCCATCCATTTTGGGGCCGGGCTGCGATCATGGGAGAAGATTTTTGGGTAACGCTCGGAATATTGGTTTTATCGTCGTTATCTTCCTGCTGCTGCTGGGGCTGTTTCAGGTATTCTCGGGCAACGATAACTCCAACGCGGCGAACAACCCGCGCTATTCGGATTTTGTCGCAGCCGTGGATGCAGGTAACGTGACCAGCGTGACGCTGAATGGCGAGCAGGTTGTTTACCGCACGACCGATGGCCGCCAGATCAGCACGGTGCGCCCCGCCGATGCCCAAACCACCCAAATGCTGCTAGAGCGCAACATCCCGTTCGAGGCCCGCAGCCAAGAGCAATCGACCCTGCAGGCGTTTTTGCTGTCGATGCTGCCCTTTGTTCTGCTGATCGGTGTGTGGATCTATTTCATGAACCGCATGCAAGGCGGCGGTAAGGGCGGTGCGATGGGCTTTGGCAAATCGCGGGCCAAGATGCTGACGGAAAAGCAAGGCCGCGTGACGTTCGAGGATGTCGCCGGTATCGACGAGGCGCAAGAAGAGCTGGAAGAAATCGTCGAATTCCTGCGCAATCCGCAAAAATTCAGCCGTCTGGGCGGCAAGATCCCCAAAGGCGCGCTGCTGGTCGGCCCGCCCGGTACCGGTAAGACCCTGCTGGCGCGTGCGATTGCGGGCGAGGCGGGCGTGCCGTTCTTTACCATCTCGGGTTCGGATTTCGTGGAAATGTTCGTCGGTGTCGGTGCGTCGCGTGTGCGTGACATGTTCGAACAGGCGAAAAAGAACGCGCCCTGTATCCTGTTCATCGACGAGATCGACGCCGTTGGCCGCGCCCGCGGTGTCGGTTACGGCGGCGGCAATGACGAGCGCGAGCAGACCTTGAACCAACTGCTGGTCGAGATGGATGGTTTTGAAGCCAACGAAGGCATCATCATCATCGCTGCGACCAACCGCCGCGACGTTCTGGACCCTGCGCTGCTGCGTCCGGGCCGTTTCGACCGCACGATCCATGTGTCGAACCCCGATATCCGTGGCCGCGAGAAAATCCTGTCTGTGCATGCCCGCAAGGTGCCTTTGGGCCCCGATGTCGATCTGCGCATCATCGCACGCGGCACGCCCGGTTTCTCGGGTGCCGAGCTGATGAACCTTGTGAACGAGGCTGCGCTGCTGGCGGCACGCGCCAACCGCCGCTTTGTCGGTATGGTTGATTTCGAAAATGCCAAGGACAAGGTGATGATGGGTGTCGAGCGTCGCTCGATGGCTATGACGCAGGAGCAAAAGGAAAAAACCGCCTATCATGAGGCTGGCCACGCGATTGTCGGGATGAAGCTGCCTAAATGCGACCCGGTGTATAAAGCGACGATCGTGCCGCGTGGCGGTGCGCTGGGGATGGTTGTCAGCCTGCCCGAGATCGACAAGCTGAACTACCACAAAGAAGAGGCCGAGCAGAAGATCGCCATGACGATGGCCGGTAAAGCCGCCGAGATCATCAAATATGGCCTGGAAAATGTCTCGTCTGGCCCGGCGGGTGATATCCAGCAGGCCTCGTCCTTGGCGCGCGCGATGGTGATGCGCTGGGGCATGTCGGACAAGGTCGGCAATATCGACTATGCCGAGGCCCATGCCGGTTACCAAGGCGGTGGCAGCGCGGGCGGCCTGTCGATTTCGGCCCATACCAAAGGTCTGATCGAGGAAGAGGTCAAGCGTCTGATCGACGAGGGTTATGACCACGCCTTCAAGATCATTCAGGACAATTACGAAGAGTTCGACCGTCTTGCGCAGGGCCTTTTGGAACATGAAACGCTGACCGGCGAGGAAATCGGCCGTGTCATGCGGGGTCAGCCGATCGGTGGCGGCAATGATGATGATATCGAGCCGCCGGCGCCTTCGGTGACCTCGGTGCCCAAAACCCGCCCCCGCCGCGAGGCACCGGGGATGGAGCCGGAACCTTCGGCGTAACATTTGACGAAAGGGCCGCGATCTGCGGCCCTTTTGCATTTGCGGCGCCAGTTTCTGGGTCAGTGGCTTGAGGCGCGCTTGCCGGTGCGTTAGGGAAGGCTGAAAATCAGCGTTCAGGGGTGCGTCATGGCGGCAGTAATTATCGACGGCAAGGCTTTTGCGGCCAAGGTGCGCGCGCAGGTCGGCGCTGCGGTCACGGCGCTGAAGGCGCAGGGCATCACTCCTGGACTGGCCGTTGTGCTGGTTGGCGAAGATCCCGCCAGCCAAGTTTACGTCCGCAATAAGCATCGCCAGACCATCGAGGTCGGTATGAACAGCTTTGAGCATCGCCTGCCTGCCGAGACGCCCGAGGCTGACCTGTTGGCGTTGATTGCGCAGTTGAACGCCGACACGGCCGTTGACGGTATCTTGGTGCAATTGCCGCTGCCCGCACATCTGAATGCCGAGCTGGTGATCAATGCGATTGATCCGACCAAGGATGTCGACGGCTTTCACATTGATAACGTGGGCAAACTCGTCACTGGCCAGAAATCCATGGTGCCCTGCACGCCGCTGGGCAGCCTGATGCTGCTGCGCGACAGCCTTGGTGATCTGAACGGCCTCGAGGCGGTCGTGATCGGCCGCAGCAATATTGTCGGCAAGCCGATGGCGAACCTGCTGCTGCAACAGGGCTGCACGGTCACAATCGCGCATTCGCGCACGCGCGATTTGCCTGCTGTGGTGCGCCGCGCCGATATCGTGGTGGCTGCCGTCGGCCGCCCCGAGATGGTCAAAGGCGAGTGGCTAAAGCCGGGCGCGACGGTGATTGATGTCGGTATCAACCGCATCCAGCCCGCAGGCGCGGACAAGGCCAAGCTGGTCGGCGATTGCGATTTCGATAGCTGCGCCGCGGTCGCGGGGGCGATTACGCCGGTGCCGGGCGGCGTCGGGCCGATGACGATTGCTTGCCTGTTGGCAAATACGCTGACCGCCACCTGCCGCCGCTATGGCCTGCCCGAGCCGGTGGGGCTGACGGCCTAAACTTCGACCCAAAAGGTGACGGGGCCGTCGTTGACCAGCGCGACCTTCATATCCGCGCCAAAGATTCCGTTGGCATGGGGAATGCCAAGGGCCGCGACCTCGGACGTGAACGATTCGTATAGCTGCCGCCCCCGCTCCGGCGGGGCGGCATCGGAAAAGCCGGGGCGGTTGCCTTTGGTCGTCGCGGCAAGGGTGAACTGGCTGACAATCAGCGCGCTGCCGCCCGTATCCATCAGCGACAGGTTCATCTTGTCCTGCGCGTCGCGAAACACCCGCATCTTTGACAGTTTCACCGCCATACGCGCGGGGGCCGTGTCGTCATCGTCCTTCATCGCGCAGACCAGGATCAGCAGCCCGGAGCCAATCTCGCCCACCACCGCGCCATCGACACGGACCGACGCCTCGGACACGCGTTGAATCAAAGCGCGCATAGCTGTGCCCGTGTCGGCCCGTTCGCGCCGGCTTGCGCCACGCAATAGCCCGCCGCGCGCGTGCCTTGCAGCATGGCGGCGTGCAGATCCTCGGCACTGAGGGTGGCGATGGCGTCTTTTGTCAGCAGGCCCGCGTCATACAGCGCGGCTAACGTCCCCGCGTTGAACGTATCGCCTGCGCCCACCGTATCCACCACATGCGGCACATGCAGCGCCGCGACCGAAACCCGCGTGCCGCAGCGGCCAAAGCCGCGCGCGCCGCGACTGTCCATTGTCAGCAGCACCAGCTTTGGCCCCATATCCAGCAGCTTTTGCGCCTGATCCGCCATATCGCCGGGGCCGACCAGCCAATCCAGATCCTCGTCGCTGATCTTCACGATATCGGCGCGGGTGATCATGCGATCCAGCCGCGCGCGGTAGGCGGCCTCGTCATTGATCAGGGCCGGGCGGATGTTCAGGTCAAGCATGGTAAGGCTGCTCTCGCTCGCGCGGGCTTGGAACGCCTCATAGACAGCGCCGCAGGGCTCGGCGGCAAGTGAGATGCCGCCGAACAGATAGCAGGCGGCAGAAGTGTCTGGAATGTCGCTGACAGCCAGCATACGGCCAGCCGAATTTTCGTCATGGAATGAATAGCTTGCGCGGCCATCCAGCAGATGCACGAAGGCCAGCGTCGTCGGCAGCGCGCGAATGGCGGATGGGGCAGTATCCACCCCCTCATCCGCCGCGACCGAGATGATCATCTGCCCGAATGGGTCAGAGGACAGCCCCGTGAACAGCCCGACAGGCGTCCCGAGCCGCCCCAGCGCGATCGCGGTATTCAGCGCCGCGCCCCCTGTCACCGGCACATAGGCCTTGCGCCCCAGCATATCGCTGGAGGGCAACATATCAATCAAAGCCTCGCCGCAGCACAGGATCATCGTCTTATCCATTGTAACCCAAGAAAGCCACGCCCGCCGCCAGTGCGCCCACGGCAAGGACGAGGAAAAAGATCTTCCACGCCGACCACGGACGTTCGCCCTTGACCTTGCCGGTCTGGGCGTTGACCACGAAACGATAGCTTTTGTCGCGGTATTTATAGGCCGCGACCCAGATCGGCAGAAGCACATGTTTCAGCGTCACGTCATTATGTTCGACATGTAGGCGGTCGATCTGCTGGCGGTCGCCGCCGATCTGACGGCGGACGTCGCCCTCGATCACGGCGCGCATCTTTTGCTGGCCAATATCAAAGCCTTCCTCGGGGCCGAGGGCATAGCCTTCGGCGCGGAAACCGGACAGGAATTGCGGGTCGTAGGGCAGCAGTTGCGACAGATCCCACGGCTCGAGCGCGTCGGTGTAATCGCGCGGCAGGGCGTTTTCCGCCAGAACCAGCACATCGTCAAAGACACGGGCCGTCTGGCCGGATACCCGCGTCCAGCGAATGCGCTGTACCTGTTCGGTATGGCGCTTGCCATCGCGCATCACAGTGCGGGTTTCATAGTAAATATCGCCGCGCTGGCCAGTATACTCGCTGCGAGAGTTCGAATCGAATGTCCAATAGGGCACATAAATCCCCGACATCGACCGCCCCTTGCGCGCGTATTCCTGGAGGCCATTGGGCGCAAGCCACAGGCTGCCCAGCCATTTCGTCATCGCATCACGCGCCGCACGCTCGTCCAATGTGAAGGGCACCAGCGCTTGCGGTTTGATCTGGCGATGCGCGCCGGTGTCCGTCACCACGGGCGTTGCGCAAAACGGGCAGGCGGCGGCATGGGTGCCTTCTTGAAACTCGCTTTTCGCGCCGCAATTGGGGCATTGGATGAAACGCGTCGTTTCATATTCCGCATCGCGCACCAGATTGGCAAGGACGAGGTTATAGTCCAATTCGCGCAGGGCGTCGCTCATGGCGCCGCGCAAGGATATATGCTGCACATGGCCGCAATGATCGCAGCGCAGCTCGGTCTGCCCGGGGGCAAAGGTCAGGTTCGCGCCGCATTGCTCGCACGGAAAGCGGTGCTCCTCGGCGGTATCAGCGGCGCTGGCGCGCCGGCGGCGGGGGATATTGGGAAGGTCGGTCATCTGGAGCCCTGAGGGATGCGGGCGCGCATATCACGCCCGCAGAAAAGGGTTACACGCCGGGCGGGGGCGGCGGGGGCTGAACGGTGAAAAGCTGCGCCAGCGCGTTCACCTCGTCGGCGCGTTTCCAGCCGTCTTGGCCCGGCGTCCATACGTGGCTGTCGCGGGTGAGCGTGCCGGTCTGCGCCATCCGACCCAGATCCGCGCGCGAGAACGGGCCGCTTGTCTGCCCGTCCTTTGCAATATGCCAAACGCCATCGGCGGGCGGCGGCGGGGGCGGCGCGGCAGCGGCGGGGGTGGGCGCCGCGCCCCAAGGGCCAGCCGCCCCGCCAAGGCCAAGGCCGATCCCCATGCCCATGCCAGCGCCTGCGGCACCGGGGTTCTGCGCGGGGGCGGTCATCGCCTCGGCCGCCGAGAATTGCGCATAGCGGTTCAGATCGCCGACGATGCCCATCGAGGTGCGATTATCCAGCACCTTCTCGACCTCGGCGGGCAGCGAAATGTTCTCGATATAAAACTCGGGGATGATGATGCCGTATTCGGCGATGATCGGTGCGATGGCTGTGGTGATCAGCTTGCCAAGGTCAGCGGTATTCGCCGCCATATCCAGCACCGGCACATCACTGGCCGCCAGAATGCGGCTGACCGCCTGCACCACGACATTGCGGATTTGCAGGCTGATTTCCTCGGTCGTGAATTCGCCGTCGGTGCCGACAATCTCGCGCATGAAGGCGGCCGGATCGCTGACACGCATCGAAAATGTGCCGAACGCGCGCAGACGCACCGGCCCAAATTCCGGATCGCGGCACATGATCGGATTTTTCGTGCCCCATTTCAGATTGTTAAAGCGCGTGGTGTTGACGAAATACACCTCGCTTTTGAAGGGCGATTTAAAGCCGTGATCCCAGTGCTGCAAGCTGGTCATGATCGGCATATTGTTGGTTTCCAGCATGTAAAGGCCGGGGCCGAACACATCGGCCAGTTGCCCCTCATGCACGAAAACAGCGGACTGCCCCTCGCGTACGGTCAGTTTGGCGCCGTATTTGATCTCGTGCCCCTCGCGCTCGAAACGCCAGACCATCGTGTCGCGCGTGTCATCCGTCCAGTGGATGACGTCGATGAATTGGCCGGACAGGAAGTCAAGAATGCCCATCATAAGGGTCTCCTTATCTACGCCGCGCCTAAGCAGGCGGGACGGTCATCAGTTCGGTTGCGATCTGGTTGACGATCGGGGTTGCCTCGTCAATCGTCATCCCAGGGCGCAGGCGAGGGTCGTAAAGCATTTTCAGCAACAGCGCGTCATGCGTCGTCAGCAGGGCGAATTCCTCGCTGTCATTAAAGATCGAGGGGCGCACCATCATATCATCGTTGGCAAGGCCAAGCCCCTGCGCCAGCTCCTCGTTGATGCAGGCGCTGCGGATCAGCTGGGGATGCTCGCCCCGGATCAGCGCGATGGCGCGGGTATAGGTGTTGCTTTGGCCGGTCTCGCCAAAGGCGACGACCAGACATAGCGTGCTGCGGTCGGGGTTCATCAGCGCCAGCATCGCACTGTCACTGATGCCCGGAATGAATTGCCGCAGCATGGGCGCAAAGCTGGAGCGATCATCCTCGCCCGCGAAGATCACCAGATAATTGGGGTCGCTGGCATTGGGCGTGATCGACAGGCCGCTGATCTCGGCCAGACGCGCGGCATAGGCGGTGACCTCGGCCCGGTCGGTTTGGCGCTGTTCCAGCGGAACGGTGGCGCCGAATACGGTCTGCATCCGGATCGGCTGTTCCCAGCGACGCAGATGCGATTCGCTGGCGCGGGCCGCGAAACGGTGGCCAAGATCCGTATATTCGTCGAACAAAGCGACACGGATAAAGTTGCGCGCCAACACGGTATCGGTGAATGGCGCATCATGGCCATCATCGGTGCGTAACAACCCGCGCCCGCGCAGGTCATTTTGCAACCGGACATAATATTGCGCCAGCGCCTGACTGGTGGCCGAGGGGAGGGCCACGACCTCGGCCTGCACCGGGCGCTCACGCGGCGAGATGGCGCGCGGCGCCTCGGCCTCGGGCACCGGCTGCTCCTCGGCGCAGCCGATCAGCAACGACAGGGCGCATAGCCCTGCCGTCCAAGTCATCAGCCTGTGGCGCGTGGGGCGCATCATTACCCTGCGACGGGCATTTCGCGCGCTTTTGCCGAAACCAGCGTGTCGCGCAGATCGGATTCCAGGCGTTGCAGATCAGCCTCGGCGGCGGCGCGCTTGGCTTTGCCCTCGTCGGCGATTTGCAGGCTTTCGTTGATCGTGGCGATCAGATTGGCATTCGCGGCCTTCACAGCCTCGATATCAAAGACGCCGCGCTCGATTTCGGTGCGGATGGCTTTGTTCGCCTCGCGCAGGTTTTCAGCGTTCTTGGTCAGCAGGTCATTGGTCAGGTCATTCGCGGCCTTAACGGCTTTGGCTGCCTCGGACGAGCGTTGGATCGTCACCGCCTGCGCCAATTGGGTTTCCCACAAAGGCACGGTATTCACCAAGGTCGAATTGATCTTGGTCACCAGCGATTTGTCGTTTTCCTGCACCAAGCGGATCGAGGGCAGCGATTGCATTGTGACCTGACGCGTCAGTTTCAGATCGTGGACGCGGCGTTCCAGATCATCGCGCGCGGCACGCAGATCGCGCAACTCTTGCGCCTTAATGATGGCCTGATCCTCGGGCGCGCCTGCGGCTTCGGCCTCTTTGGCGGGGATGGTGGTGCTGTCAAGCTCGGCCAGTTTCTCTTCGCCCGCCGCAATATAGATCGCCAGCTCGTCATAGAAATCGAGCGTCTTTTCATACAGCAGATCAAGGCTTTGAATGTCTTTCAGCAAGACATGTTCGTGTTTGAGCAGATCGTCGGAAATCTTGTCGATCTGGCTTTGCACTTCCTCGAAACGCGCGACGAATTTGGCCATGGGCGCAGCGCGGCCCAGCAGCTTTTCCCACCAGCTTTGATCGCGGCGCACATCCAACTCGCTGACCGAAAAGCCGCGGATCGTCGTCACCATATCGCGCAGGCTATCACCGGCGGGGCCGACGTCCTTGTTTTTGACGCCCTGCAGCATCGACTGGCTGATCACCTGCAGTTCCGACTGCGCGCGCGAGCCAAAGCCGATGATCGACTGGGTGTTCGTCATGTCGATTTCGGCGATACGCTGGCGGATCTCGGTCGATTTGACGGTGTCGGCCTGCGCCAGAGGCACAATCTCGGCGGCGGGGGTGGGGGTTGGCAGCACGGTGGCCGTCACTTTTTCAACATCTTTCAAGGCTGCGGTCGCGGCTTCGCGGATCGTTTCAGACATGGGAACCTCTTGCGATTAGGGTTACTCGGTCGGGATGCCTTCGCGCTGCAGTCGTTCGCGCAGGACTTTGATTTCAATATCCATATCAGTGCGGCCGCCCTCTAGCATACGGGTTGTGGTGGCGGCGAACTGGCCTTGCAAATCATCTAGCAGGGTTTCGTAGTCATTGCGCGCCCCTTCATCACTGGTCCGGCGATAAACATCGACGAATTTCACCGTCGCATCGCGCGCACCCATCAGGTAGACGCCCAAGAATTTGCGCGCGGCGGTCAGATCGCGGGGATCTTCCTCGACCGTGCGGATCATGCGGCGGGCGCTGGCGATGACGCCTTCGGCCTTGGCCGACAGACTGCGCAGGTTCAGCGTCGCGATCTGCTGGCTGATGGTGGCAAGATAGCTTTCCGCCTCGTCCACGATGCGCGCCACGCGGTCTTGCTGAAAGGTATCGATCCCTTCGGCGCGTTTGTCACGCATGGGATCAAGGCCAAAGGCGATCAGCGACAGCACGGTTGCAATGACGCCATAGATCGCGCCCTCCTCGAACGAGGTATCGGCCGAGACGGCCATGAACAGCGTGCCGATCCCGAACAGCACCGCGGCAAAGATTTTGCGCGGGATGGCCGGGCGGCGGGCGATGGCGCGGGCCTCATAAGCGGCTTCGGCCCGCAGCCCTTCGCGCAGCAGCCAAGCGGCAAGGATCACGCCGCCGCCGCCCAAAAGGCCAAAGGCCAGCTCTTCGGCGCCGCGAAACAGCGACAAGCCTGCGGCCAAAAAGCCGGGGATCATCAAAATGCGGGCGCGTTTGCCGCCTTTTGACAGCTTCCGCTCTTCCTCGCGGTTGTCGCGAATGGCTGCGCGGGCGGCGTCGCTTTCGCCTTTGCCGCGCGGCGAGAATTTACCCCCGAATGCACGCGCCATATTCAGCCCCCGATCCAGCCAAACGCGGTGCCGTAAAGCAAAGCGATCAGCAAGCCATAGCAGGTGGGGCGCAAAAAGCGTGGCATGGGCTCTCCTCATGTCGTGCGGCAATGTTGCGCGCTCTGCCATAGAAATTAGGGCGTTACCGTGAAACGGCAAGACGCTTTGCAATGATTTTCATGCGCTGGAACGCGAAAGACACCCCGTAGGGTGCCTTTCCATGGATTTTGCGGTGGTTTCCTGCCGCTTTAGCCCGGTCGTTTACTTGTCATCGCGGCGCGGCGGGCGGCGATTGCCGCCTTGGGGCGCACCCGAGGGACGGCGATCACCGGACGGCCGGTCGCCGCGAGGTTTGTCCCCGAAACGGGGCTTGTCACCAAAGCTGCGCGGCTTATCGCCAAAGCTCGGGCGGTCGCCGCGTGGTTTGTCACCATAAGGCCGGTCACCGCGCGGCTTGTCGCCATAGGGACGATCACCACGGGGTTTGTCGCCGAAGCTTGGGCGGTCGCCACGGGGCTTGTCGCCGAAACGAGGCTTATCGCCAAAGCTCTTACGCTCGCCGCGCGGGGCGTCGCCCTCGGTGCGCGGTTTGAAGCTGCGGGGCTTGTCACCAAAGCTGGGACGATCCCCCGAGGGACGGTCGCCATAAGGGCGGTCGCCGCGTGGTTTGTCGCCATAAGGCCGGTCACCGCGCGGCTTGTCACCATAGGGACGGTCACCGCGAGGCTTGTCGCCAAAGCTTGGGCGGTCGCCGCGGGGTTTATCGCCGAAACGAGGCTTATCCCCAAAGCTCTTACGCTCGCCGCGCGGGGCGTCGCCCTCGGTGCGCGGTTTGAAGCTGCGAGGTTTGTCGCCGAAGCTGGGACGGTCCCCCGAGGGACGGTCGCCATAAGGGCGGTCGCCGCGTGGTTTGTCGCCATACGGCCGGTCGCCACGGGGTTTGTCGCCGTAGGGACGATCACCACGAGGCTTGTCGCCGAAACTTGGGCGATCACCACGGGGTTTATCGCCGAAGCGCGGCTTGTCACCAAAGCTGGGACGATCACCGCGTGGGGCGTCGCCCTCGGTGCGCGGTTTGAAGCTGCGAGGCTTGTCGCCGAAGCTGGGACGATCGCCCGACGGGCGGTCGCCATAAGGGCGGTCACCGCGTGGTTTATCGCCGTAAGGGCGGTCGCCACGGGGCTTGTCGCCGAAACTTGGGCGATCACCACGGGGTTTATCGCCGAAGCGCGGTTTGTCGCCAAAGCTCGGACGATCACCGCGCGGCTTGTCGCCAAAACGCGGCTTGTCGCCAAAAGAGGGACGATCACCATAGGACGGGCGGTCGCCAGAGGGCTTGGCACCGGGTTTGAAGCCGGGCTTTGCCGGACGGCCGCGCTTGGGCGTCTCGTCTACGATCTTCTCGTTGCGGATGATGCGGCGGCTGCGCTGCAGATCAGGGGCGTCCTGGTCCAGACCCAGCTGATCGCGCAGCACTTTGCGGCGCACTTCCTGCACTTCGCCCGCTTCCAGCGCGCCCAGTTGGAATGGGCCATAGGAAATGCGGATCAGACGGTTCACGACAAAACCCAGCGCTTCCATGACGCGGCGGATCTCGCGGTTCTTGCCTTCGCGCAGGCCGATCGTCAGCCAGGCATTCGCGCCTTGCTGGCGGTCCAGCTCGACATCCATGGGCTGATATTCAATGTCATCAACGGTGATGCCGGCGCGCAGCTTGTCCAGCTCGGGCTCGGTCACTTCGCCGTTCACGCGCACGCGGTAGCGGCGCAGCCAACCGGTGGCGGGCAGCTCTAGCTTGCGCTTGACCTCGCCGTCATTGGTCAGCAGCAGCAGCCCTTCCGAGGTCAGGTCGAGGCGGCCAACCGTCATCACGCGGGGCAGGTCCTCGGGCAGGGCGTCGAACACGGTCTCGCGGCCGAGTTCATCTTTATTCGTCGTCACAAGGCCCGAGGGCTTGTGATACAGCCACAGGCGCGGCGGCTCGGCTGCGGCGACGGGCTGGCCGTCGACGCTGACACGGTCGCGATCTGCGACGTTGACGGCGGGTGAATTGATCACCTTGCCATTGACGCTGACGCGTCCGTCAAGGATCATGCGTTCAACATCGCGGCGCGAGGCTATGCCTGCGCGGGCCAATACTTTGGCAATGCGTTCGCCAGTCGCGGCGGGCGCTGCATCTTCATGCGGGGGAGTGGTGGGGTCCTGGTTCATCCGCGCCTCTTACTGCTTTGTGTTCGCCCTTGCCAGAGCGATCTTGGCAAAGCGATTTTGGCCAGAGGGCCCTTGCCAGAGCGATCCACGCCGGTTCATGAAGAAAGAATGCAATTCCGATCCTATATGATCCACGCGCTAGAGGAAGCCAAACTTGCCGCCATGCGCGGCGAGGTGCCGGTGGGCGCGGTTGTCATTGGGCCGAGTGGCCAGATTATCGCCCGTGCCGGCAACCGCACGCGCGAGTTGCATGACCCGACCGCCCATGCCGAAGTGCTGGCGATCCGCGCCGCTTGCGCCGTGATCGGGTCTGAACGGCTGATCGACCACGATCTTTATGTGACGCTGGAACCTTGCCCGATCTGCGCTGGCACGATTGCCGCTGCGCGCATCCGGCGGCTTTACTTTGGCGCCGAAGATCCAAAATCGGGCGGCGTGCTGCATGGGGCGCGCGTGTTCAACCACCCGCAATGTCATCACCGCCCCGAGGTTTACGGTGATCTGGGCGCCCCCGAGGCCGAGACTTTGCTGCGCGATTTCTTTGCCGCAAAGCGGTTATAGCGGGCAATTGGTTAATTTTTGCGCGCCATCCGTGGCAAGGTTACCACAGAAATTCGCGCGTCAGTGGGGAACCGATACGCCGTCTCCGGCGTTTTACCGCCATAGTTAACGGGTGATTTGCGTTCAAATGCAAGATGACAAGGTAGTGAGCGGGCTTTCGCCGCCCGATGAAACGGCCCCCGGCACTTTGCCGCCAACCTTTAAGTTGTTATGAAATGAGTCGTATTCCGTTAGCTAGGCCCGTTCACATGTCATTCGCACAGCCCGCTGTCTCTCGTCGCTTTGCCTTGGCCGCCTTGGGCGGTTTTTCTTTGATGGCCGCCTGCGCGCCCGTGCCCGAGGTCGCCGCGCCCGAGCCGGTGGTCGGCGGGGTGCCGCTGTCGCAAATCGTCGAGGGTTACGGTCTGATCGAGGATGAGGGCTATCGCCTGCCGCCGGTCTCGCCGCAATATCTGCAAGGCGTGAACCGCCGCGTGCTGATGCGCTATCCCGGCGAGCTGCGCCCGGGCACGATTGAAATCGATCCCAACGCAAAATTCCTCTATTGGATCATGCCCGACGGCATGGCGTGGCGCTATTCGATCGGCGTCGGAATCGAAGGTGTGGGCCTGCGCGGCACCACGATCATCCAGCGCAAGGCGAAGTGGCCGGGCTGGACGCCGACCGCAAACATGCTGCGCCGCGATCCGGCCCTGTATGGCCCGTTCCGTGGCGGTGTGCCAGGCGGCCTTGCCAGCCCCTTGGGCGCACGCGCGCTTTATCTGTACCGCAATGGCAGCGACACCTATTACCGCATTCACGGCACCAACGATCTGGAATCCATCGGGAACTCTGGCTCGGCGGGCTGCATCCGCCTGTTCAACCACGATATGATCCATCTGTATGATCTGGTGCCGAACAGCACCCGCGTCGTCATCCGCACCTATGCTGATTCGGTGCGCATCGAAGGGTCGGCGATGGCCAATCGCGGCATCGAACTTGCCCCCTATCTGATCACGCCCGAGCAGCTGTTCAACGGCGAAGAGGGTGGGCGCGCGGATGAGCTGGCCTCGGTCTCTGGTCGCGGCTAAGCTGGCATAAATCAAACAGCGGGGCGTTGATGCTGAAGATCGTGAAATGGGTGTTCATCGTCGCGCTGGCGCTGCTGGTGGGTGGGGTGTTGCATTACAACCTTCCGCGCCATGATATCGTGCGCATCATCGGCACGGAAAACCGCCGTGTCACGCCCGGCTGGAACAGCATGTTCTATAGCAACGCAGAACCCGGCAGCGCCGCGGGCCAAGTGCGCGATGTGTTCTTTATCAACACTGCCTTGCCAAATGGACGCGAGCGGGTGTTTCGCAACGAGGATACCGGCTGGGGCTGGCCGCCCTATTTCAAATTCAGCGCCTATGACATTCAGGCGCAGGTGGCGAATCTGGCCTCGACCGCCGAGGCGCCGCGCTGGGTCGCGGTGCGCCATTACGGCTGGCGTAACCAGTTCCTGACGATTTTCCCCAATGCGGTGAAGGTTTGGGAAGTGCCGGGGCCTGACACGCGGATTATTCCGTGGTTCAATATTATTTTCCTGACGGTGTCAGTGGCGCTGGTCTGGGCGATTGCCGCGCGGGTGATCCGCTGGCGCCATCGCCGCCTGCAACCGGCGCTCGACCGGCTGGATCAACGCATTGACGCACGCCGCGCGGGGATCTCGCGCTGGTTCAAGGGGAAGTAAGATGAGTGGCATTGGGCATAACGGCGGGCCGGGCAATGGCGACGGGTTTTTGCGCCACTGCTGGCGCATGGCACGGCGCGAGCTGATCGGCGGCGGTGGCACATTGCCGATCGAGGTTGTGCGCGCGCGCGTCGCCCGCGCCAAGGCGCTGGGGCTGGATTACAAGACTTATGCCGGTGTGCGCGCGACGACGGGCCGTGATCTGGTGGCTTTCCTCTATTCCTCGAATGCGCTGGGCGTGTTCCGCCCGGGGCAGGTGATCGCGGATGCGCCGCTGCTGCGTCTGCAGGCCAGCGCCGCTCAGCCGCATCTGGGGCTGTCGGGGCGGGCGCTGCCGGGGTTGCTGGATCAGATCGCCGCGAAATCCGAACTTGCGCTGCCGCGTTTTGGCACCAACTGGGGCGAGATGCGCGATGATCTGAAAGCCTGGCTGATGGCCCAAGGCCTGCCGGGCGACGCCGTTTTGATGATCGGCGAGACCGATCACGAGCGTGAGTTGATGACCGCAGGGGGGCTTGCGGGCTTTATTTCGGGTCAAAGCTTCCTTGGGGCAGGTGCCGGGCGTTGACCTTGGCCGCCCGATGGGGCAATGGACGCGGCCTGTAGGCCGGACAAAGGGGTATCGTCGCGTGGGCTCGAATCGGAATGAACAGCGCCGGATGCGTTCGGCTGCGCGTCTTTACGCGGTGCAGGCTTTGTTCCAAATGGAAGCGGCCGGAGTGACGGTGACGCGTGTAACGCGCGAATTCGAAGACTTCCGCTTTGGCGCCAGTATCGACGGCGAAGAGCTGGTCGAAGGCGATGTCACCCTGTTCCGCACCCTGATGCAGGATGCCGTGAACAATCAGGCGCAGATCGACCAGATGACCGACCGCGCTTTGGTCAGCAAATGGCCGATCGCCCGCATCGACCCGACCCTGCGCGCGCTGTTTCGCGCCGCCGGGGCCGAGTTCATGCTGAAAGAGACCCCAGCCAAGGTCGTGATCGTCGAATTTATGGACATTGCCTCGGCTTTTTCGGCCGATCCGAAAGAGCCGAAATTCGTCAACGCGGTGCTGGATCACATGGCGCGCGAGGCGAATCCCGCCGATTTCGCAGAATAAAAGCAGAATGATAAAAGGGCGCCGCGCGGCGCCCTTATTTTTCAGTCCAGCGGGTTGCCTTCGATATTCGACAACAGGCCGCGCATGATGCGGCTGCCGTCCTCGGTCCATAGCCCGTCATACCAAGCCTGCGTCTCGGCCATGTCAAAGCCATGCGTTTCGGCGGCGCGGCGGCGGGCGCGCAGCACCAATTCGCCCGCGCGCGGCGCGCGGCGGTTCTGATAGCGGATCAGCGCGTCTTGCACGCCCAGCGTATTGACCTGCAGCGCGATGCCCAGCACGACCGCATCCTCCATCGCCATACAGCCGCCCTGACCGATATCGGGGCTGGTGTTATGGGCGGCATCCCCCAGCAGCGCCACGCGGCCACGCGTCCAGGTGTGGAACGGCGTGATGTCGAAAATCTCGACGCGGTTGGTGCGCTCGGGTTCGATCGCGTCGATCAGGCGCTGCACGGGGGCGGCGAAATCCGCGAAATGCTGGCGCAGGGTGTCTTTGAAATCGGCGCGCTCGACGGTCTGGCCTGCGGGGCCGGGGACATCAAAGAAGAAATAGAACCGCCCATCTGCAACCGGCATGACCGAGGCGCGCTTGCCATCTGCGACAAATGTCGTCCAACGGTCTGCGGGGGCGATGGCGGGATCAATGGCGACAAGACCGTTGAAATTCACATAGCCGGAATAGTCGCGGGGCAGTTTCTCGCCCAGCACATAGCTGCGCACCAGTGAATGCGCCCCATCTGCACCGATCAGATAATCGCCGCTGGCCACGCTGCCATCGGCAAAGCGGGCGTGAACCTGGCTCTCATCCTCCCAGACCTCGACCAGTTCGGCGCCAAGGGTAATGTTTTCGCGTCCGCAGGCGTCCATCAGCATATTCTGCAGTTCCGCCCGCGCGACGGGATAGGCGCGCTGACCGGCGGTTTCATAGACGGGCGCAAGGTCAAAAGCGGTCATGGTGCGGCCTGAATGCCCCTCGACATAGGCCATGCTGTCCATCTGGCCGCCAAGGGCGCGCACCTGTGCCTCAAGCCCCAGAAAGTTCAGGCATTTCACGCCGTTCGACCACAAAGACAGCGCGGCACCGACGGGGCGGATTTCGCGCACGCGTTCATAAACCGCGACCTCATGCCCGATGCGTTGCAGCGCGATGCCCGCGCATAGGCCGCCCATACCCGCGCCAATGATGATCGCCTTCATGACCGCATTCTCCGTTCAAAATATCGGGGCGATGTTCTGCGGCCCGGCAAGATAAGTCTATATCGCCCGGACAAATTCCGCAGCGTCCTGTGCCCGCGTGCCCGCGATTTGCCCGAAGTTAGGGCGAAAGCAGGGGCAGGTTATTCTTCAAATGCCGCACCACCAGACGGCGTCCGGCCCGGCTGGACGCCAGCGGGCGGGCAGGCGGCGGCGTGTCGTCATAATCACGTAACTCTGGAAAGAGGGTGAAAATTTCTTCCTGCGCGGCGGGGCTGATGGCGCGCATGGATTCCGCGCCGGTATAGAGCGATTCGGTCGGGGCGCCATTGGCACTGACCACCTCGTGCTGGTCGAACATCATGTGGTAATATTCGACCGCACTCACGTCTTCGGCAATATCGATACCTTCAACCTGCAACAGCTGTTTTGCGGCGATCAGCACTTCGGCGCTTTCAAACAGCCGCCGCGCGATGCGCGAGCGGACCAGCATACGGTGCTGCTGAGATACCAGAAGATCATCTTGCGGCACGCCGCGCCCAAGGGCTCCGGCCTTGATGCGCACCGGGCGCAGGCTGGGAAAGGTTTCCAACTCGTCCGCGTCAAGGTTGCGCTTGCCAATCCAGCGAATCGGGCGCGCGCCATGGTCCCGGGTCATCACCAGATCGCCGGGGGTCAGGTTCTGGATCAGAACCGGCCCACCTGCCGTTTCAATCCATGTGTCACGCGTGAAACATGGCACCGAGATGTAATTCGCGCTGATGGTAATCGGGCCGCGCAGCGCGCCGCCGGCGTCAAAGATGTCATAAGCGACCCATGCCTCGACCTCGAGCGCGGCGGCGCGGCCGCGTTCGCGCAAGGCCAGCCGCCAGCCGTCCGGCAGGCTAAGGGACAGGCTTTCAATTTCGCCGTCGTTGTAATGGCCCGACACCACAATCGAGCCGCGAAAACCCTGCGTGACATTAACCGCAACGGTATCATCTTCGCCTGTGAAATAGACGGGCAGCAGATAGCTTCCCTCGCCATCGGCGTTTAGCGTAACCTCGGCCATGCAACTCTCGCGTAACGTCCCCAAGCATAAGGGGAAACCGTGGCACCCAATTTCACCCCTAGGCTATCATTCCCCTGACGAATAACAAGAATATTGCCGCCTTTGCGGTGAAGCTTATAAATGCGGCTGGCACGAATGGCTTGACTGCTCCCTCGTGCCGCTGACCCTTTGGACAGGAGCCTGTCATGCGTATCGGCCTTTATCCCGGCACCTTTGATCCGGTCACCAACGGCCATCTGGATATCATCCGGCGCGGCGCGGCGCTGGTGGATCGGCTGGTGATCGGTGTTGCGATCAATGCAGGCAAGGGGCCGCTGTTCGGCGTGGACGAACGTGTCGCGCTGCTAGAGGTCGAGGTCGCCGCCATCCCGGCGGATATCGCCGTCGTTCCGTTCGAGACGTTGCTGGTGGATTTTGCGGGCAAAGTTGGCGCGCAGGTGATCATTCGCGGTCTGCGGGGGGCGGCGGATTTTGAATATGAATTCCCGATGACCGGCATGAACCGCACCCTCGCCCCCGATATCGAGACGGTCTTTTTGATGGCCGAGGCGCGCCATCAGGCGATTGCCTCGCGTCTGGTCAAGGAAGTGTCGCGGCTGGGGGGGGATGTGTCGGCTTTTGTGCCGCCGGGCGTCCAGCAGGCGCTGGCCGATAGATGGAAATAGGGCGCCCCGCAGGGCGCCCTAAACCTTAGATCAGCTTGCCAAGGGCAACCGCCGTATCGGACATACGGTTCGAGAAGCCCCATTCATTGTCGTACCACGACAGGATGCGGACCATATTGCCGTCCAGCACTTTGGTCTGGTCCAGCGCGAACACGGACGAGTGCGAATCGTGGTTGAAGTCGCTCGAGACCAGCGGCTCGTGCGTGTAGCCAAGGATGCCTTTCAGCGGGCCGTCAGCGGCGGCGATGATGGCGGCGTTCACTTCCTCGACGGTGGTCGGGCGCGCGGCTTCGAACGTCAGGTCGACGACCGAGACATTCGGGGTCGGCACGCGGATCGAGACGCCGTCCAGCTTGCCCTTGAGTTCCGGCAGCACAAGGCCAACGGCCTTTGCCGCACCGGTCGAGGTCGGGATCATCGACAGCGCAGCGGCGCGGGCGCGATAGAGGTCCTTGTGCATCGTATCCAGCGTCGGCTGATCGCCGGTATAGCTGTGGATCGTGGTCATAAAGCCTTTGGTGATGCCGATGGCGTCATGCAGCACTTTGGCCACGGGCGACAGGCAGTTGGTGGTGCACGACGCGTTCGAGACGATCATGTCTGCGGCGGTCAGCGTATCGTCGTTCACGCCGAACACGATGGTCTTGTCTGCGCCGGTCGAGGGGGCCGAGACCAGCACGCGCT
The DNA here is from genome assembly GCF_000223375.1 of Ketogulonicigenium vulgare WSH-001. Lineage (NCBI taxonomy): Bacteria > Pseudomonadati > Pseudomonadota > Alphaproteobacteria > Rhodobacterales > Roseobacteraceae > Ketogulonicigenium > Ketogulonicigenium vulgare. The sequence continues at coordinate 1,783,242 of NC_017384.1, read as the reverse complement.
TTGAGCCGTTTTCCAGGTGGATCTTGGCCTTGTCCGCGTCGGTGAAGATGCCGGTGCATTCCAGCGCGATATCGACGTCGCCCCAGGGCAGATCAGCCGGGTTGCGGATCGCAGTTACGCGGATCGGGCCGCGGCCCGCATCGATCGTGTCGGCGGTGGTGGTGACGGTGCCGGGGAAACGGCCATGCACCGAATCATAGCGCAGCAGGTGGGCGTTGGTTTCAACCGGACCCAGATCGTTGATCGCCACAACCTCGATATCGGTGCGCCCCGATTCAATGATCGCCCGCAGCACATTGCGTCCGATGCGGCCGAAGCCGTTGATCGCCACTTTCACAGCCATTTTGAACCCTCTTCACGGTTTCTAGCGGGCGAATTACCCGCGTTGCCGACACCATTGCGATTTCAGCGAAAAGGTCAACGCCGCGCCGATCCCCGCGCGGCATGTTAACGCCAAAACTGAATCCAATTCAGCAGATCCAGAAATTTGCGTGCCAGAAACAGCAGCGCTGCCCCGTGATTGAACAGCATATCAGCCCCGACAAGGAGCAGCAGCAGCAGGGCAAAGGTCAGAGCGATTTGGTTCGTCATGGCTTTCTTTTACGCGCGATGGCAAGCTGAGGGGAAGGGCGAGTTAGTTAGAATGCGCGCTTTCGTGCAGCCTTGCCCATATAGGACATGATATGAGCGGCTTATTGGCTTTGCTAGATGATGTGGCGGCGATTGCGAAAGTTGCGGCTGCCTCGATTGATGATATCGCGACCCAGACCGTAAAGGCCGGATCAAAGGCGGCGGGGCTGGTCATCGACGATGCCGCTGTGACGCCCAAATATGTGACGGGTTTCAAGGCAGATCGCGAATTGCCGATGGTCTGGCGCATCGCACGCGGATCGATCTTCAACAAGCTGGTGATCTTGCTGCCGATCCTTTTGGCGCTGAATTATTTCCTGCCGTGGATCATCACGCCGCTGCTGATGCTGGGGGGGCTCTATCTATGTTACGAGGGGGCCGAGAAGGTCATCCATTACATCCGCCCGCAAGATCCCGTCGCCCATGCCGAACATGAAACCGGCGATCCGGCCAAGCTGGAAGAATCCCGTGTGGCAGGCGCGATCAAGACCGACTTTATCCTGTCGGCCGAGATTATGGTCGTCTCGCTGTCGGTGATCGAGGTCGGCGGCTTTTGGATGGAGGCGGTGACGTTGGCTGTGGTCGGTCTGGCCATCACGGCGCTGGTTTACGGCGGCGTTGCCCTGATCGTGAAGGCGGATGATATCGGCGCCGCGATGCATCAAAACGGCCGACTTGGTGCGACGCGCGCGTTTGGGCGCGGGCTGGTGGTCGGGATGCCGCCGTTTCTGGCGGTGCTGTCCTTTGTCGGCACACTGGCAATGCTGTGGGTGGGCGGCAATATCCTGACGCATGGCGCATCGACGCTGGGCTGGCCGCTGGTCTATGACGGTATCCACCATTGGGCGGTGGATGCGGGCAATATGCTGTCGGGGGCGCGCGGCTTTGTCGAATGGTTCGTCACAGCGGCGCTGGATGGGATCGTCGGCCTGTTGATCGGGTTGATCGTGGTGCTGGTTGTGACACCCTTTATGCGCGGCAAGGCGCACTGACAAAAAGGGCCCCTCGCGGGGCCCTTTCTTTATGGTTAGCCGATCAGGCCTTTGGCCTTCTGCGCCACATTGGCGGCGGTGATGCCGAACTTTTCATACAGCACTTCGGCCGGGGCCGAGGCGCCAAAGCCCTCCATGCCGACAAAGGCCGCTTTCGCCTCGCGGCCGCGCTCGCCCAGCAGCAGCCAATCCCAGCTTTGGCGCACGCCCGCCTCGATCGCGATACGCGCGGGGCCTGCGGGCAGGACGCGCTTGCGATAGGCTTCGTCCTGCGCGCGGAACAGCTCCATCGAGGGGACCGAGACGACGCGGGTGCCGATGCCTGCCGCTTCCAGCTGGTCGCGGGCAGCCAGCGCGATTTCCACTTCCGAACCCGAGGCCATCAAGATCACCTGACGCTTGCCTGTCGCCTCGGCCAGCACATAGGCGCCCTTGGCGGTCAGGTTGGTGTTGGTATGGGTCTTGCGCACTGTCGGCAGGTTCTGACGCGACAGCGCCAGCACCGAAGGGGTCGAGGTCGAGGTCAGCGCGATTTCCCAGGCCTCTGCCGTTTCCACCGTATCGGCGGGGCGGAAGACATAGGTATTGGGCGTTGCGCGCAGCATCGACAGATGCTCGACCGGCTGGTGGGTCGGGCCGTCTTCGCCAAGGCCGATGGAATCATGCGTCATGACATAGATCACCGGCGCACCCATCAGCGCCGACAGGCGCATCGCGCCGCGGGCATAATCGGTAAAGGCCATGAACGTGCCGCCATAGGGACGCACGCCGCCATGCAGCACCATGCCGTTCATCGCCGCCGCCATACCGTGTTCACGGATGCCGAAATAGACATAGCGACCCTTGCGATTCTCGACCCCAAAGGTGCCCAGATCTTTGGTCAGCGTGTTGTTGGAACCCGTCAGGTCAGCCGAGCCGCCGATGGTTTCCTTCATCAGCGGATTGACGACATCCAGCACCATTTCCGACGATTTGCGCGTCGCGACCTTGGGTTGCTTTTCGCTGATCTCTTTCTTTAGGGCGCGGATCTTGGCGGGCAGGCCTTTGGGGGCCTCGGCGCGGAAGATACGCTCGAAATCAGCCTTTTTGGTGTCCGACAGCGCGTTAAAGCGGGCGGTCCATTCGGCATGTGCGGCGGCGCCGCGTTGGCCCATGGCTTCCCAGCCTGCTTTGATCTGGGCGGGCACTTCGAATGCGCCAGCGGTCCAGCCATAGGCGGCTTTCGCATCGGCGATCAGCTTGGCGTCGGTCAGCGCGCCATGGCCTTTCGACGTGTCCTGCGCCGACGAGCCCAGCGCGATATGCGTCTTGCATGCGATCATCGAGGGGCGCTTGTCTTTCTTTGCGGCCTCGATCGCGGTGTTGATCGCAACCGGATCATGGCCGTCGATTTCCTGCACATGCCAGCCCGATGCGGCGAAACGCGCAGGCTGGTTGGTGACATCGGCGATATCGACCTTGCCGTCGATGGTAATGCCGTTGTTGTCCCAGAAGACGATCAGATGCGACAGCTCTTGCTTGCCGGCAAGGCCGATGGCCTCTTGGCTGACGCCCTCCATCAGGCAGCCGTCGCCCGCGATGACATAGGTATAGTGGTTGATCAGGCTGGTGCCGAAACGGGCGCGCAGGTGTTCCTCGGCAATGGCAAAGCCGACCGAGTTGGCGATGCCCTGACCCAGCGGGCCGGTCGTCGTCTCAATGCCGGCGGCATGGCCGTATTCCGGGTGGCCAGCCGTGCGAGCCCCCCATTGGCGGAAATCTTTGATCTGTTGCAGGGTGATATCCTCATACCCTGTCAGATACATCAGCGCGTAAACCAGCATCGAGCCATGGCCTGCCGACAAAATAAACCGGTCGCGGTCAGCCCAACGCGGGGCTTTGGGGTCAAAGCGCAGGTGTTTTTCAAATAGCACGGTTGCCACATCGGCCATGCCCATCGGCATGCCAGAGTGGCCGGAATTTGCAGCAGCAACAGCGTCCAGCGTCAATGTGCGGATTGCCGCGGCCTTCATCCAGTGATCGGGGTGGGCGGCGCGCAGGGCAGCGATATCCAAGGTCTTGATCCTTACTTCGGGAAAAGGCGTTCGGAAATTCATAGCAGTCAAAAGCGGCAGTTCAAGCGAAACGCGCGACAGGAGTGCGTTTGACGCCAGTCAATTTGCCAATCTGTGCCGACAAGGGCGCTGCGGGGTTTGCGTGCTCTACGCAATCGTGATCTAATGCAAGGACTTGAGTGATGAAGTTGAAGGCCGCAGACATGCACGAACGGATCCGGGATCGGAGCGCGGGGCAGGGATGACGCAGGATAGTCAGCAATTCGCACCGCTGGGCGCTGATCGGATCGCCGATGCCGCCGCACGGGTCGAGGCGGCGCTCAGCCGTATCGCGGGGGTGCTGCAGGCATCCGCGTCCGGACCTTTGCATGCGGGGCACGCGGCGGATACATCCGAGCAGCTTGCTGCGGCGGAGGGGCGTTTTGCGGTTTTGGAACAACAGCTTGCCGCACAGGGCAGCCGTCTGGCGGAAATTGATGATGAGCTTTACCGCTTGCGCCAATCCAATGCCGAGCTGCGCGCCGTGGCCGAGGAAATGCGGGGCAGCCTTGCCGCCAATGTCGCCGATCCCCGCCTGATCAATCGCGCGATGGAGGCCGAGATTGCCGCGCTGCAAGCCAGCCGCGCCGCCGATCTGGCCGAGGTGTCCGCCGTCATTGCGGGCCTTCGCCCACTGGTCGCGAACAGCGCCCGCCCATCCCACCAATTTCGCGCCGCCGATTTTGAGGAGCAAGAGTGATGCCGCAGATCAATGTTATGATCGGCAACCGTCAGTTTGAGGTCGCCTGCAATCCCGGCGAAGAGCAGTTTGTCACCGGCGCCGCCGCGCGTCTTGATACCGAGGCGCAGGCCTTTGCCGCGCAGCTAGGCCGGATGCCGGAATCGCGGATGCTGTTGATGGCAGGGCTGATGCTGGCCGACCGCACGGGCGCGCTTGAAGAAGAGCTGACCGCGCTGCGCCACCATGTTGGCACGCTAGAGGCGCGCCTTGCCCAGACCCCAACCCGTGTTGAGGTCGAGGTGGAACGTGTGGTCGAGGTGCCCGTGGAAGTGCCCGTCGAGGTGCAAGTCGAAGTCGAGCGCTTGGTCGAAGTGCCGGTCGAGGTGATCTCGGAAGAGGTCGTCGCCGCCTATGAGGCGATGGTCGAGCGGGTCGAGGCGCTGATGCGCGCGGCAGAAACCCGGTTCGGGATCGAACAAAAGTAAAGCCGCTGGGGACCTCGCAGCGATAAAAAGGCCGGGGAATGCCCCGGCCCTTTCGTTTTAGGCGTTGGCTTCGCGGATTTTATCCGCAGATTCCTTGTTAAAGGCGATGCCCTCGTTCGTGAACAAGGTGTCCAGCTCGCCCGACAGCACCATTTCGGTGACAATGTCGCAACCGCCGACAAATTCGCCTTTGACATAAAGCTGCGGAATCGTCGGCCAGTCCGAGAAATCTTTGATGCCTTGACGAATGTCGGCATCGGCCAGCACGTCGACATCGGCAAAATCGACAGCCATAAAGTTCAGCACGCTGGCGATACGGCTGGAAAAGCCGCATTGCGGCATCATTTTCGTGCCCTTCATGAACAGTACGACGTCGTTGCCGGCAATGGTTTCGCGGATTTGGTTAAGGGCTACATCGCTCATCTTTTATAATCCTGTGGCTGGGCCAAAATTCTAAAGTCGAATTATTCCGGCGCCTTGGTGGTCAGCGCAAGGGCGTGGAGGGCACCGTTCGCGCCCTCCATCTGATCCTTGAGCGCCGCATAGACAGCGCGTTGCTGTTGCACACGGTTCAGGCCGCGGAAGCTTTCGTCGATGACTTCAGCGGCCCAGTGGTTTCCGTCTCCGGCCAGATCGGTGATCGTAATACGCGCGGCGGGAAAGGACGCGCGGATCAGATCCTCGATTTCCTGTGCTTCGATGGCCATGTGGCGGCTCCTGACTGTTGCTCTCGTCAATTTAGGTGCCGGGCATGCGTCCGGCAATGGGGTTAGAGGCCGAGTTTTCCGGCAAAGCTGTCACGATAGGTGGCGCGCAGCGTCGCAAGCGGCGCTTTGTCCGCTCCAAACGCCACGGTATCGCCGCCAAATTCGCCGTAGATCACCGCAGCGATGCCTTCGCCCGCGGCCGCATCAACCAGCGCGGCGACCTGTTCACGCGGCACGGCCAACAGATAGCGGCCCTGATCCTCGCCAAACAGCTGCGCGGTATCCTCGGCTGCGACGCTGACGCCGGTGCCTGCGGCCTCGGCCATCTCGAAGGCCGCCAGCGCAAGGCCGCCGTCCGACAGGTCGGTACAGGCGCGGATCCGCATCCGGTTGGTCAGGATGAATTGACCGTGCAGGGCCTCCTCCTCCAGATCCACGCCGGGCGCATCGCCGTCTGCGCGGCCAAAGGCCTCGAGCAGCAGGGCCGATTGGCCAAGGTGGCTGCCGACGCGGCCGATCATGATCAGCGCGTCGCCCGCCTGTGCAGGCCCTGCGATCATGTCGCCAAGGTCAGCAATCAGACCAACGCCGCCAATGGTCGGGGTCGGCAGAATGCCGTTGCCGTCGGTCTCGTTATACAGCGAGACGTTGCCCGATACGATGGGGAAGTCCAGCGCGCGGCAGGCGGCGCCGATACCTTCGATCGCGCCAACCAACTGGCCCATGATCTGCGGCTTTTCGGGGTTGCCGAAGTTCAGGTTGTCGGTGGTCGCAAGGGGCGTGGCACCCACGGCGATCAGGTTGCGATAGGCCTCGGCCACGGCCTGCTTGCCGCCCTCGATCGGGTTCGCTTTCACATAGCGCGGCGTCACATCCGAGGTGAAGGCGACGGCCTTGTTGGTGCCGTGGACGCGCACGATGCCCGCGCCGTGACCGGGCACTCGGATCGTATCGGCGCCGACCTGATGGTCATATTGCGACCAGACCCACTGCTTTGCCGCATGGTTGGGCGAGGAGATCAGCGCGGTCAGGCCCGCAATCGGCGTGATGCTGGGCACGCCTTCCAGCGGGGCGGCGGGGGGCGTCGCAACCCAAGGGCGGTCGTATTCGGGGGCAGAGGAGGCCAGTTTCGACAGCGGCAGATCGGCCTTGATCTCGCCGTTCAGCATGATCAGGAAGCGGTCTTCGGCAATCGTCTCGCCAACGATGGCGAAATCCAGATCCCATTTTTCAAAGATCGCGCGCGCCTCGGCCTCGCCCTCGGGCTTTAGCACCATCAGCATCCGCTCTTGGCTTTCGGACAGCATCATCTCGTACGCGGTCATCGCGGTTTCGCGCACGGGCACCAGTTCCAGATCAAGGCGAATGCCAAGGCCGCCCTTGTCACCCATCTCGACCGCCGAACAGGTCAGACCCGCCGCACCCATATCCTGGATCGAAATGACGGCATCCGAGGCCATCAGCTCCATACAGGCTTCCATCAGGCGCTTTTCGGTAAAGGGGTCGCCGACTTGGACGGTGGGGCGCTTGTCCTCGATCGTGTCGTCGAACTCTGCGCTGGCCATGGTCGCGCCGCCGACGCCATCGCGGCCGGTTTTTGCGCCAAGGTAAACCACCGGCATCCCGACGCCCGAAGCCGCCGAATAGAAAATACGGTCGGCATCAGCCAAGCCCGCCGCAAAGGCGTTCACAAGGCAGTTGCCATTATAGGCGGGGTCAAAGCGCACTTCGCCCGCAACCGTCGGCACGCCGAACGCGTTGCCGTAACCGCCGATACCGGCGACGACACCCTCGACCAATTGGCGCGTCTTGGGGTGGTCGGGCATACCAAAGGACAGTGCGTTCATCGCCGCCATCGGGCGCGCGCCCATGGTGAACACATCGCGCAAAATACCGCCCACGCCCGTCGCCGCGCCCTGATAGGGCTCGATATAGCTGGGGTGGTTATGGCTTTCCATTTTGAACACCAGCGCCTGACCGTCGCCGATATCAATGACGCCCGCATTTTCACCCGGGCCGCAGATGACCTGCTTGCCGGTGGTATGCAGCGTGCGTAGCCATTTCTTGGAGGATTTATACGAGCAATGCTCGTTCCACATGGCCGAGAAAATGCCAAGTTCTGTAAAGCTGGGCGTGCGGCCGATGATCTCTTCGATCCGCTGATATTCGTCGGGCTTCAGTCCGTGAGAGGCAATCAGATCGGCGGTGATCTGCGGCTCGCGGAACGCGGTCTCGGTCGTCATGGTTTATCCCCCAAGGCTGGCGCTATGGGGCCTATTAGGCGAGGTCGCGCAAAAGGGGAAGCGGGGGCCGTGTCGCAGCGGCAGAAAAACCGTCAACAAGACAAAAAAAAGCCGGGGCTATAAATAGGCCCGGCTAAGTCCAACAGGGAGGTATGAAGATGATGAGCCGTAAAGCATCATCGCCTTCGATTGCTGAAATAGGTGGCACAGTGTGAATGGGCAAGGGGTCGGCCTACCCAGTCAGCGCAAGTCTGCCATGCGCTGACTGCAAGGGTTAAAAATTAATCAGGCACAGCGTCCGCAGGCGGGGCGGATTCGCGCAGTTTCCGGCGATGGGCGATCAGCTCATCTTGAATGAAATCGCGGAATGCGGCGATGCGGCGCGATTGGCGCAGCTCTTCGGCATAGGCGATGAACACCGGAATTTCGCTTGATTCGAGATAGGGCAGCACGCGGCACAGGTTCGGACTGTCTTCGGTCACATAGTCGGGCAAGATGCCGATGCCGATGCCTGCCAGCACGCCCTGCAGCACGCCATAATAGGTGTTCACCGTCAGCGCAGAGGCCATGTCGAACGTCATCAGCCGTTGCGACAGGTTGATCGCGGCAACCGGCTGGGGCGAGTTCAGGCTTTGCGAGATCAGTCGGTGCTGGGCGATATCCTCGAGCCGGTTGATCGGGGGCGAGTTCTGCAAATATTCGGGCGTCGCATAAAGGCGCATCCGCACCGCCATCAGCCGTTTGCGGATGACATCGGCCTGGCTGGGCTCTTTCAGGCGGATGGCGACATCTGCCTCGCGCATGGGCAGGTCAAGGATACGCTCCTCGAGGATCAGGTCGATTTTCAGGTCGGGGTATTGGTCGTAGAGCTTGCCCAGACGTGGCGCCAGCCACATCGTGCCAAAGCCGGTGGTCGTCGTCACCTTGAGCGTGCCAAAGACGCCATCCTCGCTGTCGCGGATGCGCGCGGCGGCGGCCTCTAGCCGCTTGTTCATGCTGCGCGTCGCCTCGAACAGCAGTTCGCCCTGTTCGGTTAATATCAGCCCACGCGCATGGCGGTGGAACAATGTGGTATCGAGCGCCTCTTCCAGCGCGCGGATCTGCCGTGACACCGCGGATTGGCTGAGGTGCAGCGTATCTCCCGCATGGGTCAAACTGCCCGCATCAGCGACGGCATGAAAGATCCGCAACTTGTCCCAGTCCATCGCCTTTTCCTTTGGCTCCCCCTCTTGGCTGTCATATATAGTGGAAGTGTCTGAAAAAAACATGGATTCCGTACGTCAAGGGCGATTTCCCGCCACGCTGTGTTGCGCGAGTGATGGATTTTTGACCGGATCAGGCTTATGTGGCCCGCAAGGGGCGATTTAAGCCCAATGACAGGCCCGATAGGGGCGAAAGGGCGATGCGATGGCGGTCGGCGTATTTGACAGTGGTCTGGGTGGATTAACCGTTCTGGATGCGGTGGCGAAACGCTTGCCGGATCTGCCGCTGGTTTACTTTGGCGACAATGCCCATGCGCCTTATGGGGTGCGAACCTCCGATGATATTTACAACCTGACCGTCAGCGCCACGCAAAAGCTGTTCGATAACGGCTGTGATCTGGTGATCTTGGCGTGCAACACGGCCTCTGCCGCCGCGCTGAAACGGATGCAGGAAAACTGGGTGCCCGAGGGCAAGCGTGTGCTGGGCGTGTTCGTGCCCCTGATCGAGGCGCTGACCGAACGTCAGTGGGGCGATAACACCGCCCCGCGCGAAGTGGCCGTGAAACACGTCGCCTTGTTCGCCACACCCGCAACTGTGGCCAGCCGCGCCTTTCAACGCGAGCTGGCGTTCCGCGCCATCGGGGTCGATGTCGAGGCGCAGGCCTGCGGCGGCGTGGTTGACGCGATCGAGGAGGGCGATCTGATCCTGGCCGAGGCGCTGGTGCGCAGCCATGTTGAGGCGCTGAAGCGGAAAATGCCGCGCCCCGATGCCGCGATCCTTGGCTGTACGCATTACCCGCTGATGGAAAAGGTCTTTGCCGATGCCTTGGGCGACGGCGTTCAGGTGTTCTCGCAGGCGAACCTTGTGGCAGAATCGCTGGCCGATTACCTGCAGCGCCATCCTGAAATGGTGGGGCCGGGGATGGAAAGCAAATTCCTGACAACCGGCGATCCGGCGCGTGTGTCCAGCCATGCGATCCAGTTTCTACACAGACCGATCAACTTTCAGAAAGCATGATCACCCATCGGCCCCCATGCGGTTGCGGGTGGGGGCCGTCTGGCGTAAGGGCATCGCCAGACACATAGAACGCCCGCCACTTATACATAGGGGAAGCCATGCCGTTCAACGTCGCCATTTTGGGAGCCTCGGGCTATACTGGGGCCGAGCTTGTGCGCATCATTGCCACGCATCCCGAACTGCGCATCGCCGCGCTGTCGGCGGATCGCAAGGCGGGCATGGCCATGGCTGATGTCTATCCGCACTTGCGTCATCTGGACCTGCCACGTCTGGTGCAGACGTCCGAGATCGACTTTGCGGGCATTGATCTGGTGTTTTGCGCACTGCCCCATGGCCTGAGCCAAGCTCTGGTGCGGGATCTGCCGCAACATCTGAAGATCGTCGATCTGGGCGCGGATTTCCGTCTGCGCGATCCTGCGGAATATGAAAAATGGTATGGCGCGCCGCATGTGGCGACCGATCTGCAGCAAGAGGCCGTTTACGGCCTGTCGGAATTCTATCGCGACGACATCAAATCTGCGCGTCTGGTGGCCGGCACCGGCTGCAACGCCGCCACCGTCCAATTCGCGCTGCGCCCGCTGATCGAGGCTGGCGTCATCGATCTGGACGAGATCATCTGCGATCTGAAAAACGGCATCTCGGGCGCGGGGCGCAGCCTGAAGGAAAACATGCTGTTCGCCGAGCGGTCCGAGGATGTCGCGGGCTATTCCCAAGGCGGCAAGCACCGCCATCTGTCCGAGTTTGATCAAGAATTCTCGGCCATTGCGGGCCGCCCGGTGCGGATCGTCTTTACGCCGCATCTGGTGCCGATCAATCGCGGCATTCTGGCGACGATTTACCTCAAGGGCGATGCGCAGGCGGTCTATGACGCGCTGGCCAGCCGCTATGCGGACGAGCCGTTCATCGTCGTGCTGCCCTTTGGCCAGCTTCCGGCGATGTCGCATGTGCAGGGATCGAATTTCTGTCATATTGGCGTCACTGCCGACCGCATCAGCGGGCGCGTGCTGGTGGTCTCGACGCTGGACAATCTGAACAAGGGCTCGTCCGGGCAGGCGGTGCAAAACGCCAACCTGATGCTGGGCCTGGATGAGACGATGGGCCTGATGCTGGCCCCTGTATTCCCGTAACGGAGAGTTATTATGGCCGGTATGAAGGGTTTGAAAAAGCAACGCCGCATTCAGATTATTGCGGTTGCGGCTGTGGCGCTGGCGCTGTCGACAGGATTGATCGGCTATGCGATGCGCGACGGCATCAGCTTTTTCCGCTCGCCCACGCAGGTTCTGGCCGAGCCGCCGCATGAGAACGAGCTGTTCCGCATTGGCGGTTTGGTCGAAGAAGGCTCGATCGTGCGCGGGCAGGGCACCTCGATCGTGTTCAATGTGACCGATGGCGGCGGCACTGTGCCGGTCGCCTATACCGGCATCGTGCCGGATTTGTTTGCCGAAGGGCAGGGCGTGGTTGCGCAGGGCCGCTATATCGACGGGCGTTTCGAGGCCGTCGAGATTCTGGCCAAGCATGACGAAAGCTATATGCCCAAGGAAGTTGTGGACGCGCTGAAAGAGCAGGGTGTTTACCGCGACGACGCCGAAAGCTGATCGCCATCGCGGCGGTAGGGGAAAGACATGACAGTTGAACTGGGACATTTTGCGCTGATCCTCGCCTTTGCGGTGGCGATCTTGCAAATGATCGTGCCGATGTATGGCGCGCAAAAAGGGTGGCGCGGCTGGATGGCCTTTGGCGCGCCCGCGGCGACAGCGCAGGCGGCACTGGTGGCTTTCTCGTTCGGGGCGCTGACATGGGCGTTCGTCACTTCGGATTTCTCGCTGAAACTTGCGGTGGTGAATTCGCATACCGACAAGCCGCTGATCTATAAGATCTCGGGCGTGTGGGGGAACCACGAAGGCTCGATGCTGCTGTGGCTGTTCATCCTTGCGATCTTTGGCGCGGCGGTGGCCTGGTTCGGCGGCGATCTGCCCGAGCGCCTGCGCGCCCGTGTGCTGGCGGTGCAGGCCTCGATCTCGGTCGCCTTCTATGCGTTCACGCTGTTCACTTCGAACCCGTTCGAGCGGATGGTGATCGCGCCCCTGAACGGGCAAGATCTGAACCCGCTGCTGCAAGACCCCGGTCTGGCCTATCACCCACCGTTCCTTTACCTTGGCTATGTCGGCTTTTCGGTCGCCTTCTCGTTCGCGATTGCCGCGCTGATCGAAGGCAAGGTCGATGCGGCTTGGGGGCGTTGGGTGCGCCCGTGGACATTGGCCGCATGGTCGTTCCTGACCGTCGGCATCGCGCTGGGCTCGTGGTGGGCCTATTACGAGCTTGGTTGGGGCGGTTTTTGGTTCTGGGACCCGGTCGAGAATGCCTCGTTCATGCCCTGGCTGATCGGAGCGGCGCTGCTGCACTCGGCCATCGTGGTTGAAAAGCGCGAGGCGTTGAAAAGCTGGACGGTGCTGTTGGCGATTCTGGCCTTTGGGTTCAGCCTGCTGGGCACTTTCATCGTGCGTTCGGGCACGCTGACCTCGGTCCATGCCTTTGCGTCGGACCCCGCGCGCGGGTCGGTGATGCTGGCGATCATGGGCTTTTACCTTGGCGGCGGCCTGACCCTTTATGCCGCCCGCGCCAGCGCGATGGAGGCCAAGGGCGTCTTTAGCCTTGTCAGCCGCGAATCCGCGCTGGTGATGAATAACGTGCTGCTGGCGGTTGCCGCCTTTGTCGTGCTGATCGGTACGATCTGGCCGCTGGTGACCGAGGTGATCGGGCGCACCGTATCGGTTGGCCCGCCGTTCTTTAACGCGGCTTTCACGCCCTTTATGATCGCCCTGTCGATCATCCTGCCGCTTGGCTCGGTGCTGGCGTGGAAACGCGGCACGCTGGGCAAGGCGCTGCAACAGATGTGGGGCGCGGCTGTGCTGGCCTTTGCGCTGATGGCTTTGGCATGGGTGATGACCGGTGGCAGCACCATTTTGGCCCCCATCGGCGTGCTGCTGGGCACCTGGGTTGTCGCGGCATCTGCCGTTGATGTCTGGGCGCGCACGGGGCGCGGCGATATCCGTGGCCGGCTGTCGCGTCTGACCCGTCTGCCGCGCGCGGATTGGGGCAAGGCCGTCTCGCATATCGGTTTTGGGGCCACGATCCTTGGCGTCGCCCTCAGCCTGTCGCTGGTCAAGGAAGATATTCGCGTCATGAATATCGGCGATACGTTCGAACTGGGCAATTACACCTTTAATCTGACCGCCGTAAACGAGCTGCAAGGCCCGAACTATCTGACCACCATGGCCGATGTCACCATCAGCCGCGATGGCCAAGAGGTCGCCTCGCTGCATCCGGAAAAACGCTTTTACCCCTTCGCAGGTATGCCAACGACCGAGGCAGGGATCAGCAGCAATCTGTTGCGCGATGTCTATGTCGTGCTGGGTGATCCGCAAGTGGGCGGTGGCTATGCCATGCGCAGCTATATCAAGCCCTTTGTGAACTGGATCTGGATCGGCGCGGGGCTGATGGCCATCGGGGGCGGTATCTCGCTGTCCGACCGCCGTCTGCGTGTGGCGGCGGGGGCCGCGAAAAAGGCCACGCGCGCGGCCGGAGTGCCCGCAGAATGAAGCGCCTGCTTGCGGCCCTTGGCCTTGCGCTGACCCTCGGCCTGTCGGCCGCGCCGCCTGTCTATGCGGTGCAGCCGGACGAGGTGCTGTCCGACGCGGGCCTTGAGGCGCGGGCGCGGGCGATCAGCGTGAACCTGCGTTGCCCGGTCTGTCAGAACGAAAGCATCGACGAATCCCATGCCGAGATTGCGCGCGACCTGCGTTTGCTGGTGCGCGAGCGTCTGGTGGCAGGCGATACGGACGAACAGGCCGTCGATTTCATCGTGGCGCGTTATGGCGAATACGTGCTGCTGAACCCGCGCGCCAGCGGCATGAATGCGATCCTATGGGGCGCGGCACCTGCGTTCTTTCTGGTCGCTTTGGGCGTGGCCATCATCGCGATCCGGCGCCGTTCACGCGCCGAAGTTGCAGCGCCGCTGACGGACGAAGAGAAAAGACGCCTCGACGATCTGCTGGGCAAAGACTGAAAAAGGGCGCCGCGAGGGCGCCCTTTCTTTTTGGCGTTTGACGTCTCAGCGTTTGTCGATGCTGACGTAGTCGCGCAGGCTCTCGCCCATATACAGCTGGCGGGGGCGACCGATCTTCAGTTGCGGATCTGCAAGCTGTTCCTTCCACTGCGAAATCCAGCCCACCGTGCGCGCTAGCGCAAAGATCGGCGTGAACATCGAAGTGGGGAAGCCGATCGCCTCGAGGATGATGCCCGAATAGAAATCGACGTTGGGATACAGCTTTTTCTCGATGAAATATTCGTCCTGCAGGGCGATGCGTTCCAGTTCTTTGGCGACTTGCAGGGTCGGGTTGTTCTCGATCCCCAAAAGGGCCAGAACCTCGTCTGCGGTCTGCTGCATGATCTTGGCGCGCGGGTCAAAGTTCTTATAGACGCGGTGACCAAAGCCCATCAGGCGGAACGGATCGGATTTATCCTTCGCCTTGGCGATATATTCGGGGATGCGCTCGACGGTGCCGATCTCGCGCAGCATTTCAAGGCAGGCTTGGTTCGCACCGCCATGCGCCGGCCCCCACAGGCAAGCAATGCCCGCTGCAATACAGGCGAACGGATTGGCGCCCGACGACGACGCCAGACGCACGGTCGAGGTCGAGGCGTTTTGTTCGTGGTCGGCATGCAGCGTGAAGATACGATCCATCGCGCGGGCGATGATCGGATCGACGTGATAGGGCTCGGCCGGGACGGCAAAGCACATGTGCAGGAAGTTCGCCGCGTAATCCAGATCGTTGCGCGGATACACAAACGGCTGGCCGATCGAATATTTATAGGCCATTGCCGCAATCGTCGGCATCTTTGCGATCAGACGGATCGAGGCAACCTCGCGGTGCTGCGGGTCGTTGATATCGGTCGAATCGTGGTAAAAGGCAGACAGTGCGCCCACCACGCCGACCATGGTCGCCATCGGATGCGCATCGCGACGGAAGCCACGGAAGAAATACTGCATCTGCTCATGGATCATCGTGTGACGCGTCACCAGCGTCTCGAAATCCGTCAACTGTTTGGGGGTTGGCAGCTCGCCGTACAGCAGCAGATAGGCAACTTCCAAAAAGCGGGACTGCGTTGCCAGCTGCTCAATCGGATAGCCGCGGTGGGTCAGAATGCCTTGGTCGCCGTCGATAAAGGTGATGGCGGAGTCGCAAGCTGCGGTTGATGTAAAGCCGGGATCATAGGTGAAAACACCTGCCTGACCGTAAAGCTTGCGAATGTCGAGCACATCAGGGCCGTTGGTGGGGCTGAGGATCGGCACGTCAAAGCTTTGATCATCAATCGTCAGCTTGGCAGTCTTTTGGTCGGCCATATGGGTTCCCCTTGCTGGGACCGCGCGCGGGGGAGGCCCCGCTCGCGGCTGTGGCTGGATCACCCTGCCACATGGCCGAGCAACCCCAGATTCAGATGGATGCATCCTTTAGGCGGGCGATGGATTCGTCGCGGCCTAGAATCAGCATCATGTCGAATACGCTTGGGCTTACGGTGCGTCCGGCAAGGGCGGATCGCAAGGGGGCTGCAAGCTTGCCGAGCTTGGTCCCATGCTTTTCCGCGACCTCTGTCACCAGATGCTCTAGCGCCTCGCGTTCCCAGCTAACACCCGGCAAACCTTCCGTCAATTCGTTCAGTATGCCACGGGATACCGGATCAAGCGCCGCCGCCGCTTTTTCATCGGGGGTGATGGGGCGACAGGTTAGGGCGAAATGCGCCTTTTCCAACAGTTCGGGAAAGGTTTTCGCGCGTTCTTTCAACGTATACATGCTGCGCAGCAGCAGGTCTTCTTGCGCAGGATCAAGCGCGGGCGCGCCGGTTTTCGCAAGAAAAGCAGTCAGTTGCGCGAAAAGATCAGTATCCTCGGTGCGGGCGATATGCTGGCCGGACAGATGCTCTAGCTTTTTGGTGTCAAAGCGCGCGGGTGCGCGGCCGATCCCTTCCAGATTGAACCATTCCTTGGCCTGTGCGTCGGTAAAGAATTCGTCGTCGCCGTGGCTCCAACCCAGACGGGTCAGGTAGTTGCGCATACCGGCGGCGGGATAACCCAGCGCCTGATATTCCGAGGCCGCCGTGGCGCCATGGCGTTTCGACAGCTTTTTGCCATCGGGGCCAAAGATCAACGGGATATGCGCCATGACCGGGAAATCCCAGCCCATCGCGTCATAGATCATCTTTTGGCGAAAGGCATTGTTCAGATGGTCGTCGCCGCGAATGACATGGGTCACGCCCATATCATGGTCATCGACCACCACGGCCAGCATATAGACGGGCGTCCCGTCCGAACGCAGCATGACCATATCGTCCATTTGCTCGTTGCTGACGGTGACATCGCCCTGCACGGCGTCATGCACGGTCTGCGCGCCGGTTTGGGGCGCTTTGATCCGGATCACGAAGGGCAGGTCGGGATGCTGGCTTGAGGGTACATCGCGCCAGGGCGAGCGGAACAGGGTCGAGGTGCCTTCGGCCCGGGCCTTTTCGCGAAACGCTTCGATTTCTTCTTGCGTCGAGAAACACTTATAGGCCTTGTCCTGCGCCAGCAGTTCGCGTGCGACCTCGGCGTGGCGGGGCGCGCGCTCAAACTGGTGGATCGGCTCGCCGTCCCAGTCGATACCCAGCCACGTCAGGCCGGCCAGAATCTCGGCGGTGTTTTCGGGGGTCGAGCGGGCGCGGTCGGTATCCTCGATCCGCAGCAGGAACTTGCCGCCTTGGTTGCGGGCGAACAGCCAGTTGAACAGAGCCGTGCGCGCCCCACCGATATGCAGCGCGCCGGTGGGCGAGGGGGCAAAACGCGTGACGACGGGTTTCGAGAGGGACATCGGGATCAGCCTTGTTTGCATAAGCCGTTAATCATTCGCTAACCACGCAGCGGCTAGCCTTATGCTGTTGGGAATAGTCACCTTGTGTCCCGATAACAAGTGTGGGGGGCCGGATAACAAGTGCGGGGCACGGCCTTTCGCAATGCGCTGGTGCGCGTGATAGATGATCAACGGGGCGCGCTGCTGCCGTGGATTCCGGTGCTGCTGGGTGCGGGGATGGCGGCCTGGCTGGCGCTGCGGGCCGAGCCGGGGCTGGCTATTTACGCGGCGGTGGTGATGCTGTTGATCGGCGGTGCCGCGCTGCGCAACGTGCCGGGCGGGGCGGTCGTATTGGTCGCGCTGGGGTTTTTGCTGGCGGCGCTGCGGGGCTATACGCTGGAGGCGCCAGTGCTGTCGCGCGACTATTACGGGCCAGTTATGGGGCGCATTGTGGCGGTCGATGCCAATCAGGCGGGCGCGATGCGGCTGACTATGGATCAGGTGGTATTGAACCGCGTCGCCCCGCATCAGACGCCGGCACAGGTGCGGGTCAGCCTCAGCGGGCGGCAGGGATTTTTTGACCAGACGCCGGGCACCGTTGTTAGGATGACGGCGCGCCTGACACCGCCAAATGGTCCGGTCGAGCCGGGCGGCTTTGATTTTCGCCGCTACGCCTGGTTTGAACAATTGGGCGCGGTCGGCAATACCGCCAATCCCGTGGTCGACGCGATGCCCACCGCCGCGCAGGATCTGTTCATTGATCGCTTGCGAATGCGGATGTCCGGCGCAATCCGCGACCATATCGCGGGGGATGCTGGCGGCTTTGTTGCGGCGGTGCTGACGGGGGATCGCCAAGGGCTATCGCCTGCGGTCAATCAGTGGATGCGGGACACCAGTCTTTATCACCTCGTGTCGATTTCGGGCGTGCATATGGCGCTGCTGGCGGCGTTCGTCTTTGCGCTGGTGCGCGGCGTGGTGGCGCTGGTGCCGCCCGTCGCGCTGCGGGTGTCGTCGAAAAAGTTGGCGGCGTTGGTCGCGCTGCCGGTTGCGGCGTTTTACCTTGCGCTTGCGGGCCGCGATATCGCGACGGAACGCGCTTTCATTACCGTCGCGGTCTCGCTGATCGCGGTGTTGCTGGATCGGCGGGCGATCTCGCTGAACACCGTAGCATTAGCGGCCACGCTGGTATTGGTGCTGCGGCCCGAGGCGGTGTTGAACGCCGGGTTCCAGATGTCCTTTGCGGCAGTGGTGGGGCTTGTGGTGATGTTTGACACGCTGCGCCTTGCCCGCGCGCGCTGGCCGGGCTTGCGGCGCTGGCGGGCGCTGGGGTGGCTGCTGTTGCCGATGGGCGTCTCGTTGGTCGCGGGGCTGGCGACCGGGCCCTATGCGGCGGCGAGTTTCAACCGCATCGCCCATTACAGCCTGCCTGCGAATATGCTGGCCGAGCCCGCCATGAGCTTTCTGGTCATGCCTGCGGGTATTTTGGCGCTGATCCTGTGGCCCGTGGGTCTTGGCCCCGCCGCGCTGTGGGTGGCCGAGCAAGGCACCCGCTGGATTCTGTGGGTGGCCGAGGTGATCGCGGCTTGGCCCTATGCCGTGTCCGCCGCTGTTACGCCGCAGCCCGCTGTCATGCCATTGCTGACGTTGGGCGCGATTTGGATTGTGCTGTGGCGCGGCTGGGGGCGGTGGCTGGGCGCACCGGTGGTTGTGCTCGCGCTGACCCTATGGGGCGCGACGCAGCGGCCCGCGCTGCTGATCTCGTCCGACGGGGCGGCGGTGGCGGTGCTGGGGCCAGAGGGGCGGGTGTTTTCCAAGCCGCGCGGTGCGGGCTATGCGGCCAGCAACTGGCTGCTGTCCGATGGCGAGATGGTCGCGCAAGCCGAGGCCTTTGAACGCCCTGGATTTACGAGGCAGGACGGGCGCCTAGTGGCTGAAGTCGGCGGCCAGCGCATCTTACATCTGACAACGGCGGCGGCGGTGCGGGCGGCTGCGGATTGTGGCGGCGCGGATATTGTCATCGCGGCGCATGACCTGCCACCGATCACAGGTTGCCGCGTGTTCGACCGCCGCGCCTTGCGCGACAGCGGCGCGGTTGCGGGCTGGCCCACGGCACAGGGTCTAAGGCTGGAAAGCGTGGCCGAAAGCTCCGGCCAGCGCCTGTGGATCCGCTAGCGCGGGATATCGAAATCCGGCGCGGCCAGTTCCCAATTCTCGAACTGGAAACCGGGGCTGACGGTGCAACTGACCAGCGTGTAATCCCCGGTCGAGCGTGCCGCCTGCCAGTGATGGGCGGGCACGATCAGCTGCGGCGCCTCGCCCGCCAGCAGATCAGCCCCAAGGGTGTGATCGACCGCTGGGCCTTGGGTCGTCGCTGCGATCGACAGCACCAGCGGCGCGCCCGCGTGAAACAGCCAGATCTCGGCCGCGTCGACCTTGTGCCAATGGCTGACCTCGCCGCCTTTCAGCAGAAAATAGATCGCGGTGCCGCTGGGGCGGTTGCCCGCGTCCTCAGCATCGCTGCGCCATGTCTGGCGGAACCAGCCCCCTTCAGGATGGGGCTGGAGGCCAAGCTTGGCGATGATCGCATCAGCGGTCATTAGCGCAGGCCAATCAACGCAGGATCGAGCGGCCTGCAAAGACAGCGCCCGCGCCCAGCATTTCCTCGATCCGGATCAGCTGGTTGTATTTTGCGAGGCGGTCCGAACGCGACAGCGAGCCGGTCTTGATCTGGCCGCAGTTCGTTGCAACTGCCAGATCGGCAATCGTGGTGTCTTCGGTTTCACCCGAACGGTGCGACATCACGGTGGTATAGCGGGCGCGGTGGGCGATATCGACGGCGCGCAGCGTTTCCGACAGGGTGCCGATCTGGTTCACTTTCACCAGCATCGAATTGCCAACACCCTGCTCGATCCCGTCGGTCAGACGCAGCGGGTTGGTCACGAACAGATCGTCGCCGACCAGTTGCACCTTGTCACCGATCTTGTCGGTCAGCAGCTTCCAACCGGCCCAATCATCCTCGGCCATGCCGTCTTCGATCGAGATGATCGGGTAATCCGCGACCAGTTTCGCCAGATAATCCGCGTTCTGTTCGGGGGTCAGCACCAGATTCTCGCCCGAGAGGACGTAGTTGCCGTCCTTGAAATATTCGGTCGAGGCGCAGTCCAGCGCGAGGTAAATGTCGCGGCCGGGCGTATAGCCGGTCTTTTCAATCGCGCGCAGGATGAAATCCAGCGCTTCGCGGGTCGAGGCGATGTTCGGTGCAAAGCCGCCCTCGTCGCCGATGCCGGTCGACAGGCCCGCTTGGTGCAGTTCTTTTTTCAGCGTGTGGAAAACTTCGGCGCCCATGCGGATCGCGTCGCGGATATTGTCCGCCGCCACCGGCATGATCATGAATTCTTGGAAATCAATCGGGTTATCGGCATGTTCGCCGCCGTTGATGATGTTCATCATCGGAACGGGCAGGGTGCGGGCCGAGGTGCCGCCGATGTAACGGTACAGCGGCTGGTTCGTGAACTCGGCCGCTGCCTTTGCCACCGCCAGCGAGACGCCGAGGATCGCATTCGCGCCGAGGCGGCCCTTGTTCGGGGTGCCGTCGATTTCGATCATCAGCGCGTCGATGTCTTCTTGTTCGGTCGCGTCAAGGCCGACCAGCTCTTCGGCCAGCTCGCCATTGACGGCGGCGACAGCCTCGAGGACGCCTTTACCGGCATAGCGCGACTTGTCGCCGTCGCGCTTTTCAACGGCCTCATGTGCGCCGGTCGATGCGCCCGAGGGCACCGCCGCGCGGCCAAATGCGCCGCTTTCCAGCAGCACATCAACTTCAACCGTGGGGTTGCCACGACTATCAAGGATTTCGCGGGCTTGGATGTCGACGATGCTGCTCATGGCAAAACTCCCGTTGGCGCCTGTGTCGGGGGTGTCTTACCCCGCATTGACGGCACGGAAAAGAGTTTTGGCACCAAGCGTTAGCGCTTAGCTGCGCGCTTCGCGCACGCGTTTGCGCTCACGGTAGATCGCATAAAGGCCCGAACCCACGATCAGCGCCGATCCGACCAGTGTCCAGGTGTCCGGACGCTCGCCAAACACCAGCGCGCCCAGAATCATCGCGAACAGCAGGCGCGTATAGCGAAAGGGGATGACGGCCGAAATCTCGCCAATCCGGGACGAGATGATCAGCGCGACATAAGCGCCAATCCCTGCGGTCATGCTGGTCATCACCGGCAGCCATTGCATCCCTTGCGGCACCGGCAATTCCCCCTGTGCAGCAGCGATCACAAGACCCGCAAAACCCGCGAACATAAAGCCCCAGCTGGCCACCGGCAGCGAGGCAATATGATCGGGCACGCGGCGGGTGATCACATCGCGCACCGCCATCGCCATCACCGCGGCAACGGCCCAAAGCGTGCTGACGTTGAACCCCTCGAGACCCGGACGCACGATGACCATCACACCGATAAAGCCGACACCGACCGCCGCCCAGCGCCGCCAGCCGACTTTCTCGCCCAGAAAAATCGCGGCACCGGCCATCACCGCCAGCGGCAGCGCCTGTGCAACGGCGCTGGCCAAGGTCAGCGGCACGGTTGTGATCGCCATGACGAAACAGGCGGTGCCGATCATCTCGGTCACATTGCGCAAGATGACGAAGGGGTGGAAAAAGTCGCGCGAGAACACATTTTCGCGGCGGATCGTGGCGGCGATCGCTAGGACCAATGCGCCGCTAAAGCCGACAATGGTCAGGATCGTACCCTGCGGCAGCGATTGGTTCGCCAGTTTGAACATCACATCTTCGACGGCAAATCCTGCCATCGCGAGGGTGAGCAGGATGGCCGCGCGAAAATTGTTCAATTCAGGTCTTCTTTTCCGGGGATTGGCTGTCGCGCAGGCCATATAGTTCAAGGCGGTGGCCGACAAGGCGATAGCCGAGTTTGCGGGCGATGGCCTCTTGCAGGGCCTCGATCTCGGGGTCGATGAATTCGACAACCTCGCCCGAATGCATGTCGATCAGGTGATCGTGGTGGTCGCGGTCGGCATCCTCGTAACGGGCGCGGCCATCGCCGAACTCGTGACGTTCCAAAATGCCGGCCTCTTCCAGCAGTTTGACCGTGCGATAAACCGTGGCGATGGAAATACGCGAATCGACCGCCACGGCGCGGGCGTGCAGCTCGGCCACATCGGGGTGATCATCGGCCCCTTCCAAAATCCGCGCGATGGTGCGGCGTTGGTCGGTCAGGCGCAGGCCCTGCGCCTCGCAGCGGCCGAGGATCGAATGTGCCATAAGCTACCCCCCTAGACGTTAGGAAATGCTAACCAGCGCGTGGCGCTTTTTGCCGGCCGAGAGTTTGACCGGCACTTCCAGATCAGCGGCGGTGAACAGACGGCCGGCATCGACCGTCGTCTCGTCATTCACCTTAAGGCCGCCTTCGGCGATCAGACGCTTGCCGTCCTTGCCGGTTTTGGCCAGACCCGAACGCACGACCAGTTGCGCAAGGCTGATGCCGTCGCCGACCTCATCCACGCTCAGGGCCAGTTGCGGCAGATCATCACCGACGCCGCCGTTCTCGAACACTTCGCGGGCGGTGGCCTCGGCTGCGGCTGCGGCCTCGGCACCGTGCAAGAGGGTCGTGACCTCGTTCGCAAGGATGATCTTGGCGGCATTGATCTCCGACCCGCCAAGGTTGCCCAGACGATCACATTCCGCGACCGGAAGCTCGGTATAAAGCTTGAGGAAGCGGGCGACATCCGCGTCGGTCGAATTGCGCCAGAACTGCCAGAACTCATAGGGCGACAGCATATCCCCACGCAGCCAGATGGCGCCGTTTGCGGATTTACCCATCTTTTTGCCGTCCGACGTCGTCAGCAGCGGCGAGGTCAGGCCATAGATTTCCTTGTCGATCACGCGGCGCGTCAGGTCGATGCCGTTGACGATATTGCCCCATTGATCCGACCCGCCCATCTGCAGCAGCGTGCCATAGCGGCGGTTCAACTCGAGGAAGTCATAGGCCTGCAAAATCATGTAGTTGAATTCGAGGAAGGACAGCGATTGTTCGCGATCCAGACGCGATTTCACCGATTCAAACGACAACATGCGGTTGACGCTGAAATGGCGACCGATATCGCGCAGGAATTCAAGGTAGTTCAGGCTGTCCAGCCATTCGGCATTGTTCAGCATCTTGGCGCCGTTCGCGCTGTCGTCATAGCGCAGGAAGCGGGCAAAGACCTGCTGCATACCGGCGATATTCTCGTCGATTTTGGCAGGTGTCAGCAGGGGGCGCTCGTCGCTGCGGAAGCTGGGATCGCCCACCTTTGTCGTGCCGCCACCCATCAGGGTGATCGGCTGGTGGCCGGTCTTTTGCAGCCAGCGCAGCATCATGATGTTCAGCAAGTGACCCACATGCAATGACGCGGCGGTCGCGTCATAGCCAATATAAGCCGGGACGACCTGAGACATCAGGGCTGCATCCAGGGCCTGATAGTTCGTGCAGTCGGCGATATAGCCGCGCTCGATCATCACTGCCAAGAATTCCGACTTTGGTGTGTAGGTCATTTTCCTCATCCGACATTAAGTTCAGGCCCTCTCTATAAGTCGGTGCGGCGGGCAGGAAAAGCCGTTGTTTCACGCAACGCGCGGGCACGCCGCCGCTATTTAACGCGCCCTCGCTAGATTTCGACCCATCTGCAAAGCATGGGGGCGGCGATGGCTATTGATCTGAACCTCGGCGAGACGGGCCGGATTCTGGCCGTTTGCCGCGCGCAGGCGTTGGATGCGGCCCAGACCGCCTATGTCCTGGCAACCGCCTATTGGGAGACGAACCGCACCATGGAACCGGTCGAGGAGGCCTATTGGCTGTCCGATACCTGGCGGCGCAGGAACCTGCGCTATTACCCTTGGCATAGCCGCGGTTTTGTGCAGCTGACCTGGGAGGCGAATTACCGCAAAGCGGGTGCGCGGCTCGGGCTCGATTTGCTGTCCGATCCCGATCTGGCCCGCGATCCGCAGATCGCAGCTGCGATTCTGGTGCGCGGCATGGTCGAGGGTTGGTTCACCGGCAAAAAGCTGGGCGAATACGTGCATGGCACCCGCCACGGTTTTTACGAGGCGCGCCGCGTGGTGAACGGGCTGGATCGCGCCGCCGATATCGCCGTGATCGCCGAATGCTATCTGCGCGCGGTAAATCCCGCCCCTGTGCCCTGGATCGTCAAAATTTTTCAATATCTTACACAAAGGAAATCGGCATGAATACCGCGCCTTTTGTTCGCATCGCGCTGCGTTATATTGCGGGCGGCTTGGTCAGCTATGGCATTTTGACGCCCGAGGGGGCCACGGCCTTTGCCAGCGATCCGCAGGTGATCGCGCAGGCCTCGATCGTGCTGGGTGCGGCAACGGCGGCGCTGACCGAAGGGTTCTATGCCCTCGCCAAGCGCTGGGGCTGGCGCACCTAAGGCGGGATGACCTTGCGGCAGACCCTGTCTTTGGGATCGGAACATGGCATCTACGGCGTTGGAATCTGGTTGAACTGCGCCGCGCGGATCGTTAAACGCAGGGATATGCGGGCGTGGTGGAATGGTAGACGCGACAGACTCAAACTCTGTTTCCGAGAGGAGTGCCGGTTCGAGTCCGGCCGCCCGCACCATCAGTTTCCTTGAATGCGACGGTCAATCTGACGGCTGGGGAATTGTCAATTTTTGATGGAATGACAGACGATATATCGGTTGTATTATGCCGTCTTGCGCATCGGTTCGCTCAGACGGCTATCGCAGCTCGTCGTGACCTCAGGGCACCCCTCTATATTGGGCTGATCACCTGTAGCCGTGCCTAGCTAGATAGGCGGACGGCAGGGCAGGCCGTGGAAATGTCCGAAATATCGGATGCTGCGCAACACGCCAATCCTATTGGCGTGTTGCGCTATCATCGCTTTACGATGGCAGGCGGATCATACCGGACTGGTAAATGCGCCGCCCGTGCGGAACATCCATTGTCGCCCGCAGAAACATGCTGCCCTCGACATAGCGGACCATGGCAATATTGCTCCACCAGCCCAGACCAACGGTCTGATTTATCAGTGACATATATGTTGTGCCGTCAGCCATGCGACAGCGGACGTGACCGGTCTGGATGGCACCTTTCATCCGCACTTGGGGGCGGCCAAAGACATCGTTGAGGCTCTCGGACGTCCCTTCATGTCCTTCAGCCCAGCACCTCGCGCCGTCGGTTCCCTGACCGGTCAGGGTCAAACTGAAAGTCTGCTGCTCGTCACTTACGCCTAGAACGTGGCGACCGTCTGCGTCGACACATGCCGCCAAGGCGCATAGGGCAAGCAGGCCAAGTAACTTCTTCATAAGTATAATTCCTTCGTCTGATCATGACATCATGATCACGCGTATGTGAGGGTTCATGCTATCGCAAGTGATTGCAACGGTTTCGACCCTGCATTGCCCAGCCCCGTGCCGCTAAAGCCGCGAAAATATACGCAAGAGCGACATCATGTGCCGTCCACGAAAAGTTGATCGGCTGGCAAAATGTCGCTCGCAATTCGTGCCGAAATAGCGAGAACACGCCGTCACATCACCGTCAAGGACACCCACATTGCTGCCGTGCAGGCGCGGTGCCAGTCTCGTGTTGCAAGCATGAATTTGCAAAATGGAGTAAGACAATTGCGCTTCCAAATCTTCGCGGCAACTGCTGCCGCTGCTATGATCGCAACCTCGGCTTTTGCACAGGCGCCTGCGATGCCTGACATGGACGAGGCTGTCGCCGCTGCTAACAATCAACTGGGCGTGCTGGAATATTGCGCGGCCGAAGGCCATATCGAATCCACCGCCGTCGAGGTGCAAGAGCGCCTGCTGCAGGTCCTGCCGCCCGCAAGCGATCCGACCGCTGTCGAGGCCGCTTATGCCGCCGGCAAGGAAGGCACGATTGCCGTGTCGGGCACTGAAATGTCGCTGGCCGATGCCGCGACCGGCCAAGGCACCGATGTTGCCGCCCTTTGCCAACAGCTGGGCAGCATGGTCGAACAGGCTGGCGCGTCGCTGCCGAACTAAATCTGCCATTCGCGCAGGAAAGGGGCTCCTTCGGGGGCCCTTTTTGCATGCGATCTGGTGATTTCATTTCGCATCCCGCGATGCTAGCAAGAAGAAAGTTTAAAGGGGCGGGTTATGGCGCGGACTGAACAATCCTTTGTCGTCATCGGGCTGGGCGCGTTTGGCGCCGCTGTCGCGTCCGAGCTGGCCCGTTTTGGCAATCGCGTCATGGGCATTGATCTGGACGAACGCCGGGTCGCCCAGATGGTATCCGTGCTGCCGACCGCGCTGATTTTGGATGCGACCGATGAAATTGCCCTGCGCGAGGCCGGCGTCGACCGCTATGACGTGGCGCTGGTGGCGATTGGCCAGAATATCGAGGCCAGCATCCTCGCCACGATGAACCTGCGGCTATTGGGTTTGGAAACCGTCTGGGTCAAGGCTGCCAGCCGCGTGCATCACCGGATTTTGGTGAAAATCGGTGCGGATCGTGTCATCTTGCCGGAACAGGAAATGGGTCGCCATATCGCACAGATGCTGAACAATCCGGTGGTGCAGGATTATGTCAGCCTCGGCAATGGGTTCAATGTTGTCAGCATTGAACTGCCCAAGGCACTGGACGGCGCAACGCCAAAGTCTTTGGGCCTTGTCGGGCGGGAAGAGCCGCGCCTGATGGCCGCGATGCGCGGCACGCAACAGTTGGACATTGCCAATCCCGACCTGCGGTTTGCCCCCAATGACAAGCTGATCCTGCTGGGCAGGCGCGTCGTGCTGCAGGCTTTTTCTGATGGGTTGTAGGCCGTGAAAACCGCCGTCAAAGGCTGGGCGGCGCGGTTTTTATCGCTGCCCCCGCCGCTGGTTGTCGCGGGGATCTATATCGCCACCATCACCATGGGCGCGAGCCTGATGATGCTGCCTATGGCGCAGGCCATGCCGATGCGCTGGTCGGATGCGTTCTTCATGGCAACCTCGGCGGTGACGGTCACGGGATTGGCGGTGGTTGATGTCGGCTCGCATCTGTCGTTGCTGGGGCAGGCGGTGCTGGTGACGCTGGTGCAGTTGGGCGGGCTGGGGTTGATGACTTTTGCCGTCCTGATCCTGGAAATCGTCGGGCGTCCTGTCGGCCTGATGGGCGAGGCTTACTTGCGCGAGGATCTAAAACAAAACGCCCTGTGGCGCGTCGGGCGGTTGGTGCGGCGCATTGCAGTCGTCGTCTTTGCGATCGAGGCTGTCGGCATCGCCATCCTTTGCCTCAGCTTTATTCCTGACCTTGGCTTTTGGCCGGGGCTTTGGGCGGCGATCTTTCACGGTATCGGCGCGTTCAATAACGCGGGCTTTTCTATCTTTCGCACCGGGTTGATGGAGTATGTCGCGGATCCCATCGTGAATTTGGTGATCCCAGCGCTGTTTATCACCGGCGGCATCGGCTATTTCGTTCTGCATGACCTGATCTATAAACGGCGCTGGCGCTATTGGTCGCTGAACACGCGGATCATGCTGGCGGGGACGGCCGTGCTGATCCCATGGTCGGTGCTGATGTTCGCCGCGCTGGAATGGACCAATCCCGCGACATTGGGCGGCCTTGATGGCATCTGGCCGCGTATCGCCGCCAGTTGGTTTCAGGGCGTCACGCCGCGCACGGCGGGATTCAATACGCTGGATATCAGCGGCATCCACGACAGCACGGCGATGCTGTTTATCTCGCTGATGCTGATCGGGGGCGGGGCGACATCCACGGCGGGCGGCATCAAGGTCACGACCTTTGTCGTGATGATCCTGGCCACCATCGCCTTTTTCCGGCGTCAGACTCAGCTGCATATCTTTGGCCGTGGCATCGGGCCGGACGAGGTGCTGAAGGTCATGGCGATTGTGGCCGTCAGCCTGGTGCTGGTGTTTTGCGGGGTGTTTTTGCTGTCGCTGTCGCATGATGGCCATTTCCTCGACATCGCGTTCGAGGTGGCCAGCGCCTTTAGCACCACGGGCCTGTCGCGCAACTACACGCCCGAACTGAATGATTTCGGGCGGTGCGTGATCATGGTGATTATGTTCATCGGGCGCCTTGGGCCGCTGACCTTGGGCTTTTTCCTCGCGACGCAATTGTCGCCGCGTGTCCGCTACCCGCAAGAGCGGATCCATATCGGGTAGCGGGATCTGGCCCTAGCTTGCGGATTTCATCTGTGACAGGCAGCCTGTGCCACCTGCGGCCATCACTGATTGCGAGCCGCGCTGCACCGCACGGCGCAGGACTTCCTCGGGTGCAAGGCCAGAGAGCCATGCATCCAAAAAGCCCGCATTGAATGAATCGCCCGCGCCGATCGTGTCGACGACAACGGTCTTTGGCGCCGTGACGCTAAAGCGCGTGCTGCCAACCGCCAGCATCGCCCCCGCGCTGCCGCATTTCAGCGCAACGACCGGAAAATGCTGCGCCAGAATGTCCAGCGCGGCTGCGGGCGCGGTCTTGCCGGTAAGGGCGGTGGCCTCGTCCATATTGGGAAAGAACACATCAACCCCGCTGGATGCCGCCAATAGGGCGGGGCCGTGGATCAGGCTTTCGTCCCAACTGGGGTCTAGCGAAATCGTCAGACCCGCCATTTTCGCCGTCACGATCAGCGCGGGATTCTCCGCCAGGGTGGCATATTCGGCGATATGCAGGTGCCGCAATCCTGCGCCATGCAGCGCGGCGGCCGCTTGGCTGGGCATGCCGCGCGGGCTGCGACGGGTGATAAAGGCACGATCCTCGGGCGTGACAATCGCGACGGTCAGTTGCGGTCCGGCATCAGCGGCGCGTTCGACATAGGTCAAATCAAGATCAAGCGCTGTCAGTTCAGACGCGATGGCCACAGCAATCGGGTCAGTGCCAAGGCGCGCCAGCAGATGTGCGGGCCGCCCCGCCGCCACCAGATGGGCGGCGGTAATCACCGCCCCGCCACCAGGTGTCAGGCTAAAGCTTTGGGCATAGACCTCGCGGCCGGGGGTGGGGGGGGCGTCAAGCTCGGCAAAGGCCAGATCTGCATAGATCCGGCCCAGGCTGAGGACGCCCTCGCCATTATTCTTGGACGTCATGCG
This sequence comes from Ketogulonicigenium vulgare WSH-001, assembly GCF_000223375.1. Taxonomy (NCBI): domain Bacteria; kingdom Pseudomonadati; phylum Pseudomonadota; class Alphaproteobacteria; order Rhodobacterales; family Roseobacteraceae; genus Ketogulonicigenium; species Ketogulonicigenium vulgare. The sequence goes on along the minus strand of NC_017384.1, from coordinate 1,754,225 downwards.
CGACCTAGCGCCTTTTCTGTTTGTGCGTCGAACACATAAAGCACGCCGCGCGTGACCGATGCGGTCACGGTGCTGCCGACAACGGGCAGGACACGGCCGGGGGCCGATCCGACCAGCGGCTGACCCGCCACTTCCATATGCACCAGCGTTTCGGCGCCAAGCGGTTCAATCGCGGTGACCACGGCCTCGAGCGTGGCATCGCCGGGTACGCCGACCTTCAGGTCATGGGGGCGCAGGCCGACCATCACTTTGCCCGCCGGCAGGTTGGCACCAAAACCGGGCAGAGTGCTGTTGCCCAGACGCAGGTTCACGCCATCGCTTTCCCCCTCGATCACATTCATCGACGGGCTGCCGATAAAGCGCGCCGTGAACACATCGACCGGATTTTCATAGAGGTCCAGCGGGCTGCCCACCTGCAAAATCCGCCCATCACGCATGACGACGATCTTGTCCGCCATGGTCATCGCTTCGACCTGATCATGGGTCACATAGACGATGGTGGTGCCCAGGCGCTGGTGCAGGCGTTTGATTTCAATGCGCATTTGTCCGCGCAACTGCGCATCAAGGTTCGACAAAGGCTCGTCGAACAGGAACGCCGAGGGGCTGCGCACCATGGCGCGTCCGATGGCGACGCGCTGACGCTGGCCGCCCGACAGGGCCGCCGGACGACGATCAAGGTAAGGCGTCAGGCCCAAGGTCTCGCCCGCCTCGCGCACAAGGCGGTCTTTTTCCGCCTTCGGCAGTTTCGACGTATAAAGGCCAAAGGCAATGTTCTGGCCGACCGTCATATGCGGATAGATCGCGTAATTCTGGAACACCATCGCGATATTGCGCTGTTTCGGCTCGAGCTGGTTGACCACCTTGCCGCCGATTTTCAGCGCGCCGCCCGAGATATCCTCGAGCCCCGCAATCATGCGCAAAGTGGTGGATTTGCCGCAGCCCGAGGGGCCGACGAAAACCACAAACTCGCCGTCTTCGATTTGCAGGTCGATGCCATGGACGGCACGAACCTTGCCATAGTCTTTAACCAGACCTTCCAGTTCGATTTTGGCCATCAGGCGCTTTCCTTCAACAGATTGAACGCGGTTGCCAGATCGGCATCAGCCGCACTTTGGGTCGCGATAAGGGTTGCAAGCTGGGCGGCAAAGCCCGCGTTTTGGGTTTTATAGCCACTGATGGCCTGGGCAAGCGCCTCGGGGGCGGGGCCGCCGGTGCGGTCGCGCACCGCCACGAAATACTCGGGCGAGGTGATCTGGGCAAAGGCCGCCGCGTCAATCTGCGGATCGCGGCCGGTTGCGTGTTTGAACGCGGTCACAAAGGGCGCATAGCCATCGGTGGTCAGATCACCTTCGGCGGCGACGACGGCACGGGCGACGGCGGCGGCGATCTCATGCCCTTCGCGGAAGGACAGGCCCTCGCGCCGCACGGTGCTGTCGGCAAGTTCGGTGATCGTGATGCAGGACCTGCGGATATTGCTGGCGACCCGCGCGGGATCGACCTTGATCTGCGCCACCAGCGCGGCCAACAGGGTCAGAACGCGGCCTGCGACCTCGAACGCCTGATAGCCGGTTTCTTGGGTCTCACCCTCGCTGTCGTTCATATCGGTGAACGGGGTGTTATGCATGATGGTCAGCATAGAATGGGCGCGGCCCACCGTTTGGCTGGCCAGATGGCGCAGATGTTCAATCGGCACCGGATTGCGCTTTTGCGGCATGATCGAGCTGATCTGCACCAGCGCGTTCGGCACATAGATCTGGCCGACCTCGAAACTGGTCCAGAATTGCAGATCCTGGATCGGGCGACCAAGGTGCAGGAACATCAGCTCCATCGCGCTATAGGTCGATGTGATGTAATCGACCGAGGCGATGCAGGAATAGGAATTCTGCAAAGGCGCGGCAAAGCCCAGCAGCTCTGCCACGCGTTCGCGGTTGATCGGAAAGCCCGAGGTCGTGATCGCCGCTGCGCCCATGGGCGACAGGTTCACGATGCGATAGGCCTCGAACAGGCGCTGGATGTCGCGGGCGAGGATCTCGGCCATGGCGGACAGGTAATGCCCAAGGGTCGAGGGTTGCGCCGGCTGGCCGTGGGTATAGGCGACGATCAATGTCGCCGATTCCGCCTCGGCCTTGGCCACAATCGCGCCGTGCAGGGCGATAGCCTGTTCGATCAGCAGGTTCAGCCGCGCCCGCAGGCCCAGCTTGAACAAGGTGTGGTCGATGTCATTGCGCGAGCGCGCAGTGTGCAGGCGGCCGCCTAGTTCTGCCCCGACGCGGGCCTTCAGCTCTTTCTCGATCAGGAAAAAGTAATCCTCGACCTCGCCGGTATAGGTCAGCGTTGCGGGGTCGATTTCCGTGTCCAGCGCGGCGCGGGCGACGGCGATCTTGCCCGCATCAGCGGCAGGCAGGATGCCGGTTTCCGCCAGCATCACCAGATGGGCGCGGTCAATCGCGCCAAAGGCGGCGACATGGTGCGTTTTTGCGCCGTCAAACAGCGGGCGCAGCACGGTTTCCTTATAGACAGGATCGGGGAATACCGATCCGTCCGTCAGTCTCGGGTCATTCGGGTTCGACATATCTTAGCCTTTCAGCCCGGCCAGCATCACGCCACGCACGATAAAGCGTTGCAGCGCAAGGAATACCAGCAAGGTCGGAATTGTCGCCAGCGCGGCACCGGTCATGATGCGCTCCCACCGGACAGCCTCGCCCACGGCGAAAGAGTTCAGGCCAACGGGCAGGGTGTAAAGATCAGGCGACGTGGTCGAAATCAGCGGCCACAGGAACGCGGTCCAGTTGCCAAGGAAGGTGAAAATCGCAAGCGCGGAAATCGCGGGCAGCACCATGGGCATGGCGATCTTCCACCAGATGGTGAATTCGTTCAGCCCATCGACGCGCGCCGCCTCGAGGAAGTCATTGGGCACGCCTTCAAAGAATTGCTTCATCAAGAAGGTGCCAAAGGCCGTCATCATGCCGGGGAACATGATGCCCCAGTGACTGTCCAGCCAGCCCAGTTTCGCCGACATCATATACCACGGGATCACCAGCATCTCGGTCGGGATCATCAGGGTCGACAGGATGGCGATAAAGACGATGTTCTTGCCGCGAAAATCGAATTTCGCCAGCGTGTAACCCACAAGGCTGTCAAAGAACACGTTCGAGGCGGTGACCGCCACCGCGATGATCATCGAATTATAGAACCAGCGGATGAACCGCCCGTCTTGCAAAATATCGATATAGTTCGCCAGTGTCGGCGCCGCCGGGATCAGCCGCAGATCGAACGTGTCCGATGCGGGCTTTAGCGAGGTCGAGAACATATAAAGGATGGGCAGCGCCATCAGAAAACCGCCGAGGATCAGCAGCGTCCATGCGATCACGCGGCCGGGGCGAATATTGCGCCGATTGGCGGCAAGTTCGGTCGAGGCGCTCATTTCTTGTCCCTCAGCAGCCACAGTTGCAGCAGTGAAATCAGCAGCAGCACAAGGAACAGAATAACCGTCTGCGCCGAGGCATAGCCCATGCGGAAGCTGGAAAATGCGGTCTGATAGATCAGCATCACCAGCGGTTTAGTGGCATTCAGCGGCCCGCCGGGATCATTGGCGGTCAGCGATTGCACTTGGTCGAAAATCCGCAAAAAGCCGATGGACGACAGGACAACAAGGAAGATGGTGGTGGGTTTCAGCAGCGGCAGGGTGATCTTGCGCAAGATGGCCCATTCGCCCAGCCCGTCGATCCGCGCCGCCTCGTAGAACGAGGACGGGATCGCCCGCAGGCCCGCCATAAAGATGATGATCTGAAATCCAAGGCCCGCCCAGATGGCCGGAATGGTCGCCGCCATCAGCGCCTGATCGGTCGAGCGCAAGAAGGGTTGTTGTTCCAGCCCGATCGAGGTCAGGAACGAGTTGATCATTCCGATCGGTACCGGCTGATACAGGAACCGCCACACCCAGCCCATTGCCGCAGCCGTGGTCAGATAGGGCAGGAAATACAGCGCCCGGATCAGACCATGCATAAACCGCACGCGGTCAAGGTAATAAGCAATGGTAAACGAGATCACCAACGAGACCGGCGTGCCGATCAGCAGGTAAAGAAACGTATTGCCGAAAACTTTCCAAAAGACGGGGTCCGCATACATTCGGGCATAGTTCTCAAGCCCGATGAAAGACGGTCCCCGCCTGATATTTCCATCTGTCAGCGACAGCCAAAAGGCGTCAAACGTCGGATAAAAGCGGATAACGACATAGAACAGCACGGGAATGGCCAAAAAGGCCCAGGCCCAAAGCACATGCTTTGTGCGAATTCCCAGCCTATTCCAGAGGCCGGGGCGGCCCTCTGCCGCCCCATTTGGATCTGTCACTGACATAGCTGCGCCTTAGCGTAGGTCGTTGATGATGGCCTGTTCGGCCTGACCTGCGATATCCAGCGCCTCTTCCGGGCTTAGACCTTCTAGGAAGACGCGGTTCGCGGCATCCAGCATGATCTGGCGCTGACCGGATTCGTCATAGAAACGCGTGGTATGTGCGTATTCCAGACCGCGCAGGAACGGGCCATAGATCGGGTTCGCAAGGTTCTCTTCGCTCAGCGCCGTGGTGCGGCGGGCAGGCAATTCGCCCACGACATCCAGCCAGACCGTCATGGCTTCTTCGGACGACAGATAGGCCAGGAACTTTTGTGCCGCTTCCAGCTCTTCGCCGGTCACGTCGGCACCGATGCCGTTCGCGAAATAGGACGAATAGTTGCCACGTTCGCCTGCCGCATTCGCCGGCAGTTCGGTCACGCCCCATTCGAACGGGTTGGCGGCAAAGCCACCCAGACGGAAGGTGCCATCAATGGTAAAGGTCGCAAGGCCCGCACGGAAGGCGGCTTGGCCCTCGTCCATAAAGCCGGGCGCGCCCACATGCTGCGCGGTGTTCAGTTCCGTATACCAACGGAAGGCGGCTTTGCCCTCGTCCGAAGTATAGGCGACATCGCCATTCTCGTCATAAGGCACGCCGCCGAACTGGCGCACCAGCGCCTCGCGCCACCAATGGTGATCCTGACCGCCCATCTCGACCGTCAGACCGATCGAGGTGTAGTTGCCGGCACCGTCACGTTCGGTCGAGGCCGCAGCCTGTGCGATCAGCTCGTCCAGCGTGGTCGGGGGGCTGTTCGGGTCAAGACCAAAGGCGGTCATGCGGTCTTTGTTATAGAACAGCGCCAGCGAGCGCACGGCGGTCGGCAGGCCGTAATAGCTGCCATCACGCGACATGGCCGAAACGATGGGGAAGAAGTCGGCTTCGATCTCTGCCGCCGGGAAGACGGCGGGGTCCAGCGGCTGCAGCAGATCCTGCGCGATGAAGTTATCCAGCCAGCCGTAGAAGAATTGCACCACATCGGGGCCTTGGCCCGCCATCGTGCCCGCGACCACACGGGTCGGGTAATCGGCGTAGGGGAAGGTCACATGCTTGACGGTGATGTCGGGGTTTGCCGCCTGGAAATTGGTGATCAGCTGATCGACCGCAGCGACGCGGGTATCAAACACATATTGCCAATATTCGATCTCGACCGCCGAGGCGGCACCGACCGACAGAAAGCTGACACCACTGGCCAGCGCTGCGATCTTTGACAGTTTACGCATCGTCTTCATTCCTCCTGATGGCCGCGCTCCTCTGCGGCGCTTTGGTTTTCTCAGACGGCCATTCGCCGGGCCATTCCACCCCTCATGTTCCGGGATCGGCGGGCGTTCTGTCAATAACTTAATTCACTTGAGTTATTTTTATGATCCTTTACCTTTCGCCCTGCATCTAAAAAGAATGCAGCTTCTGCCTGTGGCCCTTGTGGCGATATGAAATTGGTCAGTCGGGCCATGGGCGGGCAGGTGTATTTACGAGATACGGGGATGGTTTCCGCCATGACAACCGCCGAAGGCGCAACAGAAAAACGCAAACGTGCCATCGGCGCCAACCCTGAACGCAATCGCGCCCATAACCGCAGTCTGGTGCTGAATTTACTGCGCGAACATGGCCAGATCGGCCGTGCCGCTATGGCGCGCCATACGCGCCTGACGCAGCAGGCCGTGGGCAATATTATCGATGAATTACTGCTGGAAGGCATGGTGATCGAGACCGGCCGCCTGCGCGTTGGGCGCGGTCAGCCCGCCCGTCAATTCGCCCTCAATCCCTGCGGGCCGGTCAGCCTCGGGGTCGAGATTGCGGCGGGCCATCTGGCGATTGTTTTCCAGGCACTGACAGGGGCGATTCGGGCCCGCAGCATCGTGCCTTTGGCCGATACCGCCCCCGCGCCGGTGATTGCCGCACTGGTCGCGCAGATCGAAAAGCTGAAATCCGAGGCGGGTGCCCCCGAAATCATCGGCATGGGCGTCGTCATGCCCGGCCCGTTCGAGATCGAGGGCATCAGCGCGGTCGGGCCTGCAACGCTAAAGGGCTGGGCGGGCCTCGATCCTGCGGCACTGATTGCAGATGCGACGGGCATTGGCACGGTTGTCTATGAAAACGATGCGACCGCTGCGGCTGTTTTTGAAAGCTTGCACGGGGTAGGGCGCGGATTGCGCGATTTTTGTCATGTGTATTTCGGGGTGGGTCTGGGCCTTGGCTTGATCCATGACGGTCGCCCCTTGCGCGGTGCCTTTGGCAATGCGGGCGAGATCGGCCAGATCGCCGTGCCCCCGCGCGGGGGTGGCGCGGCGGCGGCGCTCGAGGATCGGGCCTCGGTCTTTGCGCTGCGGGATTTCCTGCGCGAGACACGCGGCGCGCCCGATGATCTTGACCTGCTGGCCAGCCTTGATCCGGCTGAGGACCCCGCCTTGCAGGATTGGATCGCCCGCGCAGCGGATCAGCTTTCTCCTGTGCTGGCGATTTTAGAAAATATTTTCGACCCCGAGACGATAACACTCGGCGGGCTGATGCCGCGCCCGATCATCGAGGCGATGATCGATTGCCTCCAGCCGTTGCCGGTCACCGTCTCTAGCCGCAGCGCACGCGGTTTGCCGCGTCTGATGCTGGCGCAGACCGGCCCCTATACGGCGGCGCTGGGCGCGGCAGCCATGCCATTCATGGATCAAAATACGACCGCAACACTGCGGCAATAACAGGATACGAGGGATAGAATGCTGACTGATCGCAACCGTTTGTTCCGCAGGATCGCTGATCCGCGCATGGTGCGTCTGGCGCGGGCGCTGGGGCGCCTTGGCTCGACCGTGACGATGATGAACACGGGGGCGCATCCGGATGATGAACAGACCGAGCTGCTGGCCTGGTTCAGCTTTGGTCGTAATATGCGCGTTGTGATCGCCTGTTCCACGCGCGGCGAGGGCGGCCAGAACGCACTGGGGCCCGAGCGCGGCGCGGCGCTGGGCCTTGTCCGCTCGCGCGAGCTTGAGGAATCGGCCCGCGTCATTGATGCGGATATCGCATGGCTGGGTCATGGCCCCGTCGATCCGGTGCATGATTTCGGCTTTTCCAAGGACGGCAAGGACACGCTGGAACGCTGGGGCCGCGCGCGCGTCATCGACCGCCTTGTGCGGGCTTACCGCGAATACCGTCCCGATATCGTGCTGCCGACTTTCCTCGATGTGCCGGGCCAGCACGGCCACCATCGCGCCATGACCGAAGCGGCCGAGGCGGCCCTCGCCCTTGCGGCCGATCCCACCTATGAGGTTGACGGCCTCGCGCCCTGGCGCGTCGCGAAATATTACCTGCCTGCGTGGTCGGGCGGTGGCTCGACCTATGACGATGAGCTGCCGCCGCCGCCCGCAACGGTGGATGTGCGGGTCGAGGGGTTCGATCCGGTCAGCGGCATGCGTTATGACCAGATTGGCGAGGCGTCGCGCGGGTATCATGCCTCGCAGGGCATGGGCACGTGGCGCGCCACCCCGCGCCGCCACTGGGCACTGCACGGTACCGCCCCCGAGGGGGATATCCTCGACGGCCTGCCCGCCACGCTCGGGGCGCTGGCCGACGTCGCCGGTGCGCCTGCGGAACTGGCGCTTGCGGCATCTGAAATCGCAAAGGCCCGCGCCGCTTTCCCTGATGATCAGGCCATGATCACGGCGCTGGTCGCCGCGCATAAAGCGTTTTCTGCGCCCATGGGCGCTGATTTCGACGCTCTGCACGGCCACCGCATCCGCCAGAAAATCGCCGAGGTCGAGGCGGCGCTGGCTCTTGCCGCTGGGGTCGATGTGGCCGCATGGCTGCAAGATCCGCTGGTGCCGGGGCGCAGCGCGACGCTGGCGGTCTGGGTGAATGCGGGCCATGCCACCTTGCGCGGTATTGCCGCCGCCGCCAGCGACGGCATCGCGCAAAAGGGCGGCAGTGAGGAGCGTGACGGCCTGCATCTGCTGACCCTTGCTGTCCCCGCCGATCTGTCGCCCGCTAGCCGCTATTTGCCCGGATGGGCGCGCCTTGGCGGCAACGGCATTTTGGCGGCTAGCGTCACGGTCGAGGTGGGCGGTATCACCTTTGCCCTGCCGGTAGACCTCGAGGAAGAGCCGCTGCTGCAACCGGCTGCCTCGGTCACACCATCGGCGGATGCGGTGCTGGTAAACCTGAATGACCCGCAGCCCGTCCATTTCGCGATGACCGGCACCGCTTCTGCCGCGTCGCTGGGGCTTGGGTCGATTGACGGGCTGACGGTTGAAAATGCGGACGGGCATGTCACCTTGACCGCAAGCGGCCTTGCGCCCGGCAAAACCCGCCTGCCGATTTCCGTCGCAGGCGCTGCAGGATGGCAGGCGAAACCGATCAACTACGGCCATATCGGCCGCTTGGCGCAGGTCGTGCCTGCGGGGGTGGATATCCTCGCCCTCGATCTGAAAATCCCTGACGGCCGCGTGGGTTACATCGGCGGCGGCGCGGATCGCGTTGGCCTGTGGCTCGAGCGGATGGGCGTCGATGTGGTCGATCTGGATGCCGAGGCGTTCGATGCCGCGCGCGCCAATGGCTTTGCGGGCTTTGATACGCTTGTGGTCGGCATCTTTACCTTTGGCCTGCGCCCCGATCTGGCCGCCGCAACCGCCGATCTGCGCGCCTGGGTCCATGCGGGCGGCAATCTGGTGACGCTCTATCACCGCCCCTGGGACAATTGGAAACCGGACGAGACAACGCCCGCGCACATGGTCGTCGGCAGCCCCTCGCTGCGCTGGCGGGTGACGCGGCCGGGTGCGCCGGTGACGATTCTTGAGCCTGATCACGACCTGTTGGCGGGCCCGAACACCATCACCCATGCGGATTTCGACGGGTGGGACAAGGAACGGGGCCTCTATTTCCTGTCGTCTTGGGATCAGGTCTACCAGCCGCTGCTGGCCATGTCCGACCCGGACGAGCAGCCGCTGCTGGGATCGCTGGTCACCGGCCGCATCGGCAAGGGGCGGCACACGCATACCGCGCTGGTGCTGCACCACCAGATGGACCGCCTTGTGCCAGGCGCCTTCCGGTTGATGGCGAACCTGATCCAGCCCGCGTAAATGAAGCCCGCCACTGCCCTTGATGATCAGACCTCTGCCGCCGAGATGCGGCAGGGGATGACATGGGTGCTGCTGGATATGGCGCTGGTCAGTGCCATGACGGTGATGGTGAAAAAGGGCGGTGTCGATTTTCCGGCGGTGCAGATGGTGTTCTTCCGCTCGCTCGTCGGGCTGGTTGCCGTGCTGCCGCTGGTGCTGCGGCATTGGCGGGTGATCCGGCAGACCCGCAACGTGAAACGCAATGTGTTCCGCGTCACCTGCAACGCGGTCGCGCTGTCTTGCAACTGGGGGGCGCTGACGATCCTGCCGCTGGCCACCGCCAATGCGATCGGCTTTTTGCGGCCGCTGATCGTCATGGTCATGGCGATCTTTTTACTGTCCGAGCGTGTGACCGGCTGGCGCTGGGCGGGTGCGGCGCTGGGGCTGATGGGCGTCGGCGTCATGCTGCTGCCCAGCCTGACCGGCATGGGCGAGGCGCAAGACCATTTGCTGGGTTACGCCTTTGCGGGGGGCGCAATCTTGTTTGGTGCGATGGCAACGATCCAGACCCGCGCGCTCAAGGGCGAGAATACCACCGTGATGATGGTGTTCTATACCGTCGGACTGACGCTGTTCACCGCGATCCCTGCGTTTTTCGTCTGGCAGCCGGTGGCATTGCATCACCTGCCGCATCTGCTGGGGATCGGCATCATCGCGCAGGTGGCGCAATATTGCTATCTGCGCGGCTATCAACTGGCCCCTGCCAGCAAACTCGCACCGCTGGGTTATCTGTCGCTGATCTTTGCGACCGTTATGGGCTATGTGTTCTTTGACGAGGTGCCGACCGTTTACACGGCCGGCGGAGCCATCGTCATCATTATCGGGCTGATCGTGGCGCGGCGCGCCTGATCTGCCTTACTGCACGCAGTCGTTGGTGGGCGCGGCCCGCACGATCGGGAAGCAGCTGGCCCAGGCCTCGGTGCGGGGCGGCCAGGGGGTCAGGAAGTCGGGGCTTTCTTCCAGTTGCAGCACGCCTTGGGCCTGCAGATCCTTCACGCGGCCATCCAGATATTCTTTGATGACGCTGACCTTGCCATCCGTGACGGTGGCGATCCACACATCGTTCACGACCTGACGGTTGCCGCGCTGAAAGGTGCGGAATTGCACTTCGGCGGCGATGCGGCCGGTGTCCACGTCAATGTAAAAGGCATCGGCGGGGAAGTAGAGGCTGGTATCGGTCGCCGCGCCGCAGAACGCTTCGAGGTCGGCCATGATCGCCTCGCGGCCATTCACGGCGCTGGTCGGATACGAGAACGAGACGTCATCGGTGATGGCATTCGCCATCGCGTCGCGGTCGCAAACGGCCCAAGCGGTGGCCAGATCAAAGATCAGATCTTGCATGACAGCGCGGTCGCTGCCTGCGGTCTCGACGGTGCCCGCAAAGAACACGCCGGGGCGCACTTCGGTATCGGCAAAAACGGGGGCGGCGATACTGGCCGCAATGGCGAAAGAGGCAATGAGCTTTTTCATAGGGTTAATCCTGTTGGAGGAGGGGGAGGTTCATCGCGCGGCTTTTTGCAGCCGCTGCGATATTCGCAAAAAGACAGGCGGTGGTGACGGGGCCGACGCCATCGGGCACCGCCGAGACCAGCGCGGCGTGCCCCATCAGCGACGGCAGATCGGCATCGCCCACAAGGCTGCCGTCTTTTGGAATAATGGCCAGATCCAGAATGCGGCCGCCTTTGGCAATGTTGTCAGCTGTCAACAATGCGGGTACGCCAGCGGCGCTGATCACCAGATCGGCGGCGCGGGTATGGCGCGCCAGATCGCGGGTCTGGATATGGCAGGTGGTCACCGTCGCGCCCGCGTCCAGCAGCAGCATTGCCAGTGGTCGCCCGATCAGGCGCGAGGCACCGATCAGCACAATCTCGGCCCCCGCAAGATCGCCGAGGATCGCACGGGCGCAGATCAGGCTGGCCTGCGCGGTGGCGGCGGGGCGCAGCGTTCCATCGCCCAGCAGCAGCGGGCCTGCATGGTTGGGATGCTGGCCGTCGATATCTTTGCCCCCGCCAATCGCCTGTGCGGCACCCATCGGCGTCAGGCCAGATGGCAGCGGATAAAGCGTCGCGATGGCGTCGACACGCGCATCCGCCGCAAGCTGCGCTAACTGTGCATCGGCGTATCCCATCGGGCGCAGATCGATCCCAGCGCCTCGCGCCAGCGTGATCTGCCGGTTCAGATAGGCGCGGGCGGGGGCGCTGCTGTCGTCAAACAGCGTCACACACACGGGTGCGCGGCCCAGCGTGGCGATATCGGCGCGGACCCCCTGCAAAATATCCGCCGCCAGATCAAAGCCGGTGAAGATCGTGGTCACTGCAGCGCACTCCCCAAGGCCGAGGCGGTTGCCTGCATACGGGGGGCCAGCTTTTCGGCGATCTCGGTCGCGTCATGGCCGTGGGTCGGGAAGATGATCGACAGCGCCCCCGTCACGCGGCGCATCCCGTCGAAGACCGGCACGGCCAGCGAGGCGACCCCTTCGACATATTCGCCGTCGGCCATGCAATAGTCAAGGCGGCGGCAATCGGCAAAGATCGCATCCAGCCGCGCGGCATCGGTTTCGGTCTGGGGCGTATGGGCCTGCGGCGACAGACGCGACAGGATCGCGCTGCGCTCGATATCGGGCAAAAAGGCGACGATCACACGTCCCACGGCGGTCGGCAACAGCGGCGCGCGCGAGCCGACGGTGACCATGTTCAGCGTGAAACGTGCGGGCAAAAAGGCATGGGCGACATAGACGGCCTCGGTATCGTCCAGCATGGCAAAGCTGACGGATTCGCCGATATCCTCGGCGGCGGCGCGCAGCAGCGGGTGGACGATCTGGGGCAGGCTGCGCCCCTCGATAAAGCCGCGGATCAGGCGCAGGATATGGGGGGTCAGCTCGTATTGGCCGCGATCGGCGCTGGCATAGCCCTTTTTCTCCAGCGTACGCACAAGGCGGCGCACGACGGTGCGGTTCATGCCCGTGCGGGCGGCCAGTTCGGGGATCGACAGGCGCCGCTCGTCCCCGGCAAAGGCCTCGATCAGATCCAGCCCACGCGCCAGCGTTAGCGAGATTTCCTTGTCGTCCTCGAACAGGGCGCGGTTTTCGTCAGTTGCGGGCATGGCTGTGTTTTTCCAGCGCGAGGTTGATCAGATTTTGCAGCAGCATCGCGCGCGTCAGCGACCCGACCGAGCCATGGGCGGGCGTTACAGCCCCGGCGATAGCGCTGACATCAGCCGCGATATCCGACACCATCGCGCCGTCATCGCCGTAAGTGATGCCAACGCCAACCACAGTGGCCCCCGCGCGGATCATATCGGCGCGGATCAGCTCTGGATGGCCAGCGGCGGCGATCACCACATCGGCATTGCGGGTAAAGGCTGCGATATCAGGCGTCTGGCTATGCAGCAGGGTGACACTGGCATCCACACCGGGGGCCGACAGCACCATCGCCAGCGGACGCCCGACCAGTAAGCCGCGCCCGATGATGACCACATGCTTCCCCGCCAGCGGCACATTATACCCGCGCAGCAGCGACAGCACCGCCATCGGTGTGCAAGGCGGGATGCCGCCCTTACCGGTGATCAGGCGACCAAGGTTTTCGGGGTGCAGGCCGTCGATATCTTTGTCCGGCCTGATCGCGGCGGCGATGGCCTGTTCGTCATGGCCCTCGGGCAGGGGAAATTGCACAAAGAACCCGTCGACGCTGGGGTCATCGTTCAGGCGGGCGACCTCGGCCAGCACCTGTTCGGGGCTTGCCCCCGCAGGCAGGCGAATGCGCAACGCCTCGATCCCGATTTCGCGGCAATCTTTATGTTTGCGCGCGACATAGGATTCGCTGGCCGGGTTATCCCCGACCAGCACGGTTGCCATCACAGGGCGTATGCCGCTGGCGGCGACGCGCTCCGTCATCTGTTGACGTAACTTGGCCGCAAGCGCGTCGCCATCCAGCAGCAGCGCCATGATGTCAGAGACCGATTTCGGGGTTGATAAAGCGGTTGGTCACCACATCATCCACCGTCACATCAGGGTTGGCGCGGTCGTCCAGCATCGGCTTGACCAGTTCCAGCATGGCAGCCGCGCGGTCCAGATCGAAATCGCCGATGGTGGCGTTGTTGCCGTTACCGACGATACCGCGGTCGCGCTGGGCGGCTGCGGAATAGGCGTTCAGTTCAGGCGTGGCGCGCCACCAGCTGGCCGAGAAGCCGCCCGCAGTGAAGTCGGCGATGAGCTGGTTCACTTCGGCGGGGTCGTTGATGTAGTCAACGGCCGCCTGCTGCATGATCGGCACCAGCAGCTCAAGACAGGGGGCCAGCTCCTCGAGGCGGGGCTGCGCGACCGAGACCATGCCGGTGATCGTCGGATAGCCCAGCTCGTTCACGGTGACAGCATCGACGGGCTTGGCCCAGTTCATGCCATTCGACAGGTTGAACACTTCGGTCGTGACGAAGCCTTGGTTCAGCCAAGTGCCGTTGTTGGCGACAAAGTTTTCCAGATCGCCGCGATAACCCTCGACAAAGGCATCGCGCGAGACGCCCTGTTCGACCAGCCACAGGCCAAAAGTGCGCGTGATGGTCGAGACATAGATCATGCCCGCGCCGCTTTCGCCGAACGCCTTCAGATCATCGACCGAATGGAAGCCATCGGGATAGGTGCCGGTATCCCAGATCAGGCCCGACGGCGCGATATCCAGCGGGACAAAGACGCCGACAACCGGGAAGAGGTTCGAGAAGATATAAGCGTTGTCCAGCTCTTGGAAGCCCAGATGCGGGATGACGCCCGCCTTGGAATTGCCGTTGAACAGCGCGGAATAGGCCGTCTCGCCATCGCCGAGGCCAATGCCGCCGCCGCCTTCGAGGATTGCCAGTTCAATGCCGGTCGCACCCAAGGGGCCGCGATAGGCGCCCGATTCCATCGTGCCGCCCGCACCGATCATCTGGTAAAGGCCGCCGTGTTCGGCCTGCGCCAGCCAGTCTTTCTGGATATAGAACGGGCTGGGGCAGACGTCTGCCAAGGGCGTGGTGTAATGGGCGGTGGCGAATTCGCCAGCCGATGCAGTGGTGCCGGCAAATGCGGCAACCGATGCGGTCAGTGCAGTCAAAATGCGGTTCATGGCTTTTCCCTGTTGGAAGGAGGATGTTATCGTCTTATGCCCATTGGGCTTTTCGTCAGCTCTTGCGTTCTGCTGTTTCATACCAGCTGGCGAAAATGCGGTTCCCGACCAGCGTGAACACCACGAAAATACTGATCGACAACGTGGCCGAGGCGATCAACGCGGCATACATCTGTTCGTATTTGAAATCTGTCTTGGCGTTGACCAGCATCTGCCCCAAACCGCCGCGGCCTGCCATAAAGAACAGCTCGGACGTGACGGCAGCGATGACCGCCATGCTGGTCGAGATGCGAAAACCGGCAAACAGCGCCGGGGCGGATGACGGTAGGCCCGCTTTGCGCAGCATCGTCCACCAGCTTGCGCCTTGCAGGCGGAACAGGTTCAGCACGCCTTGGTCCAGGCTTTTCAGCCCCAGCAGTAAGGTGGTCGGAATGGCGAAAAAGGTGAACAGGATGACGATCAGCACCTTTGGCATAAAACCAAAGCCCAGCGCCGACTGGATCAGCGGGATGATCGCCATGATCGGGATGGATTGCAGCGCCACCAAAAAGGGATAGACCGCGCGCTCCATCACGAAAAAGCGGAACATGATGATCCCCAGCGCCATGCCGATCGGGATCGAAAAGGCAAGGCCGGTCAGCGCGATGGTCAGCGTCGTCAGACTGCGGCTGCCCAGTTCCGCCCAGACAGCGGGCTGCGACAGCGCCTTGTCCCACATGCCGCTGGCCGAGGGCATCAGGAACTGACGATGCGCGGGCAGGCTTTCACGCACCACCCAATAGAGCAGCACCACCAGCACACCCATGATCAGAGGCGGCAGGAAGGTCGCGGCGAATTTTTGCGCGGGCGTGCGCGGCGGCGCGACGGGGGTAGGGGCATAGGCCTCGGTGCGGATTTTGGGAGCAATCTCGGTCATGTCAATCATTCCTCAATCGCGTGGCGTAGCGCGACGGACACCTCGCCGGCGATGCGGCTGAATTCGGGATCATAGCGCAGCTCGGGCTGACGGGGATAGGCGAAGGGGATCGGGAAATCGGCGATGATGCGGCCGGGGCGGCGGCTCATGACGATGACGCGCGAGGACATATAAACAGCCTCGGGGATCGAATGGGTGATGAACATGCCGGTAAAGCCGTTGCGCAGATAAAGGGCGATCAGCTCGTCGTTCAGGCGTTCACGCGTGATCTCGTCCAATGCGCCGAACGGCTCGTCGAACATGAAAACAGCGGGGTTCAGCGCCAACGAGCGCGCCAGCGATGCGCGCATCCGCATCCCGCCCGACAGGCGTTTGGGATAGTGGTTTTCAAACCCCTTGAGGCCGACCAGCTCGATCTGTTCCAGCGCGACGCGGCGGCGTTCCTCGGGCGGGATGCCGCGCAGCTCCATCAGCAGCTCGACATTGGGCAGCACCGTGCGCCAGGGCAGCAGTGTCGCATCCTGAAACGTGTAACCCAGGTTCGAGCGGTCGACACGGATCTGCCCGCCGGTATGCGCCTCGAGCCCCGAGGCGAGCTTCAGCAGCGTCGATTTTCCGCAGCCCGAAGGCCCGACGACCGAGACGAACTCGCCCTTGCGGATGGTCAGATCGATCCCCTCTAGCGCGATCGTGCCATCGGGATATTGCATCGACACATCGTCGAAACGCAGGGCCAAAGTGGCCAGATCGGGCTTTTCAGTATCGGTCGCAGAATGTGTCACGGCTTGGCCTTTCAGAACTTCAGCATCGCCTGGCGCACCTTGCCCAGATAGGCATCAGTGTCGGCGCGGGTCACATTGTTCATGTCATACAGCGCATGGTAGCTGACCTTGACCAGCGGGTTGCACACAACGCGCAGGAAACGGGTGCCGTTCTTGCGCGGCGGATCGCCCAGAAACCATGCGCGCCATTTTTTGGAGCCATAGGTGGTCACCGTCGCCAGCTTTTTGATGTTCATAAGGCCAGGGCCCATCTGGCCATCGCGCAGTTTGAACGACACATCGGGAATGAATACGCGGTCGATATAGCCTTTCAGGATCGCTGGCCAGCCAAAGCTCCAGACCGGATGGCACAGCACCAGCGCATCGCAGCTTTCCAGCCGGCGGACGTAATCATCGACCAGCGCGCGGTTCGCGGGCACGTCGTGGTAACTCTCGCGGTCGGCAAGGCTAAGGACGGGGTTGAAGCCGTCTTTGTACAGGTCGAGGTCGTCGACCTCGTGTCCGGCCTCGATCAGGCTGTCGACGACGGTGCGGTGCAGGGCGGCGTTAAAGCTGTCTTCCTGCGGATGGGCGTAAATGACGTGAACTTTCATGGCTTTACTCTTGGAACAGGAAGGATTTGCCAGCTTCGGGCTGCCAATCGGGATGGGTCCAGGCGATCATCTTGCCGGGGTTCATCAGGCCTTTGGGATCGGTCTGACGTTTGAATTCCAGTTGCGAGATATCGGTGCGCTTCATGCCGCCTTCTTCCAGCGTGACGCGGTGCGGGTTGAAGACGGTGATGCCAAAATCGCGCTCGAGTTCCGCGATCAGTGCTTCCAGCCGTTCTTCGGTGGTGAAACGCACGATGGGCATGGCGACGGGGCTGACGACGCCGGAAAAGCGGGTGTATTCGAAATGCAGCATGATCTCATCGCCGAAATGCTGGTCCAGCGCGGTGATGGTTTGGGCCATCGCATCGCGCGGGAACATCATCTGCAGATAGGTCAGGCTGGGGTCGGTCTTGATCGCGCGCAGCGTCGTGTGGTTCCACGCCATCTCGAACACGGCAGGTAGGCGCAGGGCGGGGTCGGCCAGATCGGCGCGATAGACAAGCTCTGCCGTCGGCCAATTTTGCAGGTGGGATTCGAACGCGGGCAGGTCATCCCGGCGCACCATGGCGGCGATCACACCGCGCCCCACGCCGACGAACGGGCGGAAACGCTGGAAGAACAGCTCGGGGATCGGCGCGGCAAAGGTCGAGAGCATCCGCAAAAGCACCCCCTCATCCTCGCCCAAACTGATCGCGAGGGTGTTGGCACTGATGAAATCGGGGGTGGTGATCATCACATCGACCCAATCGACAGCCGGGTCGATGGGCAATTCAATCTCGGTCATCACGCCGTTCACGCCGTAAGCATGGGCGGCTTTATGGATGTCATCGCCGGTCAGATCGAGGATGCGGGGCGCTGCCTCCATCGTCACCAGACGCACGCGGCGGATATTGGCGGGATTGCGCAGGCCGCCCCAGCGAATGGCGCCAACGCCGGACGAGCCGCCCGCGATAAAGCCACCGATGCTGGCGGATGCCGTGGTCGAGGGGAAGAGGCGGATCTCGCGGCCGTTCTCGCGTAGGTGATGCTCGATATGTTCGATCACGGTGCCCGCGCGGACGCAGATGCTGTCCTCATGCAGCGCGGTGATGCCAGTCAGCTTGTTCGTATGCAGCACGACGCCGCCTTGCAGCGGCATGGCCTGGCCGTAATTACCGGTGCCGCCGCCGCGCACGGTGACGGGCACGTCATGGGCATAGGCGGCGGCGAGGATGCGGATCACCTCATCCTCGTCCTTGGGCGAGACGACCAGATCGCCGACAAAGCCATCGAGCTGCCGTTTCAGGATCGGTGAATACCAAAAGAAATCGCGGCTTTTTTGACGGACGATATGAGGGCGGTCTTCGACCTCGATCCCGTCTATTGCGGCGCGGAAGGCGTCTAGGTTCATTGTCCTGTCCTTTGCGGCAAGGGGGCTCCGGCGCGCAGCACCGTGCGGTTTTCATGCGCGCGCGAAAACAGATCGGCCCAGTCATAGGCATCGAAAATGATCAGATCGGCAGGGCGGCCATAGCCGATGACACCCGCTTGCAGCCCCATCGCGCTGGCGGGGGTGCGGGTGATGGCTTGCAGCCAGTGGCCTGCATCGCCCTCTAGCTGGGCGATCAGCAGGCCGGCGCGCATCACCTCGAACATGTCATAGGCGCCGTAAGCGTAGAACGGGTCCTGCACATTGTCGGATGCAAAGCTGACCGGCACGCCCGCCGCCGCCAATTCCTGCACGCGGGTCATGCCGCGCAGGGGTGACATCTGCCCCGGCGCACGGCCCATCAAAAAGGCGTTCGACAGCGGCAGGCTGATGACATGCACGCCCAGAGCCGCCATGCGCTCAACGATCGGCTGCGCCACACTGGGTGATTGCGCCGAGAGCTTGCAGCAATGGCTGAGGGTCACGCGCCCCGCAAAACCGGTGCGGGTCATCGCATCCAGCACGGATTCGATCCCGCGCGCGCTGGCATCGGCTGTCTCGTCAACGTGGAAATCCACACCAAGGCCCGCACCCGCCGCCTGTTCGAAAAAGCGGTCGATCATCGCAGGATCGCAGCCCTGACCCGAGATATAGCCGCCCGCGAGGCCCCCTGTCGCCGCGATCTGGGCGCAGCGATCGGCGAAACTGTCCTCGATGGCACGCTCGATCCGCATCAGGGCGACGGGCTCGATCGTCAGGCGGCCGGCCCAGCGCTGTTGCAGCCGCACCAAGGCCTGCCAGCCGGGGTTGTCGTTCGGGGCCTGCATGCTGTCGATATGCGAGCGCAGCGCGACGGTGCCCGCGCGATAGGCGGCCTCGGCGGCGCGCTCCATCCGCGTATCCAGATCTGCGGCGGTGCGGTTCGGGGCGTCTTGCATGGCAAGGCCGACGGCTTCGTCCAGCCCGGTGCGGCTAACGCCTGCACGCTGGGCGGTATAGGTTTTGTCCAGATGCACATGCGCGTCGACAAAGCAGGGCAGGACGATCTTGCCGCCCAGATCCTGCGGCGCGCCAAGGCTGGCGGGGGCGATTTTGCCGCCCGCGATGGGCAGGTCGAGTTCAATCAGCCCATTGCCAAGGTCGCGGCCCGACAGGCCTTCGGCCAGCGCGGCGGGGATGCGGGCGTTTTTCAGCACGCGGTTCATGCGGCACCTTTTGGCAGGGGATGAGCGGCGACCTCATCCAGCAGTTTGCCAAAGCGCTGGGCAGAGTGGGTGACCAGCTCTGCGCCCAGTGCGGCGGTGGCGCTGGCGGCATCACCGGCGGCGCCTGCGGGGTGCAGATCCTCGGCGCACCAGCCGGTGGTGACATTGCCCATCATGCGCAGCACGGTATTTTGCGCGGCCACGGCGCTGGATGCAGGCACGAAATGCTGCGCCTGGGTCATATCCACAAGGTCGGGGCGGAAATGCAGCATGGCGGCGGTTTCCACCAGCCCGCCGTGAATCCCCTCGGCCTGTTCGCGCGGGGATACTGCGCCCTCGGGAAAGCCCATGCCGATCCAGCCCGCGGTGACGGCCAGCATGTCATGTTTGATGCGCAAGGATCGCACCAGCATTTGCAGCACCGGCACATTGCCGCCATGGGCGTTGATGCACACAAGACGCCGGATGCCGGCGCGGGCGACGCTGGCACCAATTTGTTCCAGCACCGCCAGCAGGGTCGCGCCGTCCAGCGTCAGCGTGCCGGGGAAGTGAATATGCTCGTCCGATTTCGCCACAGCGATTGTCGGCAAGATCAGCACAGTGGCGGATGCGGCATGGGCGGCGGAAAGCCGCGCCATTTCCTCGGCCAGCAGGCTGTCGGTGTTCAGGGGCAGGTGGGGGCCGTGTTGTTCTGTCGCGCCAACCGGCAGCAGCGCCACCGCATCATGCAGCGAGGCGTTAAAGTCGGTAGCACGCAGATCTGACCAGTATTGATGGGGCATTTGATCGTTTATCGAACATTGGGTCGTTTATATGTTCGTGACCGGTGAGTTTCGGCGGTGCAAGGGGCGCGCACATAAAACCGGGGGGCCATCTGCCCAAGGGTCAAAATTTGTGCGACTTTTGTGACAGCGGCCTGATTTATGGTCGACCTATAGTCGCGGGGTTGATCATTCCCGCCGCTGCCGTCAAAGACGGTCGATCTATGCAGGAGAAAGCAATGAAAGCGCTGGAGCCGACCTCCATCCGCCCGCCGTTCGGGCAGTATTCATCGGGCGTGTCGGTTGCAGCGCCGCAGCAATGGGTCGTGACCTCGGGCCAGCTTGGCGTTGGCCCTGACGATGTCGCGCCGCAAAGCGTGCTGGAACAGGCGCGGATCTGCTTTGCCAATTGCGGCGCGATCCTGGCCGAGGCGGGCCTTGGGCCGCAGGACGTGGTGCGCGTTGCGGGCTTTGTCACCGCGCGCGAGGATTTCGCCGCCTATATGCAGGCGCGCGATGAATGGCTGGCGGATGCGCCCGTGAAACCAACCTCGACCTTGCTCATCGTCACGGGCTTTACCCGCGCGGAATTCAAGGTCGAAGTCGAAGTGATGGCGGCCCGCTGATGATCCCTGTTGATGAGATTTTTCTGGTCACCGCACCGGGCCTTGAGGATGTACTGGCCGATGAGGCGCGCGCGCTGGGCCTGAATGTGACAGGTGTGATCCCGGGCGGCGTGACGGTTGCTGGCGGCTGGCCTGCCGTTTGGCGCGCCAATGTCAAACTGCGCGGTGCGGTGCGCGTGCTGGCGAGGATCGCGTCCTTTCGCGCGATGCATCTGGCGCAGTTGGACAAACGCGCGCGCAAGATCGCTTGGGATCAGCTGCTGCGCGCCGATGTTCCGGTGCGGGTCGAGGCCACCACCGTGAAGTCCAAAATCTATCACGCCGGTGCCGCCGCGCAGCGCGTGGAAACCGCGATCCGCGAGACTTTGGGCGCGCCGATTGCGCAAGATGCGCCGATCACCATCAAGGTGCGGATCGAGGATGACCTGGTCACCATCTCGGTCGATACCACGGGCGAGTCGTTGCACAAACGTGGCCATAAGCTGGCGGTGAACAAGGCCCCGATCCGCGAGACTTTGGCCGCGCTGTTCCTGCGTCAATGCGGCTATAGCGGCCAGATGCCGGTGCTGGACCCGATGTGCGGATCAGGCACGCTGGTGATCGAGGCGGCCGAGGTTGCGATGGGCCTGCCTGCGGGTCGTGCGCGTGATTTCGCGTTTGAACAATTGGCGCAGGTCGACCGCGCCGCGCTGGCGGGGCTAAAGGCGGGCGGGCGCAGTACCGATCTGCGCTTTTACGGCAGTGACCGCGACGCAGGCGCTATCCGCATGAGCCGCGATAACGCCGCCCGCGCCGGTGTGGGCGAGATCACGATGTTTGACGTGAAACCGATATCCGAGATCACCCCGCCCGAAGGGCCGGCAGGTCTTGTCATCATCAACCCGCCTTATGGCGCGCGTATCGGCGAGAAAAAGACTCTGTTCGGGCTGTACGGTGCGATGGGCAAGGTGCTGACCGAGCGGTTCAAAGGCTGGCAGGTCGGCATCATCACCGCCGATAGCGGCCTTGCCAAAGCCACGGGCCTGCCGTTCCTGCCCGCAGGCCCCGTTGTGGCGAATGGCGGTCTAAAGGTGCAGTTGTTCCGCACCGATCCGCTGTAATTCAGCGTTTGGTGGCGGCAAGGCAGATCAGAGAGCCTGCCGTCACAAGGCTGGCGCCCAGCCAAAAGTTTAAGCCCGGCACCATGCTCAGCAGCACGGATGACAGCATCACGGATAGCAGCGGCGAGAAATAAGACGCCGTTGCCATCAGCGTCAGGTTGCCGTGGTTCACACCATAGGTCCACGCCGAATAGGCCAGGGTCGTCAACACGCCAAAGGTCAGCACCATCATCGCGCCCTTGCTGTTATAGACCAGTGTCGGTTGGTCGCTGACCCCGTAATAGACCCATAGCAGCGCCGCAGTGGCCAGCAAGAATAGCGGCACCGCGCTGCGCCCCTGCGCCATGCCCTTGGTCAGAATCGTATAAAGCGGCCAAGTGATCGCGGCGATAAAGGCCAGAATATAGGGCAGGGGATTGCTGCCGATATTATGGACCATCGCCGCCAGCGAGAAATTCGCGCTGCCGGTTGCGGCCCAGAACACGCCCAAAAGACAGATCAGAATGCCGGGAATGACCATGATCCCCGCCCGCGCATGTCCCGCCCAAATCGCAAGTGCGATGGTGAAGGACGGCCACAGATAGTTGATCAGGCCAACCTCGACCGATTGGGCGCGGGTCTGGGCAAAGCCGACGGCCAGCGCCAGCGCGATCTCGTATGTGACGAACATCGCGCCGCCGATCAGCAGATAGCGCGGGGAATGACCGCGAAAGGCCTTTGGCCCGGCATGGATCAGCGCGACAATGCCGCTGACGGTAAAGATCAGGGCCGAGCCGCCGATCGGCCCGAAGATTTCCGAGATATTGCGATAGAGGCCGACAGTGGCGCTCCACATCAGGATCGCACTCATGCCCACAAGCGTTGGAGGATCAATCCGTCCACGCGAAAAGCCCGCCGCTGCAACGCCGAACATAGGTCTGCCTCAATTTAAGAAAGGTGGCGGCTGCGGTGTTTCCACCCAGCCTGACGCGCGCCATAAGCTTTCCGATTTGCACCGGCAAGATGCAAAAAATCATGGGGGCAGGACAAAGAAAAAGGCCCCCAAAACCGGGGGCCTTTGTAGCTTAGAATTCCAGGGCGCGGTCGCCGTTTGCATCCTTGATGCGGTTTGGCAGACCCATCCGGTTCAGCAGGTTCAGGAAGGGCTTGGGGTCAAGCTCTTCGACGTTCGCCATGGTTTTCACATCCCATGTACCGTCCGCGACCAGCAGTGCGGCGGCGACAGGCGGCACGCCTGCGGTATAGGAAATGCCCTGCGCGCCGGTCTCGGCATAGGCATCTTCGTGATCGGCGACATTATAGATGAACACCTCGGCCGGTGCGCCATCTTTGGTGCCGCGCACAAAGTCCCCGATGCAGGTCTTGCCGGTGTAATCGGGCGCAAGGCTGGAGGGGTCGGGCAGCACGGCCTTGACCAGTTTCAGCGGTACGACTTCCAGCCCTTCGGCGGTTTTCACCGGCTTCTCGGACAAAAGGCCAAGGTTGTTCAGCACGGTGAAGACGTTGATATAGTGATCGCCAAAGCCCATCCAGAACCGCACATCCGCATCCGGATAACGCGCGGACAGCGAGTGAACCTCGTCATGGCCGGTCAGATAGGCCTTCTGGGTGCCGACGACCGGCATGTCCCATTCCTTGCCGACTTCGAACATCTTGTTCGACTGCCATGCGCCGTTCTGCCACGAATAGACTGTGCCGGTGAATTCGCGGAAGTTGATTTCCGGGTCGAAGTTGGTCGAGAACCAGCGGCCATGGCTGCCCGCATTGATATCAACGATATCAATGCTTTCGACCGTATCCAGATAATCGTCGGCGGCAAGGCGGGCATAGGCATTGACCACGCCCGGATCAAACCCAACGCCCAAGATAGCGGTGACGCCCGCGGCCGCGCAATCGGCGCGGCGCTTCCATTCGTAATTGCCATACCACGGCGGGATCTCGCAGATCTTGGCGGGATCTTCGTGGATGGCTGTGTCCAGATAGGCGGCACCCGTCTGGATACAGGCCTCTAGCACATACATGTTCACGAACGCGGAACCCACGTTGATCACGATCTGGGCGCCTGTTGCCCGGATCAGATCGGCGACGGCGGCAGTGTCCATCGCATCGACGCTATGGGCCGTAAAGCTGCCTGCAACCTTCATCGCGCCCTTGTCAGCCACGCTTTGAATGATTGCATCGCATTTCGACTTGGTGCGCGAGGCAATATGCAGATCGCCAAGCCGATCGTTATTTTGTGCGCATTTATGCGCGACAACTTGGGCGACGCCACCGGCGCCGATAATGAGGACGTTCTTTTTCACTTCGAACCGTCTCCTTTAAGGACAGAGGGAAGGGCCTCACTCAGCCGAGGCTGGAGGCATAGTCGGCATAGCCGAATTCACGCGCAACGGTCATGCTACCATCCAATTCGCGGATCACGATGGAGGGCATCTTGACGCCGTTGAACCAGTTTTTCTTGACCATTGTATAACCCGCCGCATCGGCAATCGACAAACGATCGCCGACCTGCAGGGGTTTGGGAAAGGTGAAATCGCCGAAAATATCGCCCGCCAGACAGGACTTACCCGCGATCTGATAGGGATAATCGCCCGATGTCTCCATCTTGGCGGTGGTGCGATAGATCAGCAGATCCAGCATATGCGCCTCGACCGAGCTGTCGACGATGGCAAGGTCTTTGCCGTTGTTCAGGATGTCCAGCACCGTGACCTCTAGCGAGGTGGTGTTGGTGATCGTCGCTTCGCCCGGCTCGAGATAGACCTGCACACCCATGTTCGCGGCAAAGGCCTTGAGGCGCGCGGCGAGTTTCTCCAGCGGATAGCCCTCGCCGGTGAAATGGATGCCGCCGCCAAGGCTGACCCAGTCGAGCTGGCGCAGAATCTCGCCAAACTCGTCCTCGATCCGCGTCAGTTGCCGGTCGAACAGGTCGAAATCGCCATTCTCGCAATTGTAGTGGATCATGACGCCGGTGATCAGCGGCAGCACCGCGCGGATCTTGTCCACATCCCATTCGCCAAGGCGCGAAAAGGCGCGCGCGGGATCGGCCAGATCAAAACCGCTGGTCGAAAAGCGCGGGTTCAGCCGCAATCCACGCGCGACCTTGCTGGAGGCCGCCTCGAAGCGCGTCAGCTGCCCGATCGAGTTGAAGATGATCTTGTCGGCGTAGCTGACAGCCTCGTCGATCTCGGCATCGGACCAACCGACGGAATAGGCATGGGTTTCCTTGCCGAACTTCTCGTGCCCCAGGCGCAGCTCGTACAGCGAGGACGAGGTCGTGCCGTCCATCACCTCGGCCAATTGGTCAAAGACCGGCCAGGTGGCAAAGCATTTCAGTGCAAGCAGTGTCTTTGCGCCCGACAAGTCCCGCAGTCGGTTGATGATCTGAAGATTGCGCGAAAGTTTCGTGCGGTCGATCAGGTAGAAGGGTGTCTCTATCACCACGCATCCCCCAAAGGCCAAAATAATAAGGGCCGTCCTATACGGCCCATTCCCCCTATGCGCAAGGTCAGGCGCAATTTTATGACAAACGCGCCACCGCCCATTCGGCTGCATCGCGCAGCACCGGGTCTTCGGCGTTCAGATGCCGCTGGGCGCTGGCGCGCAGATGCGGTTTGCCCGAGTTGCCGATGGCATACATCACATTGCGCAAAAGGCGGTTCACGCCGATTCGCTTGATCGGATTGCCGGAAAACCGCGCGCGAAAGCTGGTGTCATCCAGCCCCGCCAACTCGTCCAGCGGCGGATTTCCTACATCACCATGATAGCGGATATCGCTGGCCTCGACCGCGAATTTGTTCCACGGGCAAATCGCAAGGCAATCGTCGCAGCCATAGATGCGGTTCCCCAGCTTGCCTCGCAGGTCCAGCGGCACCGGGCCGGAATGCTCGATCGTCAGGTAAGAGACGCATTTGCGCGGATCAAGCCGCCCCGGCCCGATAAAGGCCTGCGTCGGGCAGATATCCAGGCAGGCCGTGCAACTGCCGCAACTGGGGCGCACGGGCTGGTCGGGTTCCAAATCCAGCGTGGTGAAAATGCAGCCCAGAAACACCCAATTGCCGAAATCGCGCGACAGGATGCAGCCGTGTTTGCCCGTCCAGCCAAGACCCGCCTCGCGCGCAAGGGGGCGCTCCATCACGGGGGCGGTGTCGACGAAAACCTTGATCTCAGAGCCGGGGGCCTGTTCGATCAGCCAGCGACCGACGCGTTTCAGGCGCTTTTTCACCAGATCGTGGTAATCCTTGCCCTGCGCATAGACGCTGATTGCGCCGCGGGCTGGGTCCTCTAGCGCGTCCAGCGGATTATAGGTCGGCGCATAGCTTTCGGCGAGCATGATGACCGATCGCGCTTGCGGCCACAGCGCGGTGGGGTCCGCGCGCCAGTCGATACGGTCTTCCAGCCACTGCATCTCGCCATGCATCCCGTCGGCGACAAAGGCGCGCAGACCGTCACCATCCTTGCGGATACTGTCGGGGCGGCAGATGCCCATCGCGACAAAGCCCGCATCCAGCGCGGCGGCCTTCAGCCGCGCTTTCATGGTATCAGAAGTCTGGGGATCAGAAGTCGAGGTCGGCATAGTGGGGGGCGGGTAAAAAGCTGGGGATCTGGTCAGCAAGCAATGACCGGAACGCCGGGCGGGATTTGATTTTCGCATACCAGTCGCGCACCAGATCCGAACGGTTCCAATCCACGTCCGAGATGTAATCCAGACACGACAGATGCGCAGCCGCGGTGAAATCGGCCAAAGTCATATCATTCCCGGCCAGCCAGCGACGGCTTTCCAGCAGCCAGTTCATATAGTCGAGATGATATTTCACCGCCCGCGCGCCTTCTTTGATGCGGGTCGAATCGGGATAGCCGCCGCCTTGCACCTTTTTAAAGATACGCTCGGTCAGCAATTTATTGGTGACCTCGTTAAAGAACTTATCGTCGAACCAGCCGATCAGGCGGCGCACCTCGTATTTTGCCTCGGCCCCTTGGGGCATCAGGGCGGGGGTGGGGACGATGTCTTCCAGATATTCGCAGATCGCCGTGCTTTCGGTTAAAAAGCGGTTTTCCAGCTTGAGCACCGGCACTTTGCCCGCAGGGTTACGGCGCATCAGATCGGGGCTTTGCTCCCAATAGCGCTCTTCGACCAGCTCGACCTCGATCCGCTTTTCGCCAAGGCACAGGCGGACTTTGCGGCAGAACGGCGAGAGGGGATAATGATAGAGGCGTGTCATGGCAGCTCGGCAATATCTGGGTGGATGGCCCCTGAATGCAGCGAACCGGCCGCGCAATCAAGTAGAAGCCCGTCTTCCCTTTGGAAAATAGGCGCGCGATCTTAGGAAAAACAGGCGGCGCGGGCTGTGCCGCGTATTGTCGCAGCGCCATCCATGATGGATGAGGCCCGCCGGTTCACAAAGGCGCTGGGGTCTAGGGGCGAGCGTTCTTTCGGATTTGGCAAGATCGCCGCCAACAGCGCCGCTTGGCGATTGGTCAGATTGGCGGCGCTGGTGCCAAAGTAATGTTGGGCGGCGGCCTCGACCCCGAACACGCCGCGGTCGAATTCGGCGATGTTCAAATAGACCTCGAGGATGCGGCGCTTTGACCAGAACAGCTCGATCACCGGGGTCATCAGCGCCTCTAGCGATTTGCGAAGCCAGCTGCGACCGTGCCACAAATAGACGTTCTTGGTCACCTGCTGGCTGATGGTCGAAGCCCCCCCCAGACGCGAATCAATCGCAAAGCGGATCGCATCCAGATCAAGGCCCCAGTGAGTGCAGAAATTGGCATCCTCGGCGGCGACGGCGGCCAAGGCCATGGCGGGGGCGATGCGATCCATCGCGACCCATTCATGGCGCACACCGCCCTGACGGAACGATTCGGCGACCATATAGGGCGTGGTCGGCGGGCGGACAAAGGCGAACAACAGCACCAGCAGCAAAAAGAGCGCCACCAGCCCGCCAAACCCCATTGCCGCGTATTTCGCCCCGCGCACCAGCCAGGCGCGCCACGGCAGCTTGCCACGCGCGGGTCGCGCAGCAGCGGATTTACGTGCAGGTCTTTTGGCTTTTTGCGCGCTCATCCCCTGCATTAGGCATGGGCGGGGCTTTCGGTCAAGCGGGCTTACCAGCAGGAAATTTGTGCGGTGATCAGGCGGGCGCGTGTGCTGACAGCCTCGGGTGCGATGGGGGCGCTGATCACGGCAAGCGGGGCGGGGGCGTTGATCAGGCGCGCAATGGCGCCCGATGAGGCCGCGATCTGAACCGTCTGCGGCAGGCCCGCCGTTTGCGGCAGCAGCATACCCACGACATCTCCGCCCGCATCCAGCAGCGGCCCGCCAATATCGCCGGCTGTTGCCTGCATGGTCAGGCGCAGGTGATCGGCAGTGCCCGTCAGCCCATCCAGCGCCGTAATCTGGCCGGGCGTGGTGCTGGCCTGCGCAAGGGTGTGGCCATAGGGATAGCCCGCGCCGGTGATCGCGGCGCCATCTTGCGGGGTTGCGAATCGGGCGACGGCGGTAGGGGCGATGCGCAGTTCGGGCTGCAGCAGGGCCATCTCGCCGGCGGTTTGGGTGATACGGGCGGGTGTGTCGCCGTTCAGCGCGATGCGGCTGCATTGCGCAAGGGGCGCGGCAGCCGTCAGCACCAGGCCTTGGGCGTCAATGTAGATCCCGGCCTGCACAAGGCGCGGCGCGTCCAGCGACAGGCCGGCGGTCAAGGCTGTATCGGCCTGCGCAGCGGCGGCGGGCGCCGCAAGCACGCCGGGAATGGCACGGAAGCTTTGCTGCATCCGCGCGAACAGACGGTCGAATGCGGGATCTGCGGCCGGCCAGATCAGGCCATAGCCTTTGATCGCGCCGTCATGCAGGCCCGCTTCGATCCGAATGCGGCTGTCGCCGCTGGCGCCGGTGATGCTAAGGCCCGTCGCGCTGACCTGCACATCCGCACCCGCAGGGACAAAGGGCAGCGATTGCAGCGTCGCCGCAAGGCTGGCCAGACGCGCGCGGTCGCCGGGCTGCGAGATCAGCAGCACCGCATATGCGCCATCATCCGACTGCCAGCGGGCAAATGGCGGCGTCACCTCTTGGAAATTGACCACAGCGGTCGGCAGATCAATCTCGATCCCCGCCATGTCATAGACCGTGCGCTCTATCCCCAGATCATCCAGCACAGCGTTATACTGCGCCATCAGGGCGGCGCGCTGGTCGGTGGTCAGAACGCCGGTCAGCGGGCTATAGCCGTTCTGCGCCTGCCACGCGGCCATCGCATCGCGGGTGCCACGCCCGAACAGCCCGTCAATCGCGCCGCCATACACGCCCGCATCGCGCATTGCGCTTTGCAACAGGCGTTTGTCGCCGTTGCTGAGGGCACCTTCCGCGGCGAGGGCTTGCTCGACCGTTTCGGCTTGTGCGGTAGGCGCGGGCTGTGGGTTTATAGGCTGCGGGGTGACGGGCAGCGGAGTGACGGGCGCGGGGCCGGGCGGCGGCACATTCACCGGGCGGCCACTGTTCATCGGGATCGGCAGCGGCGTGCTGGCGACACCCAGGCCAATCGGCCAGAATTGCTGCCGGAACTGCGCGCCGTCCACAATATAGCTGTCATTGGGGGCCTGCGCCTCGGTCATCAGCTGATCAAGATAGATGGCCGCATCTGTGCGACTATAGGGGCCCAATACAATCGCATACCAGCCGCTGGGCAGGGCCCAACCCGAGACATCGGGCAATGCACCGGCATAGGCCCGCACGCGCTGCTGGGCCATCGCAAGGGTGGGCTGCGCCTCGACCTGGATATAGGCGCGGGTGCTGTCCTGGGCGGTTGCGCTGCCTGCGCTGATGCAAAGCATGGCGGCGAAAACCAGATGGTGCAAGGCAACACGAAGACGGGGCAGCATGGCTATTCCTTTGGGCGCTTTATGCGCCGACCTTAGCGGGACTGCGGCCCTTGGCCAGCCCAAAAGCGCGGGGTTCATTGACCCTGTGGCCCTCTCGCAATAAGGAAACGGCAATGATGAGGCGCCAACGGCGGCGCGAGCGATAACCCCGAGGTTGCGATGACGGACACCCGCGCCCCCCGATCTTTCCAAGAGATCATCCTGCGGCTGCAAAATTATTGGGCCGCGCAAGGCTGTGCGGTGCTGCAACCCTATGACATGGAAGTCGGCGCGGGCACCTTTCACCCCGCCACCACGCTGCGCGCGCTGGGCAGCAAGCCATGGGCAGCCGCCTATGTGCAGCCCTCGCGTCGCCCGACGGATGGCCGCTATGGCGAGAACCCGAACCGCCTGCAGCACTATTACCAATATCAAGTTCTGGTGAAGCCAAGCCCCCCCAACCTGCAAGAGCTGTATCTGGGCAGCCTTGATGCGATTGGTATCGACACCCGTCTGCATGACGTGCGTTTTGTCGAGGACGACTGGGAAAGCCCGACGCTGGGTGCCTGGGGTCTGGGCTGGGAGGTCTGGTGCGACGGTATGGAAGTGTCGCAATTCACCTATTTCCAGCAGGTCGGCGGCCATGATTGCAAACCCGTCGCGGGCGAGTTGACTTACGGCCTCGAGCGTCTGGCGATGTATGTGCTGGGCGTCGATCACGTCATGGACATGCCGTTCAATGACCCCGATGCGCCGATCGCACTGACCTATGGCGATATCTTCCACCAGACCGAGGAAGAATATTCGCGCCACAATTTCGATGCGGCCAATACCGAAAAGCTGCTGAAGCATTTCGAAGATGCCGAGGCTGAGTGCAAAGCGTTGCTCGACCAGCCCGCCATCGACCCCAAAACCGGCAAGCGGATCATTATGGTGCATCCGGCATATGACCAATGCATCAAGGCCAGCCATCTGTTCAATCTGCTGGATGCGCGGGGCGTGATTTCGGTCACTGAACGCCAGGCTTATATCGGCCGCGTCCGTACGCTGGCCAAGGCCTGCGCCGACGCCTTTGTGCTGACCGGCGCCGCTGGTTACGTGCCCGAGGAGGCCGCCCAATGAAATCTCAAACCATGGCCCGGCTGATGCTGGGCGGGATGCTGGCCTTTGCGCTGATCTTTGGCGCGGGCATGTATTACACCCAAGTTTACGCCTATTATAATCGCCTGACCCCCGAAGAGATCGGCCCTGTCACGCTGCTGCGCAATGACGGCACCGCAGCCGAGCTGTCGGTCACCGCGCTGCAAGCGATTGACAGCAATTCGAGCCCGCTGCGGTTCCGTGCCTGTTTCGCCGCCACCACCCCGCCGGTCGAGATTGCCGCGAATTTCGCGCCCTATCCGGGCGCGACACCACTGGTCGGCCCCGGCTGGTTCGACTGCTTTAACGCCCGCGAAATTGGCGAGGCGCTGGAAGCGGGCGCCGCGCAGGCCTATCTGTGGCAAGAGAACGTCCATTACGGCATCGACCGTGTGGTGGCTGTCATGCCCGATGGCCGTGCCTATGCGTGGAACCAAATGAACCGTTGCGGCGAGGTCGTCTATGATGGCGAAGCCGCGCCCGAGGACTGCCCTCCTGCACCGGAAGTATAAGTATGGCCGACCTGCTGATCGAACTGTTTTCTGAGGAAATCCCGGCGCGGATGCAAACCCGCGCGGCTGATGACCTGCGCCGACTGGTCACCGATGGTCTGGTCGAGGCTGGCCTGACCTATGAGGGGGCAGGTGCCTTTTCGACCCCGCGCCGTTTGGTGCTGACGCTGTCGGGCCTGACCGCGCAATCGCGCGCTGTGCGCGAGGAACGCAAAGGCCCCCGCACCAATGCCCCCGAGGCGGCATTGCAGGGCTTTTTACGCGCGACCGGCCTGACGGTTGATCAGCTGGACGTGCGCGGCGATACCTATTTTGCCGTCACCGAAAAGCCTGGGCGTGCAGCACCCGAGATTATCGCCGAGGTGCTGACCAGTGCTGTCCGCAATTTCCCTTGGCCCAAATCCATGCGCTGGGGATCGGGCAATTTGCGCTGGGTGCGCCCGCTGCATTCGATCATCTGCCTGCTGGATGATCAGGTGGTGCCGGTGGATATCGATGGCATCGTGGCGGGCAACACCACGCGCGGTCATCGTTTCATGGCGCCGGGCGTGATCACCGTCACCGGCTTTGCCGATTACGAAGAAAAGCTGCAAGCCGCCCGCGTCATGCTGCGCGCCGATCAGCGCGCCGATACGATCTGGACCGATGCCACCAATGCCGCCTTTGCCAAGGGGCTAGAGGTCGTCGAGGACAAGGGTCTGCTGGCCGAGGTCGCGGGCCTTGTCGAATGGCCGGTCGTGCTGATGGGCCCGATTGGCGAGGCTTTCCTCGGCCTGCCGCCCGAGGTGCTGCAAACCTCGATGCGCGAGCATCAGAAATTCTTCTCGCTGCGCAATCCCGCGACCGGCCGGATCGAGGCGTTCATCACCGTCGCCAATATCCTGACCGCTGATGATGGCGCGACGATCCTGCAAGGTAATGGCAAAGTGCTGGCTGCGCGCCTGTCGGATGCCCGATTCTTTTGGGAAAACGACCTGCGCACCGTCTCGCGCGCGGGTCTTGAAGGGATGGCCGCGGGCCTTGCCAATGTGACCTTCCACAACCGCCTTGGCAGCCAAACCGACCGTATCGCGCGGATCGAGGCGATGGCCCGTGCGCTGGCCCCCGTCACTGGCGCAGACGCGGATGAGGCGGCGCTGGCCGCCCGTGTGGTCAAAGCTGACCTGCGGTCTGAAATGGTCGGGGAATTCCCCGAACTGCAGGGCACGATGGGCGGCTATTACGCCCGCGCCGCTGGCCTGTCTGACGCTGTCGCCAATGCCTGCAAGGGCCATTACCAACCGCTGGGTCCCGATGATGCTGTGCCGCATGAGGCCGTATCGGCCACCGTCGCGCTGGCCGACAAGCTGGATACGCTGACCGGCTTTTGGGCAATGGATGAAAAGCCGACCGGCTCGAAAGACCCCTTCGCGCTGCGCCGCGCTGCGCTGGGCGTGATCCGGCTGGTGCTGGGGAATGGGCTGCGCTTGCCGCTGCGCGATACGCTGGCTGCGCCGCTGGCCGCGAATTTCGCCGCAAGTGGCACGGCGGGCGAGACTGCGCCTGTGGCCGAAAACCTGCTGGGCTTCTTCCACGACCGCCTGAAGGTCTTCCTAAAGGACGAGGGCCTGTCGCATGATGTGATCGACGCTTGCCTTGCGATGCCGGGCAATGATGATCTGGATCTGTTGGTGCGCCGCGCCCGCGCGCTGCAAGCCTTCCTGAAAACGGATGACGGCGAGAACCTTGTCCAAGGGTTCAAACGCGCCAATAATATCCTGACCCAGGCCGAAGCCAAAGATGGCGTCGAATATTCATTCGGTGCCGATCCGGCCTTTGCCGAGGATGAAGTCGAGCGTGCCTTGTTCGCGGCCCTGACGCGCGCCGAGGGGCAGATCACCCCCGCCATCGCCGCCGAGGATTTCGCCGGTGCCATGGCCGCGATGGCCGCACTGCGCGCGCCGATTGATGCGTTTTTTGCGGGTGTTCAGGTGAATGCGGAAAACGCGATCGTGCGGCGCAACAGGCTGAACCTGCTGGGACAAATTCGGACGATCTGCCTGCAGGTTGCCGATCTTTCGCGGTTGGTCGGCTGATGGCCCGCGGCGCGCCTGCGTCCGACCGCCCCGCCTCGCGTGATATG
This sequence comes from Ketogulonicigenium vulgare WSH-001, assembly GCF_000223375.1. Lineage (NCBI taxonomy): Bacteria > Pseudomonadati > Pseudomonadota > Alphaproteobacteria > Rhodobacterales > Roseobacteraceae > Ketogulonicigenium > Ketogulonicigenium vulgare. The sequence continues at coordinate 1,720,624 of NC_017384.1, read as the reverse complement.
GGGGCGCTGCGCGCGCTCTGGCCGTTCTTGCGTCCCTATCGGTCGCAACTTTTGGCGGCGCTGGGCGCGCTGGTGCTGACAGCGCTGGTGTCGCTGGCACTGCCGATTGCCGTGCGCCATGTTGTCGACGGCTTTAGCGCGGAAAACGTCGCCGTGCTGGACGGCTATTTCCTGCTCGCCTTGGGCGTTGCAGGCCTGTTGGCGGTGGGGTCTGCCGCACGGTTCTATCTGGTGAACCGGCTGGGCGAGCGGGTGATCAGCGATATCCGCAAATCCGCCTTTGCCCGCATGATTTCCATGAGCCCCACGTTCTATGAGCGTATCCTGACGGGCGAAGTGCTGTCGCGTATCACGACCGATACCACGCTGATCCAATCGGTGATCGGTGGCTCGGTCTCGTCGGCGCTGCGCAATCTGATCATGCTGGCGGGCGGGCTGGTGCTGCTGTTTATCACGGCCGCGAAACTGACTTTGCTTGTCATGCTGGTCGTGCCACTGGTTGTGGTGCCGATCGTCTTGCTGGGGCGCCGTTTGCGCGTTCTGGCGCGCGAGAATCAGGAATTGATCGCACGGTCTGCCGGGCAGGCGTCGGAACAATTGCTTGCCGCGCAGACCGTCCAGACCTTTACGCATGAATCCGCCAGTCGCGATAGTTTCAATACGACGACCGAGGCGGCGTTCCAATCGGCGCGCAACCGCGTCAGCACCCGCGCCGCGATGACGGCTGTGGTGATGTTCCTAATCTTTGCCGGCGTTGTTTGCGTGCTGTGGATCGGGGCGCATGATGTGCGTGCGGGCCGCATGTCTGTGGGCGAGCTGGTGCAATTCGTCGTCCTCGCCATCATGGTCGCCGGTGCTGCCGGCGCCCTGACCGAGGTCTGGGGCGAGCTGCAGCGCGCCGCCGGCGCGACCGAGCGTCTGGTCGAGCTGCTGGAGACCGAGGACCCCGTCGTTGATCCGGTGCAGCCGGTGTCAGCGCCTGATCTGCGCGATGTGCCGATCCATTTCGATGATGTGACCTTTAGCTATCCGGCGCGACCGGATGCGCCTTCGCTGAACCAGATCAGCTTTACCATCGCGCCGGGCGAGACCGTGGCGCTGGTCGGGCCGTCGGGTGCGGGAAAAACCACGATCATCCAGATGCTTGAGCGTTTCTATGATCCGCAATCGGGCGCGATCCGGCTGGGCGATACCGATCTGCGCGATATGGCGCGTGCCGATTTTCGTGCGCAGATGGCTCTGGTGCCGCAGGACCCCGCGATCTTTGCCGCCACCGCGCGCGAGAATATCCGCTTTGGCCGCCCCACCGCCACCGATGCCGAGGTCGAGGCTGCCGCCCGCGCGGCCGCCGCGCATGACTTCCTGATGGCGCTGCCCGAGGGCTATGACAGCTATGTCGGCGAGCGTGGCATCATGCTGTCGGGCGGTCAACGTCAGCGTATCGCCATTGCCCGCGCGATCTTGCGCGATGCGCCGGTGCTGTTGCTGGACGAGGCGACATCCGCATTGGACGCTGAAAGCGAAGCTGCGGTGCAAAAGGCGGTCGAGCAATTGGCGCGTGGGCGCACCACGCTGATCGTCGCGCACCGTCTGGCGACGGTGAAACGTGCCGATCGCATTCTTGTTTTTGAGCAGGGACGTCTTGTCGCGCAGGGCACGCATGATAGCCTTGTCGCCGAGGGTGGGCTTTATGCCCGGCTGGCCCGGCTGCAATTCATCGCTGCCGACGCCGCCTAAAGACTGGTCGGGAGGACTACCATGGTCGCATTTGCAAGCGTCGCTGACCGCGCCGCAATCGAGGCGCATACGCCATGGCCCCCCGCGGATTTCCCCGCCACGTCCTGGCAGATGGTACAGCGCGCCGCCGATCAGTTCGGCGCGCGCCGGGGCGTCACCTTTCAACTGCTGTCCGATCCGCGCGCACGGGCCGAGACGCTGACCTGGTCGCAGGTGCGCGATAAGGTCGGTCAAACGGCAAACCTGCTGCGCAGCCTTGGCGTGAGCGAGGGCGACACGGTCGCGCTGCTGCTGCCCAATTGTACGGAAATGGTCCTCAGCTATTTCGCGGCGCAAACGGCGGGGATTGTCTGCCCGATTAACCCCCTGCTGGAACCCGAACAGATCGCCAGCATCCTGCGCGAGACGGGGGCCAAGGTGCTGGTCACGCTGAAATCCATGCCCAGTTCCGATGTGGCGCAAAAGGCGGCGCTGGCGCTGGTTCTGGCGCCCGAGGTGGAAACGGTGCTGGAGGTTGACCTTGCCCGTTATCTGCCGTTTTTCAAACGGATTATCGCGGGTTTCATGCGTCCCAAACTGGACGTGCAGCATCAGGCCAAGGTGGTGGATTTCACCCGCGCCATCGCCGCGCAGCCGGTCGATCCGGTGTTCGAGGTTGGCACCCACGACCGCGTGGCCTCTTATTTCCACACCGGCGGCACGACGGGCCTGCCAAAGGTCGCGCAGCAGCGGTTTTCCGGCATCACTTATAACGCATGGGTCGGGGCGCATGTGCTGTTCACCGAACGCGATGTGATGATGTGCCCGCTGCCACTGTTCCATGTCTTTGGCTCGGTCGTGGTGCTGGGGATGGCGACGGCCTCTGGGGCGGAACTGGTGTTGCCGACGCCTGCAGGCTATCGCGGCAAAGGCGTGTTCGACAACTTCTGGAAGCTGATCGCCCGTTATCGCGCGACCTTTCTGATCACCGTGCCCACGGCGATTTCGGCGCTGATGCAGCGGCCGGTGGATGCGGATATCTCGTCACTGAAACTGGCGATCTCAGGCTCTGCCGCGCTGCCGGTCGAGCTGTATAAACGGTTCGAGGACGCCGCAGGCCTGACCATCTGCGAGGGTTACGGCATGACCGAGGCGACCTGCCTTGTCGCTGTGAACCCGCCGAACGGCCCCAAGAAAATCGGCTCGGTCGGGATTGCGGTGCCGCATACCAAAATCCGCGTCATTGATCCGGTGACGCAATTCCCCTGCGCTGTCGGCGAAGTGGGTGAGATATGTGTGCAAAGTCCCGGCGTCTTTCCCGGCCATACCTACACCGAAGATGCGCGCAATGCCGACCTGTTTTACCCCGGCGCGGATGGCCAGCCGCTGTGGCTGCGCACGGGTGATTTGGGCAAGCTGGACGCGGACGGCTATATCTTTATCACCGGTAGGTCCAAGGATCTGATCATTCGCGGTGGCCATAATATCGACCCCGCTGAGATCGAGGAGGCGCTGGCCGCGCATCCCGAGGTGGCTTTTGTCGGGGCAGTTGGCCAGCCCGATCCGCATGCGGGCGAGTTGCCCTGCGCTTATGTCGAGCTGGTGCGTGATGCGACGATCACCCCGACAGAGCTGACCGCCTTTGCCCGCAAGCATATTGCCGAGCGCGCCGCTGTGCCGCGTCATATCGAGGTTCTGGACGAGCTGCCGAAAACCGCTGTCGGCAAGATTTTCAAACCGGCTTTGCGCAAGCTGGCGATCCAGCGCGTGCTGGACGAGGCATTCAAACATGCGGGGCTGGCAGCCACGGTTGCGCTGGTCGAGGAAGACCGCAAGCGCGGTCTTGTGACCTATATCGCGCGGGGCGATGGCTTTGACGAGGATGCGTTTCGCGCCCTTATGGGGCGCTATGCGCTGGTCTGGGATTGGGCACCCGCCAGTTAATGGCGGGTGGTGCCGTCCGGCGGAAATTCTGAATCGATCAGTTTTTCAAGCTCTTGCAGCGCTTCTTCCTGCTCGTCGTTATCCTCGGATGCAATGCGATAGTTGCCGCCCAGCCAACGGCCCAAATCCACATCGGCGCAGCGCGCCGAGCAAAAGGGCTTATATTCCGCCACCGTCGCTTTGCCGCAGATGGGGCACTTACTGGCCATTGGCCCCCTCCAGCAATTGGGCAAGGGGCAGACGCTCGCGTTTGCGCTGCAGCTCGAACAGGCCCATCGTGGTCCAACCGACAAGGCTGGTCTCGATCGGGTCCAGTTTGAACGAGGCGCGCAGGCTTTGTTCAACCTGCTTGCGGTGCGCCTTGGACATGGGGGCGAAATCGACGGCGATCTGGCCGCCAAGGCCGCGCATCCGCAGCGCACGGGGCAGGGCGCGGGCGGCGGCAAGGTTCGCCTTTAGCGCGGCGGCGGGGGATGTGTCGCCGCCGGTGTTCACATCAATCGCAACCAGCGCACGGGTGGTCTCGACATACATCGTGCCTTCGCCGATTTCGACGCGGGTCTCGGCCAGATCCTCGATCATCTGATCGACGCCTTCGCGCGCAAAACCGCCGGGGATCGTCTCGATATCGGGGGCCGACCATTCGCGCCACGCCAGGTCGTGCGGGCCATCGCCTTCGGTCAGGGCCTCTGGCTCGGTGCCCTCGGCATCGGCCATGACGGCGACGGCCAGATCGAGCATTTCGCGGATATCGTCATAGATATCATCCTCGTCCGCGCCTGCGGCGGATGAACGGATGATCAGGCCGAATGTGCCCTCATCCGCGCCTTCCATCGCCTCATGCGCGATGGCGGCAAGGCGGTCGCGCTCTTCCTCGTCGTCGATCTGGCGCGAGATATTACGACCGGGCGCGCCGGGGGTAATGATGGCGAAACGGCTTTTGAACAGCACGCGGTCTGTTACGGGGACGGCTTTGCCATCCTCGGCGATGCCGGTCACTTGGACCAGCATGGCCTGACCCGGATGCAGACCTTTGCCCTGACGCAAGAACGCCGTGCCGCCCGGGATACGCAGCATCATGCCGCCCTGACCCTTCAGCGGGCGGTCGCAGATGGCACGGAAAATGGCGCCGGTACGTACCTGATCGCTGTCGATCAGCAGGTCATCAAGGCGGCCATCCACCAAAAGGGCAGCGGCTTCGCGCCCCTGATAGTGGTCAAGGACGATTCTGCGGCCCTTCATGTGTTATTCCCCGTTCGCGATTATCGTGTCGGCGGCGCGATAGCCGGCCGTATGCAGCAAAGCTGCGGTCTCGGACAGCGGCAGGCCAACGATAGCGCTGAACGATCCACTGATCCAAGGGATAAAGGCCGCGGCGCGGCCCTGAATAGCATAGCCGCCGGCCTTGCCCGCCCATTCGCCGCTGGCAATATAGGCGTTCACTTCGGCATCGGACAGCACTTTGAATTTGACGACCGACTCCACCACGCGATGCCAGCTGTCTGCGCCGCGCCCGACCGAGATCGCGGTGATCACACGGTGGCGGCGGCCGGACATGGCGTAAAGAAAGCTGGCCGCCTCGGCTGCATTTTCGGGCTTGCCCATGATGCGGCGGCCCATAGTGACGGTCGTGTCGGCGCAAAGCGTCACCGCATCATCGCGGGCCGGCAGGGCTGCCAGCTTTTCACGCGACATGCGGGCCACGTAATCACGCGGCATTTCCAGCTTTGCGGGGGTCTCGTCGATATCGGCTGGGGTGATCGCATCGGCTGCGATGCCAAGCTGCCCCAGCAGCTCGGCCCGCCGCGGCGAGGCCGAACCCAGTATCAGCCGCAGGCCCATCATGGGCACGCGAGCTGTCAACGGAAGCGGTAGTTGATCCGACCCTTGGTCAGATCGTAAGGGGTCATTTCGACCTGGACTTTGTCGCCTGCCAGAACGCGAATGCGGTTCTTGCGCAGTTTGCCTGCCGTGTGCGCGATGATCTCGTGGCCGTTCTCTAGCTCGACCCTGAACGTCGCGTTCGGCAGGAGTTCCTTGACGACACCCGGGAATTCGAGCAGTTCTTCCTTGGCCATGTGATCTCCTGATAGCACCATCCGCCTGGTGCGGACGGGTGCTAGATGCGCCGACTGCGCCCGCTTTTCAAGGGCAAAGACTCATTTGGCGGGATAGCAGTGCGAATTTACAGTGGCTGTTCGGCCATGGCGGGGCTGCCCCAGCGATCTGTCAGGGCCTGAATGATCATGTCGCGCGCGTCGCGATAGGCCGCAAGGCGGGTCTCGCGCGATTCGCCAGCGTTGGTTGGGTCGATGATCGGCCAGTATTCGACATTCATGTGGAAATACTGGCTCAGCTCCAGCACCCTCGCCTCGGATGCGGGCGACAGGGCCACGACAAGATCAAAGGACGACAGATCATCACCCCAATCCTGCATCTCGTCAAAAGATCGCACGCGGTGGCGCGACAGCTCGACCCCGATTTCGGAACAGGCGGCGATGGCAAAGCCATCAATTTCCAGATCCGACCGCACGCCCGCCGATTGCACGTAACAATCACGGCCATATAGCTTTTTCATAATCCCCTCGGCCATGGGCGAGCGGACGGAATTCTGATCACAGCAAAACAGGATCGAGGCCGGCAGCGGCGCTTTCATAGCACGTCCTCGCACAGGGCCGAGACCAGCGTGAACAGGCGGCGCGCGGTGGCGGCATCCAGTTCCGCCTTGCCGTGCAGGCGTTCTTGCAAAATGCTGGCGCCTTCATTGTGAATGCCGCGCCGCGCCATATCGATCGCCTCGATCCGGGCGGGCGGCATGGATTTCACCGCGCTATGATAGCTGCCGCAGATCTGGGCGTAATCCTTGAACACCTGCCGGAACGGCCCCAGCGCCAATTGAAAGGCCACGGTCGGATCGTGGGATTCGCTGGTCACGGTAAAGTGCAAGCGACGATCCAGCAGCGCCAGATGCAGGCGATAGGGACCTGCGGGCAGGGGATAGTCGGGGCGCGGAGGGATCGCAAAGGCGTTCTCCTCCAACAGATCACGGATCGCCACCTGCCGCTCTTGCAGGGCCTGATGCGAGGCATGGCCCCCCTCGGCCAGCGTGATGGCGATCAGCCGGTTCATTCCTCGTTCAGCGCCTTGAGCCGCGCGGTGACGGACAGGCCGTGTGCCTGAAGGCTTTCCGAGGCGGCCAGCACTTCGGCGGCGGGGCCTATGGCGCGCAAAGCCTCGGGCGTCATGCGGGCGATGGTGGTGCGTTTGATGAAATCCATCACCGACAGGCCCGACGAGAATCGCGCCGAGCGCGCGGTCGGCAACACGTGGTTGGGGCCGCCGATGTAATCGCCGATCGCCTCGGGCGTCCATTGGCCGAGGAAAATGGCGCCAGCGTGATCAATCTGGGTCAGCAGGGCCTCGGGGTCGGCGGTGCAGATTTCCAGATGCTCGGGCGCGATACGGTTTGAAAGCTGAACCGCCTCAGCCATATCGCGCACGATGATGATGGCGCCAAAGTCACGCCAGCTTTCGCCCGCGATCTCGGCACGGGCAAGGGTGGTCAGCAGTTTTGCGACCGAGGTCTCAACCGCGGCGGCAAAGGCAGGGCTGTCGGTGACCAAAATCGACTGTGCGCTGGCGTCATGTTCGGCCTGCGACATCAGATCAAGCGCGATCCAGTCGGGGTTGTTGTCGCCATCGGCGATGACCAGAATTTCCGACGGGCCGGCGATCATATCAATGCCGACCTTGCCGAATACGCGGCGCTTTGCAGCGGCGACAAAGGCATTGCCGGGGCCGGTGATCTTATCCACCGCCGGGATCGTCGCGGTGCCATAGGCCAGTGCGGCCACCGCCTGCGCGCCGCCGACGCGGTAAACCTCGTCCACGCCCGCCAGCCGCGCGGCCAGCAGCACCAGCGGATTCGCCACGCCATCGGGCGTCGGCACGGTCACGGCAAGGCGTTTGACGCCCGCAACCTTGGCCGGGATCGCATTCATCAACAGCGACGAGGGATAGGACGCAAGGCCGCCCGGGACATAAAGGCCAGCGGCTGCAATCGGCGTCCAGCGCCAGCCGAGCTCCGCGCCCGCATCATCCATCCAGCGCGCATCCTGCGGCATCTGGGCGGCATGATAGGTGCGGATGCGTTCGGCGGCCAGTTCCAGCGCCTCTGCCTCGATCGGGGGCACTTTGGCGATCAGGGCGTCGATCTCGGCCTCGGAAAAGCGGATCGTCTCGGGGGTCAGGCTAAGGCGGTCAAAGCGCGCGGTCAGCTCGATCAGGGCCGCGTCGCCGCGCTGGCGCACGTCGCTGATGATGCCCGCCACAATGGCATCCACATCGGGGCTATCCTCGCGCTTCATCCCCAAAAGGGCAGTAAAGGCCTGTTCGAAATCAGCGTCCAGCGTGTTCAGATGCAGCGGCATGGCGGTCTCCTTTGCCGTCGCGATTAGCGGCGTGCGCGCCGGGGTGCAACCGCGAGTTTAATCCGCATGGCGCGGCACCTTGCCCGAGGGGGCGCGATAGGGACGGCTGACGTCCTGCAGCGTGATGTTCAATGCCTCGAGGTCGAGCGCGATGACACCATCACCGGCAAGCGTCAGTGTCAGCGTGCCTGTGCCGTCTGCACCGGGGGTAAAGTCCAGCGCCAGCAGCGACAGCACCAAATCTTTCTGCGCTGGATCAAGCCCTTGGCTGCGCACCTTTACCACATCGTCAAAATGCAGAACCGATTGCACGCGCTCTGCGCGGCGACGGCGGCCATTGGCGTTCAGCGGATCTTCCCAACGAAAGCGGTTCAGCAACAGCGCGAAACGGCGCTGACGCGGCTGCCAGACCATCTCGCTGGCGGGCAGGATCGCGTCCTGCACCAATGCGGAAATCACGCCAAGGTCGGCGGTCTCATGCGCGATCAGGCGCAGCGGACGCTCATCGCCATCGGCAAAGCTTGCATCTTCGGTCATGTCATTGCGCCCTTTATCTCGCGGTGTTGGCCTATATTTGGAACAATCGCAGCCGCGATCAAGTGGGCTATCCTATTGGTCTGGCTGATCTTCGGATGTGGGCTCGGGTGCCTCGTCCTCCTCGGCGCTGGCGGCGCGCGCCTTCATTTGCGCTTTGCGGCGGGCGATATTCGATTTCAGCGCGGCTTTCAGGCGCGCATCGCGGGATGAGGCGGGGGGCTTGGTCTGTGTCATGGGGGTAATTTAATCCTGGCGGCGCGATCCGTCCAGCGCGTCCTGCCGCGATCCCCGCGCATCCCGCCGCAGCGTCAAGTAAATTTCCCCCTTGCGCATGGCGACAGCTTCGCTAAAAGCCGCCTCAAGGTTGCTGTGGTAGCTCAGTGGCAGAGCACTCCCTTGGTAAGGGAGAGGTCGAGAGTTCAATCCTCTCTCACAGCACCAGCCTTTCCAGACACTTAAGACACCGCGAGAGAGTTATCGTAGGTTCATTGAACCGAGCGAAGCTTTCCGAATTCGAGCGCGTCTGCCGCCTTTCGAAGGTGGTCGGGTGAGAATCGCCCATACGTGCTGAACGTGACGCTCGGGTTGCTGTGCCCAAGGTACTGCGCAACTTCGAGAATTGGCACGCCTGCCTCGACCATATGGACCGCGGCCGTGTGCCGAAGCACGTGCGGGGTAACTCCCTTAAGACCTGCCTTTGCGCAAGCGTTTCGGAAGCCCGTCTTTATCGAACCGATTTGGCCGCCTGCATATTCGACGACGAATTCCGACATTGCATGTGCCTTAGCTGCGACCAGCGCAGCGCGCAGTGTATTGTTGATCGGGACAACCGCGCGGCCCTTTCGTGGCCCTTCGCCCTCCAGGCGAAGATTAATCTGACCCCTGATCATGTCGACCCGATCCCAGGTGAGTTCAAGGATCGCGCCCACGCGGCCGGCGGTGGTCAGCATCAATAAAATGGCTAGCCTGATGTGGGGGTCGCCATCCACTGACAACAGACGATCAATCTCGGCGCGCGAGAGATAGCGCTCCTTTGGAGACGGCATTGCGGGGCGCTCGATATGCGGCGCATGCTCAATCATACGGTGCTTTTCCGCCCATGATAGGCTTGTGCGCAGATGCCCGAGTTCAGTACGAATCGTACCGTCTTTTCTACCGATCGCCCGCCGCTTCTCAACATAATCTCTGCAATCCTGAGTCGTAATCTGATGTGGCTCCAGGGCGCCAAATACGGGCAGAATCGTCTTGCCAGTGTCGATCATGTGGTGGTCAATCCTGCGGCCTGCCTTGTCCTTTCGATAAGCGGACCAGATGTCTGAAACCGTCAGAGCGCGCGCAGCCGCCGCTTGGTGAAAGATCGATCGAGCTTCAGCTTCGGCTTCCGTTGGAGTTGTTGCGTCGAGCTTGTATCTGCGCCGCCCTCCGTCTGGATCTGTCCAGGTGACACAGTATCCACCACGGAGTCGTCCGACTCGATATTCTGACATTGTTCGTGTTCCTCGACGATCGACTTGGGAATTCGCCAAGACTTTCCGACTCGAAAGCCCTGTAGCTTGCCATCTCTTAGCATTTTTCGGACGGTCTCGCCTGAGCATTCCCAATGCTCTGCAAGTGTGTCGGCCGTGTAGTGCTTGATGTCAGGTTTCTGTGCGCGCTGGGCACTCATGATCATTCCCTCCTCTTAAGCTGATGTATTGCTTGCCGAAAGACGCTCGAGCTGGGCGAAGAGATGGGCGTTGAGGTCGGAAAGACGTGTACTCATGGCTGGACTCTCTCAATCAAAATGGAGTTCGACAACGTCGACCTCGGGGTCGACCAGATGAATGATGGGGGCCTTACGGCCGATCCGGCGAGTCCAGCCGCGTGCCTGGACGATATCGCGCACAGTGATCGGTGCTATACCGAGGCGGTCAGACAGCTGCGCAACGGTGATCGCGCCGCCGGTCTGTTTGATCAAGCCGTGGATGCGGCAGGCATGGGCCTCGGCCAAGAAAGGGCGCGATGTCATTCTGACTCTCCGAACAGCGGTTTGCGCGGTAGCGTCGTGAGCCAAGCGTCTATCTCTGATGCTGGGATGATTTTCCATGTGACGTAGTCGGGCAGTCCTTTGGGTTTTCGCGAGTGATGGGTGGCAGTTGGCGCGGTTGGGCGCGGTGATGTTGATGCTCGAGCGCTGTGATGTGCGTCCCAATACAATCGGCGCAATTCCGCGATGAATTTGCGCATCGTTGGGATGTTTGCTCGTGTCCCGTCCGGGATGTCGATGCCAGAGGCTGCTATGTCGTCGAGCAGATCGTCCAGCTCGGCGCGCTTGAGCTTGTTCTGGTCGAACAGTAGATATGCTGGCCGCTCCATCAGAATGGGATTTCATCGTCGCCCAGATCACGTGCGGCGCGCTGGGCGGTGTCATCGGGGCGCTGGTAGCTGCCGGATGAATAGCCTTCGCCATCGTGGCGATTGTCATCCTGGCTGCGGCCATCGAGCAGGGTGAGCTGGCCGAAGAATGGGCGGAGTGCAATCTCGGTCGTGTAGCGATCGGTGCCGGACTGATCCTGCCATTTACGGGTCTCCAGCTTGCCTTCGATGTAAACCTTGCTGCCCTTTCGCAGATACTTCTCCGCGACGTTGGCGAGGCCGTCATTGAAGATGGCGACCTTGTGCCATTCCGTGCGCTCCTTGCGCTCGCCGGTGTTCTTGTCGCGCCACGTCTCGCTGGTGGCGATGTTGAGGTTCACGACCTTGCCGCCATTGGGAAAGCTGCGCACCTCGGGGTCGCGCCCTAGGTTGCCGATCAGGAAGACCTTGTTGACCGAGCCTGACATCAGGACGCGCCCTCGATAAGGCGAGACACCGCAGGCGCCACGCCCAACTGTGCCGCCTGCAGCTCGATCGCGAGGCGATCTTCGAGCCAGTCGCGCTGGGCAAGCAGATGCGGCGCGGTGTGCTGGACGTGCATGTAGCCAGCCAGCCGATCGGACAGTTTCAGGTACGCCTTATCGATCGTAGAAAGATTGATGTGGATGCCAAGGCGCTCGCGGGCGGCACGCTCGACCTCGTCAATCGCCTGGGCGAGGGCAGGGTTGTCGCGCTTGGCTGGCCAAGGCACATCGCCAACGCGCGGCTCGCCTGCGTCGTGATGCAATGCCGCGTCAAGCAGCGCCGCGCTGGGCGAGGGATGCAGGGCAAGGATGATCTGCGCGACCCGCGCGTGATGTTCTGCCAAGGTCTCGCGAATATGGGCCATGTCGGCGTTGGCGTGCCAGCGGGTGCAGTAGCCACCCCGCAGGATTTCGCGCAGGTTCCGTTCAGATGTCGCGTTGGGTGTAAGTGCGTCAAAAATGTGGTCACGCATCATGCCGCCCTCATCGGCATCAGTATCCAGCAGGCGTCGGGATCATCGGAAACTATGGTCGCTGGATCGTTAGGCCGTTCAGTGGACGCGCGAAGGGTGAATTCCGGCGTGACCTGTGCCTGTTTGTTCAGATATTTGACATTGAAGCCATGGCGCCCAAGATCGAAGTTGGGTGATGCCCCAACAGGCACGGATACAGATTCGTCCTCACCTTCATGCATCAGGTGCATCTTGCCATCCGAGGTAATTGTTGCGGCCGCCGCGATGTGGCCCCTGACTGCTTGTGAGAGGCGGTGCGCCTTTGTCACGATTGCGCGGGTGAAGTGCGCCTCGCAGTTCGTTTCATGTTTGGGGATGACCCGCGTGTAATCAGGGAATGTGCCGTCGATCATCTTGGAGTGAAGGATCCAGTCGTCACCCTCGATGATGCCCCTGTTTTCCTCAAATTGCATTTTGATTGGGGTGTTCGACTTGGGATCTAGCAGCCCGCGAAACACATCGAGCGCAAATCTTGGAAAAATGACGCCTGCGAGGTTGGGCGCTTCGATATTGCTGTCGATTACTGCCATCCGATGGCCGTCTGTGGCGACAGCGCGCAGCGTGCTGCGCTCGGGTGCTGTGATCAGATAGATCCCATTGAGGTAATACCGGGTCTCTTCGGTGCTGACGCAATGGCGAGATAGATCGAGAATGCGCGATAGCTCCGCGCCGCTCCCGGTGAAGCGGGCAGCGTCTTTCATGTCCCAAGCTGGAACGGTGGGGAAGTCATCGTGCTGGATGCGCTCGCGCAGCCGCAGGGTGGTTTCCTGATCTGTGATCGTGATCAGAGCATCCTTGCCCTCGATATCGGGTGTGCGCGTGACCGTCACTGGGCCTGCCGCCAAAGAGGCAAACTTTTGCAGCACCTCCGCAGAGACTAGAAACGGAACGGTGCCCGTTGTCTCTGCCTCGAGCTTGATTGTCAGCAAGTTGTCCAGATCGGTGGCGCGAAGTGTGACCTCGCCCAGCCCGCTAGAAATTGAGATATATTTGAGGGCGGGAATTGCTGCCCATTGCTGCACGGTGCGCTGTAGCGATGTCATGGCTTTGCGCAGCGCATGGCGGTCGATGATTGCTGAAACAGTATCGGTCATGCTGCATTCCTTTTCTGGGTAACCAGATGCTCGATCACGCAGGACAGGCCCGCGACGGTCTGGACGGATTCAATTGCGGCGTCGGAGATTTCGATGCCGAAGCGGACCTCGATTTCCATGAACAGCTCGATCAGGTGGAGGCTGTCTAGGCCCAGGTCGTGGCGCAGGTGCGCGGTGGGCGCGGTGCGTTCCGGCAGCAGGCCGAACAGCTCTTCGAGGATGTCGGCGAGGCCGCGCTGGGCGTCGGACACGGTCATCGGCCGGACTCCTTTTCCCGCAGCAGGTCCAAGCAATATTGCGCGATGACCGGCACGGCATTGAGCTGATCGGCGATCTCGCTCAGCAGCTGATCGGGCTGCGCCACCAGGCTACCTGCGATCGCCACAGCAAAAGGGGGCGCCTGATCGTAATGCGGCAGCTCAACAGGGGCGGCCAGTATTAGGGCGTGTGGCTTGGTCATTTCGCTGCCATAGACCGATGACGCGGTGTGCGACCAGGTTCCGAGCCGCTTGCTGCGCGCGATGAGGCTTTCAAGCTCGTGGATCATTGCCGCGCTCATTGCCCGGTCTCCGCGCTGGGCAGGCGGCAGTTGATGACCGGATCAGTGGCGCAGGTCATATGGGGGCCAGCCGCTGGCGACAGTGCACGCGCCCACTGGATGGTCGGCCACGCATGCCACGCAAGCAGCGCGATCCCCAGTATCATCGGGGCAATCGAGAGGGCGAAGGAGACGCGGCTCATGCTGCAGCTTCCTCGGCTAAAACGTGGTCGATCAGCCGCGCGAGGTCGGCAATGCTCGTGGCCTCGGTCGCCTCGGCATCGTTGATCTCGATGTCGAACAGATCCTCGGCTTTTACGCAGAGGTCGACCAGATCGAGGCTGTCCATGCGCAGGTCACCGCGCAGGCTCGTGCTGGGCAGGATCTCGGCCGCGATGTGAAAATCCTTGGCGATCAGGAAGATCAGCCGCGCCTCTGTGTTCGTGAAGCCGTTCATCGCGGTAGCCTCAGGACGCCAGCGAGGCGGCGGGCGCCGAAGGGCCGTTTGCGGGGCGACGCAAAGCCCAGTCGGCCAGCGCGGCGCCGTCGACCTCGCAGTCGCGGTGCAGGGAAATGTCAAAGAAGCCGCGGGGCCGGGCCAGAGTGACGCGGCTTGCGCGGATGTGGTCGCGAACCAGCGTTTCACGCAGGTCCTGAGCCGACATCAGGCCGTCAGGGTGGGCGTAAAGAATGCTCATCAAGTTCTCCATCTGTGACCGTCTGCGAGGGTGAGTCGCTGCGGGATATGAAGTTAAAATATCCACTAAATGTGGATATGCAATTTAAAATTCACACATGGTGGATTTTAGTTGTCATGATGAGGCAAGAGAGTTGCGTGAAATCCGCCGAATCGGATGTTGGATGCGAAAAGGCCCGCACTGATAATGCGGGCCTCTGCTTGAAATCTGTTCGGGTGGGGCGCTATCAGGGCGTCGGGTATTTGATGGCTGTCTGCCGTAGACGCTCGGCGTGAGAGTAGATGTCATCTAAACTTTCAACGACTACTCTTTCTTCTGCTTCTCCATCGAAGAGGCCTAGGTATTTGGTAGAGCGGTTGAAGTGGAGCCTAGCTATCGGACGACGGTTGTTGTCGTCAGCGAGTATTCCGCAGTAGCTCTTTTGGTCACGCATGCTGACCCTGCCGGGCTTTATCACCGAAGACACAATCGCTTTGACGATCATGAATCCTTCAACTTCATCCTGAGTCGTCACAATCTCAGCATCTGGAACGACCGGTTCTTCGGCAATTTCAGCAGCAGTGTCAGTTGTTGCTAATGCGGAGGACAAACGTTCTTGGACAGAGTCGCGGATTATTTCACGGAATGCCGACTTTACTAGCCCTCGGTATTGATCGAGCACGGCTGCAGTGAAGCGGCCCTCGTGAACAGGCGCGGCTAAGACCCGCACGAATTCATCTGATGGTGCGTCCATGTGCTTGTTGATCTCGGTTTTCAACGCGGATGTGTACTTCAGGCGCTCAGCATTCGCGAGAATGCCGTCTACATCGAAGCCAGATTTCTCGAACTTCTTGAGTTCACCAAGCACCTGGCTATTCGGCTCGGTGATGTCGAAGGTGAAAAATGGCCTTGTATCAAGCTTATTTGGCTCTTCTAAGTCGCTGTGGAAGTGGAAAAATCTCCCGTTCGTGAGAACCGCAAATTTTGCGCTAGTCACGGAGAAGTATCTGTAAAGTTGTGCGAGGTGCACTTTGTCCAAGTTGGTGCTGATCGGCTTGCATTCGATCAATATGCGAATCTCGCCATCGAGCTTTATCGCGTAGTCTACCTTTTCGCCCTTCTTACCTACAGCATCTGCCGTAAACTCGGGAATGACTTCACCCGGGTTAAATACGTCGTAGCCGAGTGCCTGGAGGAACGGGAGGACAACCGCAGTTTTGACAGCCTCCTCCGTGAGCATCGTGTTCGCGTGCTGTTGGACGCGTTCAGTCAATACCTTAAGTGTTGCGTCGATCGACATACGTTGTTCTCCCGATTCTGCTCCAGGCATCCTCGGAAACTATAAGCCTCACTGTCCACAACATAATTTGCCATCCTGACAAAGAGGGATTGAACAAAACGGGAACAAGTTTAGTATGGCTTGAGAAGGGGCGAGTGCACGGCGGAAAAAGAAATAGACAGGCGGCTGGATCGGATGATCGAAATTGCAGATGAGCTGGACGTGCCCCTAGACCATGTGGTCAAGCACATGGGGAGATGTGATCAGAGTACCTTTTTGAGATTGTCCGGCAGACCGTCTCTTCTTCCGCGGTATATGAAGTCCAAGTCAACGCCGTAGAGGTCGCAGAGCGCCTCGGCACTTTCGACGGGTATACGCCTGATTCCGGTAACCCAGTTGTTGTATGTGGAATGGCCAAAGTGGTGTTTTTCAGCCCAGTCCTTTTGGTTGAGATCTGAGAAAACCTTACGGATCGCCTCGAGGCGATCACCAATTTCAGCATATTGTCCAGGTTCAGAACGCTTGTTGCCCATGCTTGAATAATTCACAAATTGTGAAATCTTAGGCAAACCACTAAATGTGGACTTGCTATAATCCACATTGTGTGGACATAGTGAGGTCATGACAGCAGCATCCAATCTAGCAAACGCCCTTGGGCGTAGAAAAATGGCAGATACAGTTGGTGTTTTGCCCACGGCTGTAAGCAATGCGATCGTTCGAGGCCGTTTCCCATCATCCTGGTTCATCGCCGTAAAAGCGATCGCTGATGAGGCAGGCTTGACCTGTCCACCCGAGCTTTTTGGAATGAAATCTCATGTCACAGTACATGGAGCTCAGCCGCTTTGCGATCAAGGTGAGGGGGCATCAAAATGACCATTGCCCTCTCCCGGCAACATGATGAACTGCTGCTACAGGCGTTGGCCATGCGCCAGTCTGGCAAGCCTCTCGATGTGATCGGCGGCGCGCTGGGCATGCCGCGCAGCAATGTGGGGCTCTTCACCATCGCGGTGCGAGACGCTGACCTTCGCGAAAGCGGGGAGCCTGCAGCGGTCGTTGAGCTTGGCTACCAGTGGAAAAAGCGAAGGGGAGGTCGGCCATGAGTGCCCTTCCTACCCGCCAGGATGATGAGCTGATCCTGCGCGCGCTAGCGATGCGCGTGCGCGGCATTTCACTGTCCGAAGTTGGCGACATTCTCGGTGTTGGAAAAAGCACGATCGGTATGGCCACGCAGGCGGTATTCGAAGCCGATCTGCGCGAAAGCGGTGAGCGCGCCGCTGTTGTCGATCGCGGTTATCGCTGGCCCAAACATAAAGGGGCGCGGCGATGACGGCGTTCCCGATCGAGCAATACGATCTGATTATGGCTGACCCGCCTTGGAGCTTTGCGACCTATTCGGCAAAGGGGCAGGGCAAGTCCGCAGATGCGCATTACGCGACGCGTGATCTGCGTTGGATCTCCGAGCTGCCCGTCGCCTCGATAGCGGCGCCTGACTGCTTGCTTTGGCTGTGGGCGACCAACCCCATGCTTCCCCAGGCGCTGACGATGCTGCGGTACTGGGGCTTTACATTCAAAACCGCGGGCCACTGGTCAAAGCGCAACCTGGTCACGGGCAAGCTCGCGTTTGGCACGGGCTATATCCTGCGCTGCGCGGGCGAGCCGTTTTTGATCGGGACGCGGGGCAACCCCAAGACGACCCGCAGTGTGCGCTCCGTCATCGAGGGCGCCCGACGCCAGCATTCCCGCAAGCCCGAGGAAGCCTTCACCGCGGCCGAGCGGCTAATGCCCAGCGCGCGCCGCATCGAATTGTTCAGCCGCCAGGAGCGCGCGGGCTGGGATGTCTGGGGCGACCAGACTGACCGCTTCCCTGCGCCTGCGGCGATGTCCCAACCTGAGGGGGTAGCATGACCAAAGATTTTACGATCACGATCAATGTGACTAACAAGCCCAAAATTCGATCCGCTATTTACATCGCGGGTGCGCAGGTCGGTGTCATTGGCATCGGCATTGTGACGCAAAGCGTGGCTATGCAGTGGGTGGGTTTTTGCTTTCTCATCCTTTGGCTCATAGGTGCCACAAAAGCCTGGCAAACCAAAAACTCTGATCTGACGATCGACCAGGCATTTGTTCGCCTCAGCCAGATTCAGCGGGAGGCGGACAATTGAGCATCCCGATGAAGAACACCGAGGCGGACATCAATGTGGCCGAGAAGGTCGCGGGGGTGGCGGCCGACGAGATCCGCTCGATCGTGGCGCGCTATGAAGCGCTCGAGGCTGAGAAGAAGTACGTCGCTGAGCAGATGAAGGAGGTCATGGCCGAAGCCAAGGGGCGCGGCTACGACACCAAGGTCCTGCGCAAGGTGATCGCGCTGCGAAAGCGCGACCAGAATGACGTGGCCGAGGAAGAAGCGATCTTCGACCTCTATAAGCAAGCGATGGGCATGTAATGGAATGCTCGCAGATAAACTTTGCCGATATTGCGGCGCCGTGCACCCGCCCCATGGACGGAGCGAGGCAGGGCCTCTCAGCGAACGCAAGCGCGTCGGCTATGTCTGGGCATGCAACGCGCATCGAGAGCAGCTCGAGGCTGACTGGCTCGCCAGCGGCGTGGCAGGCGTATCGCGACGCCTGCGCCCGCCAGATGAATCTGTGGGCGTCAATGGCATGGCTGAGCCCGACGCCCGAGGAACTTGACGCCTGTGTGGCAGAGCACCGCATCCTTGATCGCGAGATCCAGCAGTTGCGCCGGCAGGCTGCCGCCACAGGCCCAGCGCCGGTATGGCTGCGGTCGCAGGAGGAGATGGTATGACCCACCTCGGCACCATTGAACTTGCTTGGCCGGTCAATGCGCTCAGCCCGAACGCGCGGCCACATTGGTCGGATCTAGCCAAGGCGAAGAAGTTCGCGCGCATGGATGCGTGGCTGCTATGCCGCGCGGCCAAGATCCCCGCCCAGCGCGCTGATGCGTCGCTACACCTGCGCTTCACCTTCCACCCCAAGGTCAAGCGCGCACGCGACTTAGATAACCTGCTCGCCTCAATGAAAGCCGCGATTGACGGGATACGCGACGCGCTGGGCGTGGATGACAGTCGGTTCAGCTTCGCCATGTGCATGGGGCCGGTTGTGCGGGGTGGCAAGGTCGTTGTGGATATTATTGCGATGAAGAGAGCGGACGAAACAAGACGCGTCCCTCCACCTGATCATCCGGTGCTTGGATATCCAGGATGATGTGCAGCGGATCATATCCTCAGTCTTTAGAGGTCAGCAAATCATATCTGGGAATCATAAGGCCGGAGACAAAGGAGCATAAATCCACATCTCCGGCCGGGCCCCCAACTGCTTGGAACAAGTGGAAGACCTGTCGACCTAGCTACGGGCGGGAAACTGCCCCTGCAACCAGAACTAATTTGGGTGAGCGGAAATGAGCCATAAGGCAAACTACTGGCTGGCAAGCCTCGACCCCAATCGCGTGAAGGCTGGGGCCTTCCGAGTGCTGTTCCATCTGTGCGATCACCACAATGACGAGACCGATCCCGCGCTGGCTTGCTACCCCTCTCAGGCGCGGCTGATGGAGAAGACCGGACTGTCGAATGGTGCGTTGAATTCAGCCCTCGCCACCATGGAAGAGGATGGTCTGATCATCCGTCGCAAGTCCACCGCGCCGGGGAGCAAAGAGCGCCGCACCTACTACATCTTGGGGTGCGACTTTGCCCCGCGCGCTGAACAAACTCCATTTTCTGGAGTTAGTGCAAACTCCGGCCCACAGGAGCCAGTTGCCGAACAAACTCCAGATTTGGGCGCATCAAACTCCAGTTTTGAGCCTATCAAACTCCGGCCCACCGGAGAGGAACCGGTAAGAACCGGTAAGAACCGTTCCGGTGCGGGCGCGCGTGCGACGCGCGACGGGACGGATTTGGATTTGGGTGATGATCAAGGCCTAGATGTAGGGCAGGGCGATCAGATCACCGCGGGCTTCTGGGCAGACTTGTTGCAGGCGCTGAACATCGATCCGATGAAGCTCCCGGCGCGCTGGGCGGGTAAGCAGGCCCGGGCCGATGTCGCGGCATGGCTGGGGATGGGGTTTTCGCCGGACCAGGTGATCGAGGTTGCCAAGGCCAGCCGCCAGCAGATGCCCCAAGCCCCGAATGGCCCCAAAGCGCTGGATGCCCGCATGGCGGCCGCGGCGAGTGCGAAGCCCGCAGGAGGGCGCGCCTCGATGGATGAGATGGCGGCGTTCTGGGCCAGCAAGATCACCGCGCCCGGCTATATCGCGCCCAGCGCCATCAGCCCCGCATTGGCACGCCACATGCTACAGCGCGAGATGATTGCGCCCGACCAGCTGCGAGCGAGGGGGATATCGTTTTGACGAATGTTGCCCATATCCCCGCGCCGGCGACACGCCGCGCCCGTGAGGCCGATGCGCTATCTGCCTCGGGAATGCCGATAATGCCTGAGCGTGTCTGCATCGTCAGCGTGCGCCGTAGCGACGGAGCGGATCTGGTCGCAGGCCACGCCGGGATGTCGTTGGGCGAGGGGCAAGAGTACGTCCGCGCCGATCTGTTGAACGTGGCGATCATCCGTGCCGAGAGCGCTGGGGCCCGCATCCGCGCGGCGCTGGTGAAGGGGGAGTTGGGGGAATGATCAGTCGCATCCGGCAATGGCTGTGCCGCCATCAATGGCGCGTCTGCCGCTTTCAGTCCCTCACTCCTGGCACAGACATCGAATGCACGAAGTGCGGGAAGCAGGAGAAGCATTATCATGGCTACTGGTCCAAAGGCGCCCCCAATGACTGACGATCTGGCTTGCCAGATGATGCCCGCCCGCGGCACCCGATATCGTGAAATGTCTATTCAGCGCGCGCTGGAGTGGGCATTTGGTACCGAGTTTGCGCGAGTGGACTTCGACCAGACCGACTCATTGGACCGGGATATCGTCATGGGAGGGCGCGACACGCTTTCGGTGCTGGCCGACCGTGCCATTCTTGGATGCAAGGTGGACGGAGGCGGAAGCAGCGAGCCGCATCCTGATGCGCAGTCTCTCGCCGCTGCCGTAAAGATGCTGCCGGATGGCTACGGCGGCCGCCGGATGGCCATCCAGATCATGACACTTGCGCGCGCTGGGCGTTCGCCGGACTGGATACGGAACAGCGATGTGCGGGTTAAGCCCAGAACCTGGGCACAGAACCAGCATGGTCGCTACGCTGTTGTCGAGGATCTTCCCGAAGAGAAGAAGCTGATCAGGGGGCGCGTTCGCCGCTATACGCCGCAGATCTGCCCGATCATATACACACCGGATGCGCGGACTATCGCGGCGGCGCGCCGCAACTATCTCGATTGGTGGGGGGCCTTGACATACATCGCATGGACGGTCGCTCATTGGCAGTTCGACCGCATTGTCCTGACCGATGCGATGCCACCGATGACGCCATGGATAATCCCAACGAATCCCACTTGAAATAGGTAGCCCCCCCTTGCTAAGTTGCATGTAGAATAATTGCGCCCGCTGGTTGTAACCTGCGGGCTTCTTCATTGGTGGCGCTCGCAAGGCGTTGCGATCCTGCTGCTAATGTGAGCCAAATATCCCAGCATCAAATGGGAGTTCACTCAGTGCAGAAGTTCTTCATCTCGTCGTTCGCCATGCTGATCAATATCGGCGTAGTTGTTGGCGCGATTTTTGTGGTGATCGGCGCGATCAGCGCTTTTGCTCAGACAGGCAATCTGTTCGCACCGATCGCTATGTTGGGTGTCGGATTCGTGGGTATCGTGGGCGGCGCGGGCACGCTCTATGTTCTTCTCGGCATTTATGACAGCACGCGCGCGACCTATGAGCTGCTCGCGGAGCAGGCCCGCCAAAAGTAAACGCGCTGGGCAGGTTGGCCCGCTGGCCAGAACACCAGTGGGCCGCCCACATCACTTTGGTCTCTCGTAGCGCCTAACCCCGTTCATCACGTAGGGCGAATTGTAGGTCATCTCAGTTGTTCCGTCGAACAGCTCCAGCATGGGGAAGCGCTCGACGAAGCGCTGCGCGTCTTCCATAGAGCGGAAATGCCAGCACGATATGTCACCTGCGGGAATGTGCAGCGATGTCGTGGTGTACTCGCCCAAGCCTAAAGTCAGGCGCGTCCATTCGTAAGGGTCGTTGTCGCGACCCAGACCATGAAAGCCCAGTTCAGGAACCCTGAAACGCAGCGTGATGGGCCACGCGTCCCTGTCCTTCTTCTCCTGCGTTGTTGATCGCCTTGTCATGCTCGCTCCATCATAATGATGCGCGAGAACATAAGAAGAACATTGGAGCGAGTCACATCACAAAGTTCGATCGTGAAGCTGCTGTAGGATCAGACCTGCGCTGTGCCGTAGAGCGCACGGGTTAAGCAGTGAATATCATAGGGCTTTCTAAAAAACTCTGCGCCAGCGGGAAGCTCTGCCACATCGACTGAACTACGGCCGGAGGCAACGATCACCCGGATCGTGGGGTGATTGCACGACACGCGGTGCGCTAGATCGATTCCATTCATAGAACCCGGCATGTCCACATCTGTGAATAGGACGGAAACCGGATCATTTCCCGCGAGCACAACTATCGCGTCATCCGCGTTGGCTACAGCAAGAACAGAAAGGCCGGCGCGTTCGATGACCATGGTCACCACCCTGCGCAACTGATGATCATCTTCGACGACTAAGACTTTGGCGCTGGGAGAGACGCCCGTTTGATCAAAAGCCATGCCAGACAATCCTCTCTGTTATCCGGTTTCACAGATGCGGAACGCGCGAATAAGCAACCTGTTCCACTGGTATCCGACTAAATTATGAACAGGACCCTATGATCCTGATCCGCGCCCATAATTTGCGCGCTCAGGATCAATTTGGTGAGCGAGGATAAGGTCGATCAGCGGTGGACATCTTCGACCAACAGCTCGTGTTTGGTGCCTGTGTTCGCAAGCCAGCTGAACTTGGCACCGGCGCTGAGGCCGATCAGTGCAACACCGATCGGAGTCGCAACCGAGATACGGCCTTCATTGATGTCCGCGTTCTCTGGCAGCGCTAGAGTGACGGTCTGGCTTTTACCAGTAGTCTCGTCGCGAAATGTGACAGTGCTGCCCAGATCGACGGTGTCGACGGGTAAGGCCGCGCTTTTCACGACTTTGGCGCGGGACAGTTCGTCGACGAAATGCTCTGCGAGCTCTGGATTGCGGCGCTCCAAGCCTTCGGCCAGCCGCTCGAGGACGGCCATTGTAGCGTCCGATATGACGACGCGCGGCAATTTGGTTTTGCTCACTTGAGACTTCCTTGTGTGTACCCATGCTGACCGATGCAAAGATCAAGTCGGCGAGGAGAGGGATGTGAGGAGATAGCAAGAGAGAATGCGCCCCAATCGCCGGGGCGGTGGCCAGCGGGGTATTACGCTGGCAGCTGGTATGGTCTCATCAAGCTCATGTGATGAAGCTGGGGTCTCGGGCCTTTAAAGTCAAGGATGTGGCCACGAGCCGAAACGTTGGGCTAAGTCGTTTCCGTCATAGCGACGGCCACCGTCGCCTGCATGGCCTCGAAGTCTGGAAGATGCTGAGGCGACATGTCTTTGTAAGGGATATGTGGGGCTGTCAGTTGACTGGCTTCGGTATAATGTTGGAACAGTAGAAGAATAACGAGCCGCCACCTAACGCAGCAACCGCGCACCAGAAGCGGAACCAAAAGGGCGACCTCGATCTGCTCCTCGACTCCGATAATCGGATGGCTGTGTGCAGGTGCTGCAAGAACAATCTAACTTGGAGGCAAGGTATATGTAGGCATCGAAACTTAGGGCTAACAGGGCTGAATGAATGCTCTGAATATCTCTGCTCCAAGAAGCGATGCGCCCAACCCAATTTCGGCTCATGCGCAATTATCTTACAGACAGCTTTAAGGGCTTCTGGCTGAGGTCTAGGCCACTGGCCTTCTTCTATCGGCCCAGAGTAAGGGCTTCAATTCAGAGAGCTCTTTATCCGTCAGGATGCAGAACCCATGGTCAGCTATGTATCTCTGAATCGTCGCTGAAATGTATCGCGACGGTACTGGCCCTATAAATCGTGGCCAGTTTGTTTCGTCAAATTCGCCAATTTTTTTGAAGCATTCAGATG
This sequence comes from Ketogulonicigenium vulgare WSH-001, assembly GCF_000223375.1. Classification (NCBI taxonomy): domain Bacteria; kingdom Pseudomonadati; phylum Pseudomonadota; class Alphaproteobacteria; order Rhodobacterales; family Roseobacteraceae; genus Ketogulonicigenium; species Ketogulonicigenium vulgare. Next base: position 1,696,909 of record NC_017384.1, on the reverse strand, counting down.
ACAAATAAATAATTGGTCGCTCTGGCTCGCTTTTTGACGTTCGAACACAGGAAATATAGTACTGGCGCCCCATCTTATGTCGTCGGTGAGACATGTTGTCTCTAGTGGTAAAGTTGTTCATTAGGTTAGCTCTCTATCTATTGATTCCTCTAATTAATTTGAACAGGCTTCTTACACTGTACGGTCGACGGACACGCATTGTGGCAACCAGTAGCGACCTCCATTAATGAGAAATATCAGTATATTGGAGCGGTAATAAATGGCGAAGGGGCCGCATTATCAGCGGCCCCTTCACTAATTTCATCCAATAAAAATCAGAAGCTATATGTGACGCCCACGCTGATAGTATGCAATTCGATTGAAGCATTGGTCACACGGCCACCTGCTGGCGCAATCAGCTCTTCTTTGCCGTAGCCGGAATAAGCATATTCGCCGCGAAGCGCCCAGCTGTCGTTGAACGCATACTCACCACCAAACCCCGCAGTGACGCCGTCCAGGCTTACGGTCTCATCGAGGTTGATCGCACCAGTCGTGACATAATCAACTTCGCTGCGCGTGTATCCTACGAAGCCGTATACCATGCTGGTCGGTGAAATTTCATAGCCTACGGTTCCGCGGATCGCCGCTTCCCAACTGATTTCGCTGCTTGCATTGGTAGCTGCAGGAATGGGGCCCGGGTAGTCCAAGTCGTCTGTAATATCACCGAAGCGCACATTCAGCTCAGGGCCAAAAAGCCATTTGCCGCTGTTCCAACGGTAACCACCAAAAAGGCTTCCAGCTGCTCCACTGACTTCGAGATCCCCAACGTCACCAACGTAAGTTCCGGTGGGTGTATGAATGCCCAGACGATCTTCACCGCCAAAGGAGTAGGAGATAGCTCCACCGACATAACCGCCGGCAAAACGGTTAGCCACAGGAGCAGACATGACAGGCACTACAACTGCGGGTTCCACAACCTCAGCGGTAAGACCGCCAGCGGAGGCGCCGCTGGCCGCTACCATGACTGCTACAGCCGAAGTGATAATGTAACGATTGATGCTCATTTCACACCTTTAAATGGAATGGATTTAAGACAGTACTAGGGCACACGCTGTTGTTAGCGAGGACCAGCTTCCGTACAACAAGGCTACTCTAAATAGGTTGCAAAATAGTAGATAGTCATCTGCAAGTGGATGCCATTTGCGTCAATTTTGACACTATAGCGAACTTTCGCATGTACAGAATGCTTGCGTTGTGTGCTGATTGAGCTGTTAAATTTGGATTTCCCTTGACCTCCCTCAGGAGCAAACTGTTCAACCGGAGCGGGTGTAATCTGGATATTTCATGGCAGTGGATGAGGCAGGATAGCCAAACTTCGTTAGCCTTTGCGGTAATCTGCGGAAGCTCAAGTGTGATCTCTCTAGCGCATTCAGCCTTTCCGGCTGTCATGATTCTCTACGTCAGTAATGATCAAAGCATTGAAAGTTTGTATGATCACATCGCGCCTGTCACGCTTCCGTCGCACTGACGGCCACCGTCGCCTGTATGACCTCAAAGCATGGAAGATGCTGCGGCGGCAGATCTTTGTGCGGGATATGTGGACCTGTCAGTGGCCTGGTTGCGGGGTGATGCTGGCGCAGCCGAAGAGGGATGAGCCGCTGCCACCGAACGCGGCGACGGCGCACCACAAGCGAGACCACAAGGGCGACATTGATCTGTTCCTCGACCCGGACAATTTGATGGCCGTGTGCAAGCAGTGTCACGACCGCTCCATTCAGGAGGCGACGCACAGGGGCTTCATCGCTGGGCACGACGAGGATGGCAGGCCGATCGATCCCGCGCATCCCTGGGCGCGCTCAGGGGCATTGGGCGCATCGTAGTCGGGGAGGGCCGGCCCACCCCCCTAGATTTTAAAGACCCCCCGTCTGGCGCCACACCCGCGTCCCCCCTTCGTTTGCACTGAGAAGCGGTTCAAAAAGGGGGTAGGGGTCGGGGGGCATTCTTGAGGTGACCGATGGCCGCAAAAAAGCCGCAAATGCCGCGCTATGACGCTGTTTTTAGGGGTGATGAGGCGCGTGTTTCACTCGCAAAACTGCTCTGGAAAGAGGTGATTGCCGCACTTGAAGAGGTTTCCGCACTCAGCCGGGTGAATCTGGCGCGTGCGGACCGCTATGTGCGCGCGAAGGTGGAGTTCGAGGCGCTCTATCCGGAGGCGGCAGAGGCGGGCCCGGTGACGCGCGGGCCGAACGGGGGCGAGGTGTTCAGTTTTACCTGGTCGGCCGTCGAGAAGTTGAATGACCGGATGCTGAAGCTGGAGCGGGCGATGTTCGGGGAGGCACAGGCGCGGCCGCCGGCCGAGAAGCCGAAGAAGGGGAGCGCCCCGGCAGATGAGTTCCTCGGATCTTACAACGGATTACGCCAATAGGGTTTTGTCCGGCGATATCATCGCAGGCAAGTTCGTGCGGGCTGCGTGCCAGCGGCACTTGAACGATCTGCGGGAGGGCGCGGCGCGCGGGCTGAATTTCGATATAGATGAGGCGGCGCGGGCCTTCCGGTTCTTTCCGGCCATGTTCACGGTCACGGCCGGCGCGAAGGCGGGCGAACCGTTCCATCTGCTGGAATGGATGCAGTTTGTGGTGGGCAGCTTGTTCGGTTGGCGCAATGCCGATGGCACACGGCGCTTTCGCCAGGCTTGGATCGAGACAGGGAAGGGCCAGGCCAAATCACCGCTGATGGGTGCGATCGGGCTTTACATGATCGGCTTCAACGGCGTGCCGCGCGCCGAGGCCTATGCCATCGCCAACGACAAGGACCAGGCTAAGGTCCTTTTCTCGGATGCGGTTGCGCTGTGCCGCGCGCCGATCCCGGGCAAGGATGGCGCGACGCTCGAAAGCGTCGCCAAGGTGAAGATCCGCGGCGTCGGCGACAACGCGTGGAAGATCGAGGTGCCAGAGAGCGGCGCTAAGTTCTTGCCGGTCGCCTCGGCCGACAGCATCTCGGGGCCGAAGCCGATCGCGGTCTTTGCCGACGAGGTGCACGAGATGCGCACTGACAAGGCGATCCAGCTTTGGAAGGCGGCGATCGACAAAATGCCAGGCGATCCACTGATGATCCTTGGCACCAATACGCCAGCGGCCGATCAGGCGGTGGGCACGGATTATAGCGAGTTTTATCAGCGCGTCGCGCTGGGGATGATCGAGGACGATAGCGCCTTTAGCTATATCGCCCGGGTCGACGTCGACGATGACCCGTTCAGCGATGAGAGCTGCTGGGTGAAGGCGCTGCCTGCGCTTGGCGTCACCTATCCGATCGACAACGTGCGCCGGCGGGTCGAGACTGCGAAGCACATGCCGTCCGAGCGGCTGGCGACCGAGCGGCTCTACTTCGGGCGCCCTGTCGGATCGTCTGGCTTTTGGCTGGCTGACGAAGCTGCCTGGCGCGCGGTGCTGGGGCCGGTGGCGGAGGACGATATGCGCGGCACGCCCTGTGTGCTGGCGCTGGATTTGTCCAAGAAGAACGACCTGACTGCGCTTTCTGCGGTCTGGCGCGATGATGATGACCAGCTGACGGCAAAGCTTTGGTATTGGACCACTGAGGGCGGGTTAGAGCGGCGCGAGGCCGAGGATCGCACGCCCTATAAATCCTATATCGCGGGCGGTGACCTGATCGCGGTGCGGGGCGAGGTGATCGATTACACCTTCGTCGCGCAGCAGGTGAAGGAGCTGTGCGTCGCGCAAGAGGTTGAGGCGCTGGTGGTTGACCCCGCCTATGTCTCCGACTTTATCGCGGCCTGTGAGCAGATCTCGTTCGAGGTCTGGCGGTACATGGGGCCCGATGAGCCTGAGGGCACGGGCCTGAAGATCGTGACACACGCCCAGGGCACACGCATTGCTTTCGAGGGGCGGCAGCTGTGCATGCCACATTCGATCACGCACATGACGGACAAGATCCTCAAGCGCGAGATCCTGATCGCCGAGAACAAGATGACCCATGTCTGCGCCGCGAACACGGTGCTGATCTCGGACGGACAGGGCAATCAGGCATTCGACAAACAGCGTCAGCGCGGCCGTATCGACGGCATGGTCGCGCTTGCAATGGGCGTGGGCGCCACCAAGGCCGACCGCAAGGGGCGGCGCAGCTACATGGAAGGCGGGGTATTGTTCACATGAAGCTGTGGCCCTTCGGACAAAAGAACACGGATCCCGGCACGGGCAATCGGTTTTACCAACAGAACATCGTCGAGCGCGCTGTGTCCGAGCACCAGAAGCAGCTGCGGGTCACTGCCTCGTTGGCGGCCGGCATGCGGATCGCGGAAGGGGTGGCAAGCCTGCCGATCACGGTTGGCAAACTGGGCCATGACCGGCTGGGCCGCGCGATCCGCACGCCGATCCGCGCGGGCGAGCTGACCGAGCGCCTGACGCTCGCGCCCAACGACTGGATGACGCCGACTGAGTTTGTCGAGACCCTGACAATGTGGGCGGTGTTCCGGGGCGTAGGGCGGGCCTATATCCATCGCGGCTATCGCGGGCGCATCCGCGCGCTGATCCCGATCAATGACGGCGGGGTCACGATCCGCCGCGATTATGACACCGGCAAGGTCTGGTACGATGCCAATATCCCCGGCCTTGGCTTCTTGTCGAACCTAACGCGCCGCGACTTCATTGAAGTGACCTGCCCGAGGTGGAACGAGATCGAGGGGCTGAACATCACGGCCGAGATCGGCAAGGTGCTACGCCTCGCGCTGACCCTCGAGGATCGCCAGATGGAGGATGGCCGAAAGAAGGCCGTGCCGGGCTACATCACCACCGATCAGCAGCTTTCCAAGGACTCTGCCAAGATGGTGAAGGAAGCACTGAAGGACAAGCTGCCGAACACGCCGGTGTTTGATAGCGGCACCAAATACAACAGCATCATCCCGACGCAGGCCGAGCTGCAGCTGCTCGAGACGCGGCGATTCATTATCGAGGAGGTGGCGCGTGCCTATGGCATCCACCCGATCTTCTTGGCGCATGACGCGGCGGGGCAGTCGCTGACGCGGATCTCGGATGCGATGGATTACCACGTGACGATCACGCTGGGGCCTTGGGTTAAGCGCTGGGAGGAAGCGATCCGGTTCTCGCTGCTGGGTGCGGATGAATACGTCGATTTTGACGAGACCCAGTTCTACCGCATGGATCTGGCCGCGCGCGCTGATTACGCGGCCAAGTCCCTGGGCAACAATGCCGCCTGGGAAACGCCGAACAGCATTCTGGAATGGCTGGGCAAGAACCCGGTCGAGGGCGGTGACGCATTGCCCGCGGCCGGCGGCGCGCCAATCACCGAATAGGGGCAGATCATGGCAATGGAATTTAAGCTGGCGCGGCTCGATGCAAAGGCCGCGACCGAAGAAGGCGTGTTCGTCGGCTATGCCTCGCGCTTCAATGTGGTCGATCAGGGCGGCGATATGGTGCGCCCGGGGGCCTATGCCAAATCGATCGCGGGCCAAAAGTCGGTGAAGCTGCTGTGGCAGCATGATGCAGCGCAGCCGATCGGGGTTTGGACGTCGATCAGTGAGGACGAGAAGGGGCTGCGCGTCGAAGGACGTCTGGCGCTGGAAACGGTCAAGGGCCGCGAGACCCATGCGCTGATGAAGATGGGCGCCATCGAGGGATTGTCGATCGGCTATCGCACCAAAGACGCCGATATCATCGACGGTATCCGGCACCTCAAAGAGATCGACCTGTGGGAGATCTCGGTCGTGACCTTTCCGATGGAAGACGGCTCTGGCGTCGATGCCGTGAAATCCTCGGTACAGATCATGCGGGCGGCGAAGGATGGTGACTTCGCGCCCCTGAAGAAATCCGTGGAGGTGGCCCTGCGTGACGCGGGCCTCCCGGTTTGGCTGCGCAAGGCGATTGCCGCCCGCGCGCCAGAAGCTCTGGGCGATGGACAGCGCGACGCGTCCGCTTCGGAGACCGCGAAGGCGATCAAGGACGCCTTCAAGTTCTAACCGTCCATCGAAAGGATAAACCATGGACTTGGAAATCAAAGAGGCCCTCGATAACGCGAGCAAAACGCTGGCCGAGGTGAAGAAGGCGCAGGTTGATCTCAGCGACCAACTGAAGGTGCTGGACCAGAAGAAAGCCTCCGGCGAGGATATCACCGATATCAAGGGTCACGTCGAGGACAGCCGCAAGGGCCTGACCGAACTGGGCGATCAGGTCGCCGACCTGACCAAAAAGCTGTCGCATCGCGGCGCTGATCTGGAAGGTAAGTCGCTGGGCCGGATCATCGCCGAGCATGACGAGTTCAAGACCCTGAAGGATGACCGCAAGGCGCGTTTCGAGGTCAAGGATGTGACCACCGGCAGCTTTGGCACCATCGACTTGCCGGGCGGCGTACGCCGCGGCTCGCGCGGGCTGATCCAGCCGGTCAATCAGGCTCTGTTCCTGCGCGATATCATCCCCACGGCCGCGACCACGGCCGCCGTGATCGAATATCTGCAAGAGAGCGGCTACACCAACAATGCCGGCGTGGTTGCCGAAGGCGCGCAGAAGCCGCAGTCCGAGCTGGACTTCGAGCCGAAGGCAGCGCCGATGGTGAAGATGGCGCACTTCTTCCGGGTCACAGAAGAGACACTGGACGATGTTGACGGCATGGAAGCCTATATCAATCAGCGCGGCCTCTACGGCTTGCAGCTGAAGGAAGAGGGCGAGCTGCTGAATGGCCCCGGCACCACTGGCCGCATCGATGGCCTGCTGGCGAACTCCACCACCTATGACAGCGGGCTGGTGCCCGGCATTACGCCGGTCAACGCCATGGATGATATCCGCATCGCTATTGCGCAGGTGGCCGAGGCGGATCTGCTGGCCTCCGCCATCGTGATGAACCATCTGGACGCTGCCGCGCTGGATCTGGCGAAAGATGCGGATGGTCGCTATCTGCACCCGGCTTTTGCCGGCAATACCGCATGGGGTCTGCCGGTCGTCCGCACCAAGGGCCTGCCGCAGGGCAAGTTCATCGTCGGCGGCTTTATCGGCAACACGCTGATTTGGCAGCGCAAGGGGATCGAAGTGCGCCGTTCGACCGAGGATCGCGACAACTTCGTCAAGAACCTGGTTACCATCCTTCTGGAAGAACGGCTGCAGCTGGAAACGCTGCGTCCCGAAGGCATCGTCTATGGCGATCTGACGGCCGCCGGCGGCGAGTAACCAACTGGGGCGGGGCCGCTGGGCCCCGCTCTGCTGGCTGGAGGGTGAGCATGGATATTCAGCAAACGAGCGAGGCAACGGGCGTGATTATCACCCTCGAGGATGCCAAGAAGCATTGCCGCGCCGATGACTTCGGCGATGATGATGCGCTGATCAGCCTCTACATCGACGCGGCGGTGGATTGGGTGCAATCGGTCTGTCAGACGCGCCTCGAGCGCGCGGAGTTCACCGCAACGGGATCGCGCTTTGATCTCGGCTTCGCGGGTTATCCCGATCCTGAGATCACCAGCGTAGGCTATGTCGATGATCTGGGCGCCGCAGTGACGCTCGACGCCAGCCGCTACGCTCTGCGCGATGGCCGCCTGATCGTATACGGCGCGGAGAATGTCGCGTCGGCGAGGGTGGTGTTCGTGGCGGGCCTCGGGCCCGGTAATGTGCCGGCGCGCCTCGTGCAGGCGATGCGCATGCTGGTCGCGCATTGGTATCTAAATCGCGAAGCCGTTGGTGCAGGTCTCGCCCAGGTGCCGCTTGGCGTGCGCGACATGGTCGCAACCTACAGGAGCTTCGCATTCGGATGAGCACTGCGGGCAAACTGATCGAGCGGGTTCAGTTCGAGTCGCCGGATATGCGCACTGGCATTTGGACCCATGAATACGAATGCCGGGCCGAATTCATCTATGCGCGCGGCGGCGAGGCGGTTTATGCGGCGCGTCTGGAAGGGCGGTCTGTGTTCAAGATCAAGATCCGCCAATGCGCCGCTGCGCGCGAGATCCTGCAATCATGGCGGATGATCGACATGCGGCGCGCCACCTACGAGGGCGATGTGCCGCAGACAGGCGTTTACAATATCCGCGAGGTCGATCCGATCAGTGATCGCGCCTGGATCTATCTGCTGGTGGAGGCGGGGGTGGCATATGGTTAAGGGACTCGACGCTGTGCGCCGTAAATTGCGCACCCATGCCAAGGCCGCGATCGAGGCGGGGCGGTCCCAAGCCCGCAAAGAGGGCGAAGAGATCGCGAGCCTTGCCCGTGCATTCGCGGGTGCATCGGATGGGGATCTGGCAGCGTCGATCCGCGTTGAGGAGGCTGATGCAGTCATGACCAGCCAGGGCAGATCAGGCTTCATTGGGGTCGTTGTAAGGGCGGGTAACGACGCGACGATCGTTACCAATAAGCAAGGCGAGCGCTTCCAAAACGCGAAGCTCCAAGAGGTCGGCACGCAATCAATGCCCGCAAAGCCTTTCTTCAACCCCGCAAAGCGTTTGCGCCGCAAGCAGGCCATGGCAGCAATACGGCGGGCGGTGCGCAAAGCATGGAAGGAAGGTGGCTGATGTCATCACCAGCGACGGAACTGCAAGACGCCATTGAGGCAGCGGTGCGGGCGGATGCTGCACTTATGGCAATCATTGCCGGCATCTATGACCGGGTGCCGGATCGCCCTTGGGGAGCTGCTAATGGCTACATCAGCTTCGGGCCTTGGGACAGCGTCTCACAAGAAGGCGGGTGCCAAGCGATCGAGGATGTATCTTTGCAGCTCGATGCCTGGTCGAACCGGACGGGCCGCGCGCATTGCGAAGAGATCATGCAACGGCTGCGGCGGATCATGGGTCAAGTCCAGACAGATCGACATCCAATCGTGGCACGGGGCGATCCATTTAGCCAGGTCCTGCGCGATCCCAACGGACTGACGCTGCACGGTGTGCTTCGCTACGAATTCCAGATGGAGCGCTATGATGGCTAAAGCGATCTTCCACCGTGACTTCCACTACACCAGCCGTCTGCGCAATGCGGGATGGTCAGCCAAGGCGGGTCCAGATCCTCAGCACTTCCCGCAAGAGTTTATAGATGCGGCGGTCAGTGCGGGTTGTGCCACAGTGCCACCTCCGCGCCGCAGCACGCACAAAACCCCTGACGACCCTGCGCAGCCCTGACCGGCTGCATTTTTGTTTGCAACACGAGGAGATCGCCAAAATGGCAGCGCCTTTTCATGAAGAATACCACGAGCTCGTGTTCGAGTTCTCTGAAGACAACGGCACTACCTGGGCACGTAATTGCGTGATCATGGGCGCCGATGTGACACGGACGGCATCGACCAGTGAGACCGAAACGGTCGATGATTGCGACGACGAGAGCAAACCGAACAACGTAAGCGTGCGGGTGCAGAGCCTTGCGGTCAGCTTTTCGGGCACCGGCAACTGGACGCAGGGTGGGTATGATACCTTCCTGAAAAAGTTCTATGCGGGCGACAGCACTGAAATGCTGGCGCGGATCGGCAATCTGAACGCAGGCGCCGGCGAGATCGAATACGAGACTGGCCCGATCATCATCACCAGCCTTGGCCAGTCACGCGTCAAGGGCGCGGTGGTTTCCGCCTCGGTTGAGGCACGCTTCGCAAAAACGCCAACCCGCAGCCTGAAGGTCGGGTCCTAATGGCGGAGGCACAGGTCATCAATTGGACCTGCGGCGAGCATGCGTTCCGGCTTCGTATTGGCGAGGCCGAAGCGCTTGACGATCTAACGCCGCAAGGCATCGCGGATTTCCGCTTCCGCTGCCGGCAGGGGATCGAGCGTGGCTCGCTCGGCTTCTCGCCGGTGCGGGTGCGCGAGGTCATTGATTGCATTCGCCTGGGACTGATCGGCGGCGGTATGGAAGGGGATGCTGCGCGCGCGCTCGCTTTGCGCGCGATGGAGGAGGCCGATTTCGCGGAGCTCGTAAAGATCTGCTACGGCATCGTAACAGGCTTTTTCTCCGGCAAGGATCACGATCAGCCGGAAAAGCCAGTGGCGGCGGAGATGACGGACGAGAACGGTTAAGGTTCTCGCTCCTCTATGGCAGCGGGGCCGTGATGGGGTTCGCCCCCGAACAGGTCCAGCGCATGAGCCTGTGGGAGTTCCACAGCGCCTTCGCCGCCTGGAAGCGATTTAACGGCATCAAAACGGAAGGTGGCGGCGAGGTGACTCTCGATCGCCTGAAGGCACTTGGGGTGAAATGATGGCTTCAGAAGATCCGCTTGAGCTCCCAGTTGGGTTGTCCGAGAAACAGTTCACCCAATCCATTGTGCGGCTCGAGGGCCGTCTGGCGAAAATGGAACGCGACGCGACAACAAAGTTCCAGCGCCAGAATGCGACTTTAACCCGATCCTTCAAGGATATGGAGACACAGATCGGGCGCAGCCTCAACAATATCAAAGCGCGGGCAGGCTCGATCCTTGCGCCTTTGGCGGCGGCGCTTGGCGGCCGCCAACTGATAGCGATGACCAGCGCCTGGACGGATATTACCAGTCGCGTGAATAACGCGGCTGGGTCGATGGATCGCGGCACCGATGTCATGGAGCGTGTCAGCGACATGGCGCGCCGGACTTACTCCGATCTGCGCATGACGGCGGACAGCTATATTAGCTTCGCGTCTGTGCTTGGCGATCTCGGAGTCGCGACAAATACCCAGCTCGACTTCGTCGAGAGCCTAAACAATGCTCTGGTTGTCTCCGGTGCGAAAGGCGATGTCGCCTCGCGTGTGATGAATGCACTGTCGAACGCGATGGCGCTCGGGACGTTGCAGGGCGACAACCTCAACACCGTCATTGCGTCCGGGGGGCGGGTGGCACAGGCGCTCGCAGCATCGATGGGCGTCACCACACTCGAGCTGCGCAAGATGGGCCGGGATGGCAAGATCGGACGGGCGGAGCTGCTCGGGATCACCTCGCAGATGGCAAAGCTGCGCGATGAGGCTGCGGCCATGCCTGCGACGATCCAGGATGGCTTCATGCTGCTGAACAACGCGCTGCTGGAATATATCGGTCGCGGTGATGATGCGGTGGGGATCTCGGCGCGCATCGCCGATGCGTTGACGATCATTGCGGATAACTTCGACACGGTTGCAGATAAAGGTCTGAAAGTCGCGGCGGTTTTGGCTGGGGCGGTACTCGGTCGTTCTGTCGCTGCTCTTGCGGTGCGTTTTGGCACCGGTGCCGTTGAGATCATGAAATACGTTACAGCCATGCGCGCAGCCTCGAGCGTGGGCGGTCTTGCTGCGGCGCTTGGCGGCATGAGTGCTGCGGCAGGGCCTCTGGGCATTTTGCTCGGTGGTGTCGTTGCCGGCGGGCTGGTGATGTATTCGGATGCTGCACTGAAAGCCGAAGGCCGGACGCAGCGTGTAAGTGACGAGCTGGAGCGCCTAGGACTTGTTGCGCCGCCGGCCGCGAGTGCGATTGATGCGGTGGGCTCCGCTCTTGATGGATTGGACGGACGACTGGCAAACTTGCGCGACTTGCGTGAGGAATTGGAGAAAGTCTCGACGGTTGACTTGCAATCGATCGTCGATCGCGCCGGGAGCGCGGGCGGCTTGTTCGGTGGTTGGGGTCGGGGTGGTGAAGAAAAGGATGCCCTCAGCGCAGTTCGGGACTTGGCAGTAGAGTTCGGCGCCCTTCGCATCAGCGCTGATGATGTGATCCGTTCTCTAGAGAGCATTGATACGTCGAGCTTCACAGAGGATGGGCGGGAGATCATCAGCCTTCTTGCAAATCATGTGCGTGCCACCAGTGCGATGCGCGATGCAATTGCGCAGTCTGGTATGAGCGACATTCTTTCTGATCAGTTGGAGGCCGTGCGCGAGTTGGATCGCTATTTGAAGGGTCTTCAATATGATGACATCGCGAGCGAAACCATCGCGCAATTGATGGCTGTCAGGGTCGCATTGCAAGAAGGAACTATGTCCGCGTACGAGGCGCAGCAGGCTTTGCAAGACATCGGTGAAGCCGATCCAAACGTTGCACCATTTCTGGGTCGTATTGCACAGATGACGGGAGCGCTTGCTGATCTGATTAGGACAGCTGATCGCGCGTCAGCGGCCGCCGCACTGGCATCTGATCCGTCGCTCGCGGCACGCGCCGCCGCTGCGACGGAGTATGGGGCGTCACGTAGCGAAGGGCAGCGGATCGAGCGCGAGGCTGCGGATTACGTCACAGAGGCCAATCGTCGCAACGGTCTGACACGTGAAGCACTTGCGCTGGAAAATGAGATCGCAAGCGTTCGTCGGCAATCGCTCAGTGATGAGGTGCAGCTGACCGAGGCCCAGATCCGTCATATCGCTGCTGGTAATCTCGCGGCGCAGGACGCAAGGCGCGAGCAAGGCCGATCGGGACGCAGGCGCGATGACACGCCTTATACGGACGCAGTCAAATCGATCCGGGAGGAGACCCAGGCTTTCCAAATCGAGGCTGCTGCAATTCTTTCTGTGGCTGATGGCACGCGAGACTATGGTGATGCGCTGGAGTTCGCACGTAAGCGGGCTGAGCTGTTGCACGCGGCGCAACAGCAAGGTCGCGCGATGACGCCGGAACTGATGGCGGAGATCGATGCACTTGCACAGGCCTATGTGACGGCAGGCCTCGGGGCTGAGGAAGCCGCCGAAAAGCTCGGCAAGATCAAGGAGGCATCCGATACCGGGCGCGCGACATTGGAAGATTTCTTTGGCTCGATCATCGATGGGTCGAAATCGGCGCGCGAGGCTGTTGCGGATTTGCTGATGCAGATTGCTAAGGTGCAGATGGTCAAGGGGATGATGGGGCTGATTGGCTCGACCTCATGGGGCGGCGGCCTGATTAATGCGATCGGCAGCGGCCTTAGCTATGACACCGGCGGATACACTGGACCCGGCGGGCGGTATCAGCCTGCGGGCATTGTGCATAAAGGTGAGGTCGTATGGTCGCAGGATGATGTAAGTCGCGTGGGCGGGCCGGCGGCCGCAGAAATGCTACGTCAGACTGCGGGCATACCTGGCTACTCGGAAGGGGGGCTGGTCGGCATGCGACTTCCGGCGATGTCCAGCTTGACCACTGCTGACCATGCCGGCCCGCAGTCCATGTCGGTGGCGATCACGGTCGATGTCAGCGGAGCGCAAGGGGATGCCGCGATCGAAGAGCGCGCCGCCGTCGGCGCCAGAGCCGCTATGACACAAGTGCTCAGCGATTATGACAAGCGGTTCAATGTCAAAGTCCGCAATGCAATGGTAGAAAGAAGGAAGACCAGATGACCCTGCCGGATCTCTACCCGCTGGCTTTCCTCGGCGATCTGATCGCCACGCGCGCAGAGGTCAGTCTGAAGCTGCAACGCTATGACGAGATGTCCGGCGGTGGCGACGGGCGGCGGTGGGCGGCTGAGCTCGCGCCGCCGCTGTGGACAGCCAGCTTTGACCTCAATAACCTCTCGCGCGACTGCATCGGCCGCGCGCGGAGCACCGATGCGCGGTTCCGGGCGCTCGGCACCAATCGGGCTTTTCTGTGGGCCGATCCGACCTACAGCGGGCCAGCGATTGGCGCGCCGGCGCATCTGGTGAATGCCGACGTGCGGGTCGCGGGCTTCTCGGCTGATCGCACACGGATCACATTCTCGGGCTTGCCTGCGGGGTTTGAGTTCGCGGCCGGCGATCGGTTCAGTGCGCCTTGGGGCACGGGGCGCTATTACCTGGGCGAGATCGCGGACGGCGGCGCGGTGGCGGGTGGCAGTGTGCAGGTGGCGGTCTATCCCTATCCGCCGTTGTCGCTGCAAGTCGGGGCGCAGATCGAACTGTTGCGCCCTGTCTGCCGCATGTTCGTGCCGGACGACGGATACACGCCCTATAGCTATCGGCGCGGTTCAGCGGCGACCGGCGCGAGCGTCACCATGTTGGAAAAGCGATGATCAGCCCGATATGCGCTTCATGTTGAACACCATGACGCTGTCCGGGCGTTGGGGACTACGCGCCGTGCCTTCAATTGCTGCACTAGCTGTCAATTTTCCGGTGATCTTCAGGTCGAGTTCATTAACCCCGAAGACCGGCGGAATGTCGAGTTTGTCCATATGTGTTCCGACGTGCACATCGGCCAACAGCTTCTGATCTTCTATGCGATAGCTTCCAAGGAAATATCGCTTGGAATCGCCGCCGCGCAGGCTGCCGTCCTCGAGGACGACGACGCCTCCGCCGGAACCCAACACCGTCTCGAACTCAACACTATAAAAACCGTCAATCATGGCGTGTCACTCCCTTATAGGTTGCGTGGCCAGATAATGACTCAAGGGTTTGTCAGATGTCTACCCTTGCCTAAGCCTTTCTAGGAAAATGATAATGCGCACATACGACGCACAATTTGCGGCCAGCCTTACGGCGGCGCGGGACGGGGGCATTGCCCCCGTTTACTTTTTCTGGGTGCTGGCGCGGCCGCGTGCTGGCGGCGCGGAAGTGCCGATCGGGCTGTGGTCTGGCGATGAGGATATCACGCTGACGCTAACGCAGCCCGATGGCAGTAACGTCTCGCGGCACTACTTCGGCGGGGTAAACCTCAAGGTCGAGGATCTGACCTATGTCGGCGATCTGACCGATAACCCGGTGGCGGTCTCGACCAGCCAAGGGGTGGATGCCGCGCAGCTGCTGGCGCGGGGCTATGATCTGCGGCTGGCCTATTGCGAGATCCACGCCACCACCATGACAGGCGGCGCGTTTACGGCCGCGCCCCAGCTGCAATGGGTCGGCATCATCGACGCGGGGCCGATCAATACGCCGGGCGAAAACGGCGAGGGCGGCATCACCTATCAGATCCGCTCCGAGATCATGTGGCAGCTGACCGCGCGCAACCCCGCCAAATCATCCGACGCCCATCAGAAGCGTCGTAACCTTATCGACCGCTTTTGCGAATTCGCCGCGGTCATCGGATCGAGGTCTGTCCAATGGTACAAAAAGGATCGCTGACCCGCCTGCCGGACTGGCGGGCGCGTCTCAGCCATGCGCTCGATATCCAGCGGGATCATCCGTTTGAGTGGGGCCGCCATGATTGCGGGCTGGGCTTGGCGGCCGGCGCGGTCGAGGCGATCACGGGCGAAGATCTGCGCCCCGCCTGGGCCAATTACAAAACACCCACTGGCGCGCTGCGTGTGCTGCGCAAGGCGGGCTATGAGAGCCTGGGCGATGCGATGGCGGCGCTGCTGCCAGAAGTGCATCCGGCCTTCGCCCAGATCGGTGATCTGGCGCTGCTGGACGGCGAGGGGCAGATCGGCGCGCTCGGGGTCATCGATATCTCCAGCGTGATCGTGCTGGACAAGACAGGTCACGCGCGGGTTCCGCGCGACCAGATCAAGCGGGCTTTCAAGGTAGGTTAATATGACACGCATCTGGACGCTGGTCCTGACGGTGGTCGCGCTGATGAGCGTGGCCGCCCCGGCTGCGGCTGACCCGGTGACGGGCTGGCTTGCCGTCAATGTCTTTGGCTGGGCGGGTGCCACCATAGGCGCGTTTTTGGCTAGCGCGGTTGTCAGCCTCGGCACCGGCATCCTTGGCGCGGCGCTGACCGGCGTGGCGGCGCAGCAGGGCCAAAATTACGATGTGAAGTTCGATGTCGAATTCGGCGACGATACCGCGCTGACCTTCACCGCCGGCGACTTCGCGACGGCGGGCAAGCGCCGGTTTATCGCCAAATGGGGCCGCGAGACGCGGTTCATCACCGAGGTGATCGAGATCTCGAGCCTGCCACAGGGCTTTGCGGGCGCATGGGTCAATGATGAGCGCGCCGACCTGGTCGCGGGCAAAGTCGGAACAGTCGTCACGGGTCTTTCGCTCTTTGGCCCGTCCAGTATCCGTTCGCTGCCCGCGCATGATATTGGCGCAGTACCTGCCACCCATACCGTTGTCGGCTGGCCGCTGTCGAATATGAAGGATGACGAGGGCGAGGGCGACCTCGGCGCGCGGATCTGGGTCAAATGGATCGACGGCACGCAAACCGCCGCTGATCCGTTCCTGCTGTGGGCATTTGGCGAGGATGCAGATTACCCGTGGACGGCCAACCATATCGGCACCGGCAAGACCTATGTCATCGTCACCACGCGCTTTGATAGCGAGACGCTGACCAGCTATCCGACCTATCTATGGGAGCCGGAGCCGCTGCCGCTCTATGACCCGCGCTATGACAGCACGGCGGGCGGGCAGGGCGCGCAGCGCTGGGGCCAGCGCGCGACCTATCAGCCCAGCCGCAATGCGGCGGTGATCAGCTACAATATCGCACGCGGGATCTACTGGGGCGATGAATGGCTGTTCGGCGGCAAGAACATGGCGCAGTGGCGTCTGCCGCTGGCCGAATGGATGGCGGCAATGAACGCCTGCGACATGCCGGTCGCGCTGGCCGAGGGCGGCACGGAACCGGCCTACCGCGCCGGTCTGCAAATCACGGTCAGCGATGAGCCGCTGGGGGTGATGGAGGAAATCGGCAAGGGCGCAAACATGCGCTATGCCGAGGTCGGGGGGATGCTAAAGCCCGTGGTCGGCCTGCCGGCCGCGCCGGTGTTTGCCATCACCGATGCGGATATCGTCATCAGCGAGGGGCAGAGCCTGACGCCCTTTGCGCCGGCAAGCCAGACGTTCAATGCGATCACGGCGACCTTCCCGGACCCCACCGCCAAGTGGGCCTCGCGCGATGCGCCCGAGTATATCTCGGAAGCGGGCGTGGCGGCTGACGGCGGGCGGCATCTGCCGACCTCGCTCAGCTATCCGGCGGTGCCCTATCCGCACCAGGTGCAACGGCTGATGCGGGCGCAGCTCGAGGACTATCGCCGCGATACTATCGTGGAGTTCAGCCTGCATCCCGGCGCCTATGCGCTTGAGCCGCTGGTGGACACGATCAGCTGGACCAGCGCCCGCAACGGCTATGACGCAAAGCAGTTCGTCGTTGAGCAGGTGACCAAGCTGCCCGGCATGAATGTCACCGTGCGCCTGCGCGAGGTCGATCCCGCCGATTACGATTGGTCGCCGAGCTTCGAGCTGCCCTATGATAGCGTGGCCCCGGTGCCGGAGATCCCGTGGGTGCAGGCCATCGACGGCTGGACGGCGGTCGGCGACGAGGTAGCCGATGATGCAGGCGTGGGGCGGGTCGCTGCGATCCGCGTCGGCTGCGCGGGCGATGCCATAGGCATCGCGCAAGCGCGCATTCAGGCAAGGCGTCTGGGAGCAAGCGAGCCGACCTTTGACGTCATGCGCCCCTATGATCGGCCCTATCAGTGGCGGATCACCGGCGTTGCACCGGCGTCTGTCTACGAGGTGCGCGGTGCGCTGATGTCCGAGCTGACCGGCGGCTATGTCTGGTCGGGCTGGATCACGGTCACCACGCCCGCGATCCAGATGCAGGAGGGCGATCTGCCGGACGGCTTTGTCGCCCGGATTGAGGAGATGGCGGCGGCGCAGGGCATTCAGCCTGTGGATGCGCTGCCCGATGCGGGGGCGCGGGCCGATCAGCTGGTGATGATCCGCACCACGGGCGAGATCTGGCGCTGGGATGCAGCGGCGGGGGTTTGGACGCAGAATGTCTTTGCTGGGGTCTCTGCGGCGTCGCTTGATAAAACAAAGTTTGCGGCGGGCCTCACGGTGCCAGAGGTGGTCGATGTGCTGCCGGCCACAGGCTCGGTCGGCGACATGCTGGTGCTGACGACAGATCAAAAGATCTATCGTTGGGATAGCGAGCTTGGCGCATGGTCTAATAAGACCGATGGCGGCGATATCGTCGTCAACACCCTGACGGGTGCTGCGTTCATGGCGGGCGCCGTTGGGGCGCGAGAGATCGCCACAGGTGCACTTCGCGCGCATCATGTGCTGATCACTGGCGGCTCCTTGGTGCCGGATTATCTCTATCAGGATCTCGGCACGCCGGTCGGGCAGGGCGGGCGCTCGTGGTTCTGGAACGCCGCGCAAGGCGTCGTATTCCAGCAGCGCTTTGTCGATACGCAAAATGGCAATAATTACGGGCCGCAAGGGGTAGGGATCCAGCTGAATACCGCGCCTAGCACGGTCACAGGGAATCCTTGGGCCTGGGTTCTAAGTGGCGAAGTGTTTCCGATCAAAAGCGCCACGTCCTATTCGTTCGAATTGGGCTACTGGGTGAGCGGTGGGAGCAGGACTTTGTTCCGGATTACCTATCTGGACAGGGATGGAAACTACGTCGGAGAGCTCGGCCACATCGCTTTGCATGGCGCTGCGTGGATCAACCGGTTCAGTGTCAGTGGCACCTCTCCCGCCACTGCGAAAACGGCAAAGCTCGAGGTCTACATCGACCCCAGTTATGGTCGGCCTGTCCTCAACATCGGGTCAGCGCAACTGCTGGAGCGCAACGCCGTGCTGCTCATCGTCGAGGGCGGCATCCAAACCCAACACCTAACGTCCCAAATCGTCACTGCGGACAAGATGGCGGCCAATTCCGTCACCGCGGCAAACGGCGCGATCGCGGATCTTGCGGTCAACACATTGCAGATCGCGGGCAATGCGGTGACCGTCCCGGCTTATGCGTATTGGGAGCCAAGCAGTCCGACCTTTGTCACCAACTCGGCGGACTACCCGCTGCTCGAGCTGACTGTCGATCGGCGCGGCCTCGCCACGATGATCACCGCGAATGCACAGCTTGATGGCAGCTCGACGGACATGCGGATCGTTGTGTGGCTCCTGCGCAATGGTCAGCAGGTCGGTGGGTCCTACGGTTATGGTGGCGCATGGCGGCAGTCATCGGTCATTAACTTTGTCGACTGGGATACAGGCCAAGGTCCGACGACCTACACTTTGATGGCGCGGACGGTGGTGCACGCCTCGAATGTTTACCAGCGCTATCTGTCGGCGCACCAATTCCGGAGATAGCCATGCAGCAAGAGGTGCCGTTTACCCTTTATCGGCTGGATACCGGAGAGATCGCGGCGTTTGTGGTCGCCGATCCGACAATCAGTGTCCCTGCGGGCTTTGGACTTCTGCAGGGATACTGGTCGGCTGCGACGCATTGGGTGCGGGGGATGCCGGTCGAGCTGCCGCCGCGCCCGGATGATCGCCATGTCTGGGACCCTGTCGCATGGGATTGGGTCATCAATCCTGATCTCGATACCTACCAATGGGCGCAGCTGCGGATGGAGCGCACGCGGCTGCTCGCGGCCTGCGACTATCGCAGCCAGCCAGACTACCCGCAAAGCGATGAGGCGCGCGCCGCGTGGCTCGCCTATCGGCAGGCGCTGCGAGATCTGCCCGGCAACCTTACAGATCCGGCGCAGGTGAGGTGGCCGGATCTGCCGGGGTAAAGGGGACGTCAGCGATACTTCTGACTGTCGCGTTCATTTATTTCGCGAATGACATTCCCGGGATTTCCGCCGCAGATGACATTTGGCGGCACCTCTCCACGGACAACCGAACCGGCGGCGATTACACTGCCCGAACCAATCGACGCGCCTGGCAACACCGTCACGCCAGCGCCAATCCAGACATCATCTCCAATAGTGATGGGATGCGCGTATTCTAACCCCTTGTTACGCCTTTCGGCATCTAGCGGATGACCAGCGGTGTAGATGCCAACATTCGGTGCGATGAAGCAGTTGTTGCCGATGGTAACCTTCGCTCCGTCAAGGATCACAAGGTTCACGTTGGCATAGAAGTTTTCGCCGACCTCGATGTTAAATCCGTAATCGCAATGGAATTGGCCGTCGAACGTGATGTTCTGGCCGGTTTTGCCGAGCAGACCCTTCAGCAGCTGTGTCCGTTTCTCGTCCTCGTCGGGATGCAGATTGTTAATTTCGAATAGGATGCGCTTAGCGGCGCGACGTTTCGCGAGCAAGGCAGGGTCGTAATTTGCATCATATAGCAGTCCGGCTGCGGCCTTCTGCAACTCGTTCATATTGGTCTCCGGTGTGCCGAGAGATTGGCAGTGGTCGTGTAAGGTCGTGCTTACAATGAGATAGGAGAACAGGCAAAAGCCTGACTGTCGACTTGCCGTTTAGTGGCGGCTTTGCCCCTATTAAGCTTCCTTCAGTGGCTAGCATTGTTAGCCCGAACCCGCCCTTTGAGGCGGGTTTTTCTTTGCCCAAACCTATCCAATAGAAAGGCCAGTCATGGCGATCACGACCGTCACGGTTACGGGCGAGCTGCGCGATATCGCGGGTGCGCCGCAGAATTTGAGCCTGATCCGCTTTACCCCGCGCGGCTGGGACAAGAGCGGCGCTGCGATCATCACCGGCGCGCCGATCGATGTAACGGTGACGGGCGGCGCGTTCAGTGCCTCGCTGTTCCGGCAGGACTTGGGGCAGGGTGTTGTCTATGACGTAGCCTATGTCCTGCCGCGCGAACGGATCACCACTATTGGCAGCATTTTTATCGACGGCCCCGGCCCCTTCGCTTTGGCTGATCTGCTTGGCGTGCCGGTGCCCTTCGGCGTCACGGTGACGCTGGTCGAGGGGGGCAGCTGGCCGCCGCCGGCCGATCCCAATCCGCTACATTGGTATGCGAGGGTCAAATGATCGAATTGGACTTTGCAAAGATCCGCGCCCTGCGCATCGCGGGCCGCGATGTGACTGAGCTGCGGCGCGGGGCCGTGCTGATGTGGGCCAAGCCGCCCGAGATCTCGCTCGCATCTGGCAGCGGTTACGCTGGGTCGGTCTATGCGGCCACGCAGCCCGGTGGTCAGTGGTTTGCCGATGGCGTGCCAATCCATAGCGCGACAGACCAGACATGGGTCATGACCGATGCCTATGAGGGCGCGGTGATCCAGTATGATATCGCGATTCAGCCCCAGTCGGTCGAGATCTCGATCACCTCGGGCGCGGGCTTCGCTGGCTCTGTCTACAGCGCGTCGCGCGGGGGCGGGCAGTGGTATGCGGACGGCCTGCCCATCCCCGGCGCGCGCGGTCAGACATGGACAATGACCATCGCACTCGAGGGCGCGGCGATCAGCTACATCACATTCACCGCGCCGCGCAGTAACCGCATCCAGATGTGGACGCCGACTGTGCTTGCGGCCGCGCTTAAGGAGGGCTGGTGGTCGATGCGGCGCGGTGTCCAGCTTGCCGCTGATGATCGTGTGGCGGCCATCGCTGACAGCTTCGGCTTGCGGGATATGTTGCAGACCAGTGCAAGCCTTCAGCCGCGCACGGTCGTGCAGATGGGGCGCAGGGTGATGACCTTCGCGCAGGAGGAACAGACCTACCTGCTGGCGGCGTCGTCGCATTACGGGCGGTATGTCTACGCCGTCGCGCAATACAAAACCGGCGTCGAAACCATCTTCGCCAGCTATGCGACGCTTTGGGGCATGATCGGCAGCGGTGCCGGTCGTGTGCGCGGCAATCGCGACACAAACGGATTGCAGCAAACCCCGCTGGTCCGCATGAATGGCCACGCACCGACGGCTGCTGTCCTGCCGATGGCGGGGGCCGTTCTGGGCACTGCCCCGCACCGCAACAGTGAGGCGCTGCGCGCATGGGGCATCGGTGCTGGCCAGTCTGCCAGCTTTGGCTGGGATGGTCTGATTGCGGAGGTCATTGCCCTGAGCAATGAGCCGAGCGCTGACGACCACGACCGGCTTTCTGGATACCTCGCCCACAGCTGGGGGCAGGCGGATAGCCTGCCCGCCGCGCACCCTTACAAATCACTTGGCCCAAGGATTGACTGACATGACCCAGAAATATTGGACGGGCGCCGAAGCCGCCATCATCGCTGCCGAAGCCGCCGCCACCGCGCTGGTGACTGGCCTGCCGGAATACCGCGACGGGCAGGAGGTCGCCCCCGAGGCCCGCGTCACCGCCCGCTGGGCAGAACCGCGCGAGACCGCCACGCCGGGCACCTTCGCGATTCCTGCCTATCCGGGCATGGATGTGCCCGAAGGGTGCGCTGAGGCGGATGGGGTGAGTTTGCCCAAGGTGATGGAGGATGAGTTGGGCTGAGCGACGGGCTGCTTAAGTGACAAGCTAACTAAGGAACTTTCGGTAGGCGTTAAGCATTTATTAGTGAATGGAAAACACATTCATCAGATGTGCTCTGAACGAGCTGTATATGACCATAGGTGGTTTCTTTCTGTTCAGTTAGGGGGACAAAAATGGATTTAGATAGCCTCGATCGCCGCGAGCTGGTTCAACTCTTAGTGGAAATTGATCAGGCGCTAGTCAGCGTGGATGACAGGAATAGAAAGTGCGCCCTTAGGGCGGCTGAGCATGCGGTCTCGAGATTTGGACTGTCATTGAACCAACTTGCGGATGATATCAGGTCAATGAAAGAGGTAACCCCTCGTGGTGTTGCGCGTTATCGCAATCCAAGCAATCCCGCTCAAACTTGGTCAGGGCGTGGTAGGCGTCCAACTTGGGTACATGAGCTGGGTTTGAAGGGTCTAACTCTCGACGATTGTGCCTTATGAAGGATTGAACATCGATCACCGCGTTCGACAAGTATACGTCAACCAACCCCAACCCGCCCATTGTGGCGGGTTTTTCTTTTGCCCCATGCTCATGTGAGGAACACCATGGCAGACGCCTTTCAACACCATGCAGTAGGCATGGACAGCCCGGCATCCAATGCCGCCAGCATCACGCCCTCGAACACCGATGATCTGCCGCATGTCCCGCGCGCGCTCTATGCGCTGGGGGAGGGTAACGTGCGGGTGACCATGCGCGGCGGTGGCGATCCCGTGGTGCTGCCGATCCTCGTGGGGGTGCCGCTGCCGGTGCGCGTCTCGCGCGTCTGGGCCTCGGGCACCACGGCCACCGGCCTCGTCGGAATCTGGTAATGCTGGCCCTTGGCTTTGGCCTGACCGCCCTTGCCGCGCTGGCAGGCGCGCGGGCGGGGGCGGTGCCGGTGATCTCGCTAGCGTCCAGCAGCGGATACGCGGGCGCAGAACTCGTCTCGAGCGTCGAGGGCCAGTGGTATGCGGACGGCGTCGCCATCCCCGGCGCTTGGGGCGGTGCGCTGATGATCACGCCCGACCTCGAGGGTGCGGCGATATTCCTGCGGGTGGATCCGCATATCTGGGTCAGCGATGGCGATCCGGGCTATGCAGGCAGCAGCTATCAATCCAGCGTCTTTGGCCAGTGGCAGGCCGATGGCGTCGACATCCCCGGCGCGGTGGGGCTGCGCTGGCAGATGACGCCCGCTTATGAGGGCGCGGCCATCAGCCTCGATTATCGCCCGATCATTCGGATCGTGCAGGGCGCGGGCTATGCCGGATCGCGGCTGCGCTCGAACCTGCCCGGCCAGTGGTTTGCGGACGGCGTGGCGATCCCCGGCTCGATTGGCCGGGACCTTATCATCAGCCCCGCGCTGGAGGGCGCGGCGATTTCTCAGGATGCGGAAGTGACAATCATGCAAAGCAATACGATCCAGATGTGGGTGCCAGAGCGCGCGCTGACCGCGCCGCAAAAGGCCAATGGTGGACTATGGCTGGGCGAGGATCGGACCACGGTCGAGCGCAACGGCGCGGATTACGTCACCGCGTGGCGCGACAAGTTTGGCGTGCGGGACATGACCCAGCCCACAGCCGCCAATCAGCCCCGTGCTGGCACATTTCGGGGTATGCCTGCCGTCATCTGGGACAAGTCCCCGGCCTACCAATATCTGCAACCGCCTGCGGCTTTTGCACCGATGTGGTGGCTCATCCTCGCGGAATTTGCCACGGGCGTTGAGATCATCAGTGGCACGTCAACGGGCAGTGCGATCTATACGCAGATCCTCGGTAACGGGCAGGCTGCGCTTGCGCGTGTGTCGTTCCAGCAGCCGGATGCCGTGCAATCCGGGACGAGTGCGATCCGGCTGAACGCGGCTGATACTGAGGTGTCGTCGGGCATTTTCCCGATGCCGATGGGGTCGATGTCGTTCGGGGTTAGTGCCAGCGCTTCTTGGTGTATCGGTCGGGGCTTTGATGCAAACAACAACCGCCAGTGGGTCGGGCCGATCCTTGGGGCCATCGCCCTGGGGGTGGTGCCGGATCTTGCCACGCGCCATCTGATCGAGGCTTACATGCACTGGCGTCACGGCCTCGAGGAGCGCTTGCCCGCGAACCATCCCTATCGCAACGCGCCGCCCCGCGTGCAGTGATCGGATCGCGGCTGATGTAATTACTCCAGGAGTACTGGCCGCAATTCGCGGGCCTGCAGTTTTGCTGGAGAAGTTGCCTCGTATTCCCGAAGTGCTTCGCGCGCGGCCTTCGAAAGGCCGTAGCACGCGATGTAGTCGAGTAATGCGTCATAAAGCTTCTGCTCTCTGGCGGTTGTCATCTTGATGATCCCCCTCATCCAACCGCGACCATCAAACAATAAACATAGTTAACGGACAGTTAACTTACATGCGCTGGAGCCAATATGTCAGACCAATCACCTTTGCGCAGCCCCGAATTCTGGGGCGGCGTCGCGGTCGCGCTTATCGTCAAGGTGCGCACCACACAGCAGCTTGGCGCATGGCAGGTGATCAGTACCTTGATCGTCGCTGTCGGTGCAGCGTGGCTGGCCACGGACTGGGTGTCAGCCATGACCAATACCCCCAAGGCTGTGGCGGCCGCGATGCTCACGCTGACGGCCGAGGGCATCATGCGTTGGATCTTGATCGCGGTAAATGATCCCAAGCAAGCGATCGAGCTTTGGAAAGCCTGGCGGAAATAGCTTTAACCTAAGCCTTCGGCCCAGCCCATCGGGTTACACCAGCGGTCTCTGGATGGGTTGGGTATTTTTTACGTGGCGGTCAAACATGGCGGCAAGGTCTTTGCCGCTTGGTACCGGGCGCGCTAGCTCGCGTGCAGCGCCGATTTGCTCTAGCTCCGGGAAGATCGATAATATTTCGGCGCGCGCTTGCGAAGAGAGGCTGCGAAGCGCCACGGGACCCGTATGCATGCTCTCGCTTTCTGCGCCATTCGATAGGACGATCTCATGGCGATCGAATAGCATGTGGAAGTATTCAACGCTGTCACACTCATCGACGCTGTAAATGCCGGGTAGGGCCACGAGCTTCACAGCGGGAACCAGGATCTCAGCCGCGCCGAACATCCGAACTGCGATCTTTGACCGTACCAAGATGCGATGCTGCGGTGAAACCCGCAGATCTTGGGAGGGAAGCCCTTCTCCTAAAGCCCCCGCAGAAATATGGATGGGGCGCAGCTTTGGTGTTGCCTTGAGGGCTGCGCCTGAAACCGTTGACGATCCAATCCAGCGGATCGGCTGCAGCCCGTTGTCGATGGTATCCACTAGATCTCCGGCGCGCAGGTCCTCGATAGGGACCATGCCAGACATCGCCATGATCAGCGTGCCGCGCGTAAAGCAAGGGGCGACGACGGCCTGTCCGGTCAATGTATCGAAAGCGACAGCTTGGAATGAAAGTGCTGCAATCTGATTGGCATTCAAAGGATTCTGTGAAAACACCATCAGCATGCCCGGCTGATAAGTTTCCCCAAATGCGCCGAAATTTACCACCTCGGTAAGGATTATGTCGTCGTCTGCTCCGAGGTATTTTACGGTGAAAAGACCGGAGATAACGAGCGTTTCGTCAGGCGAAAATAGCGCTCCCGATGAACCGTTAGTGGTTGTACCCGAAGTCCCAAACCATGATCCCGGTGGGTCGAGTTCGTAGATGCCGGAACTATTTTTGGTGACTACTAAACCGCTGCTGAATTGGAATGTGGCCATTTTCGAGATTCACCTTTGTATATTCGATATTTATGAAGACTGAATCGCGGCACTTTGTAAACGAAAAGTCGCTGAGCAGGCGCATCCAACGTCCACTCAGCTGCTTGAAATTGGTTCGCTAGTCCCCGCCTCGTGCGGGTTTTTTCATTTTCAGGAGGTATCGATGCAGATCGATCTTTCGCTGGGGGAAACCCGGCGGATCCTAGCGGCGTGCCGCAGGGCAGGGCTTTTGCGCGCACAGACGGCCTACGTGCTGGGAACCGCATATTGGGAAACCAACCGCACCATGTTGCCGGTGGAAGAAGCTTACTGGCTCTCCGACGCGTGGCGCGAAAAGAACCTGCGCTATTACCCCTGGCATGGGCGCGGGTTCGTGCAGCTGACGTGGAAAGCCAATTATCAAAAAGCCTCGGCCAAGATCGGCGTCGATCTGATTGGTGATCCGTCCCGCGCGATGGAGCCGGACGCTGCCGCGCAGATCCTTGTCCACGGTATGATCGGCGGTTGGTTCACCGGCAAGAAGTTGGCCGATTACATCGATGGCGCGCGGGTCGATTTCGTCGGCGCTCGGGCCATCGTCAATGGCAAGGATAAGGCCGCCGAGATTGCGGCCATCGCAACAGCCTATCTTGCAGCGCTGCCGGAGGATCAGGGCAGCATCTGGCTGCGGATTTTCAAAGCCTTCTGGGGCATCATTACGGGAAAGAAACAATGACCGCTGTCTGGGCGCGCATCATCATGCGCTATCTGTCCGGTGCTCTGGTAAGCGCTGGCTTTATCTCTGCCGATTTTGGCGCGCAGCTCGCCACGGATGCAGAGCTGCATGGGGTGCTGGTCATGGCGCTTGGCGCTGTGTTGGCCGTGATCGCGGAGTGGGCCTATCGGCTCGCCAAGCGCTTTGGCTGGGCCACCTGATGGACTGGCTGATTGGGATGATCATCGGCGCGGGGGCGATAGCCGTCGCGTGGTGGCAGGGACGGCGCAATGGTCGCGCCGAGGTGCGCCAGCAGCAGGCAGAGGCTGCTGCGAATGCAGACGCAAAACGGGACGAGATAGATGCGCAGATCGCTGATGATGTTGACTTGGCTAATCGCGCTAAGCGCGCTGGCCTCGTGCGGCGAGAGAATTGAGGCGGGTTGCGCGGGCTGGCGGCAGATCCAAGTGGCTGGCGCGACCGTGGACTATCTGGCCGATCAGGATCCGCAGGCCCTGCGGGCACTGATTGGCCATCAGGATTTCGGGGTGGCGTCCGGGTGTTGGTAAGATGAGAGAGCCCGAAGGCTCTCCTACTTTTTTATACCACGAGCGGCCGATTTGCTTGCATATGCCGCATTGCGAGCCTGCGCCCCTTGCGGCCGGTAAGCATGGGGCGTGCTTCGATAGGCGCTTTCTCCTGATCAAGAAGATTTGGAAACAGCGCGAAGATCTCGCGACGTGCCTCGGCTCCGACACCTTTTAAAGCCTGAGCGCCGGTATAGAGCGATTCAGTTTCAGCGCCGTTAGAGAACACGATTTCGTGCTGGTCGAAAAGGAAGTGATGATATTCAACTTCCGTAAGATCAGTGGCGATATCAATACCTCCAAGCTGCAATAATTGCTTGGCTGCAACGAGCACTTCGTCGCTCTGTATCATCTTCTGCGCGATTTTAGAGCGAACTAGTACACGGTGCTGCGGCGAGACCATCAAATCTTGCGATGGGATGTTTACACCCAGCGCACCAGCTTTGATGCGAATGGGACGCAGGTGTTGATTTACGATAATTTCAGCTGCCGAAAGCTTGCGAACACCGACCCATTTAACGGGTTTGGCACCATTATCTTTGGTCATCACAAGGTCGCCGACCTGCAACGTCTCGACCATACGGTAACCATCGGGAGTAAGGATCATCGTGCCTGCAACAAAGCAAACGATGTCGTTAATCTCGCCAGGTGGAATGGTCATCGTGCCGTTAGGGTCAAACGTCTGTGAGTTGATGACCTGATTCAGGATATTGTTGACCGCGTTAGGGCCACCCAGAAGTCCCAGCACCGGGGCAACGATTGGGTTGGTCAGAAGATCTGTAAGTGGCAGTGTGAGCGGCGTTGACGTTCCTAGCGCGTTAACCGTGATAGTCACAGTCAGGTTTGCTGCGTCTAGAGGTGCGTCGCTGATGATGTAAAGTTGGTCATTCTCGTCAACAAAGTAGTCGACGTCCACCGGGTTCAGCCGAACCGTTGCCCCCAAAAAGGCATTGCCGACTGTTAGGCCGGCAGTCTGGAAAGTGCCAGAACCCGCGTAAGTTCCAGGCACTGGCGAACCGCCAATGATCGGGGCGAGATAGTCGCCGCCCTGGACCGTTTCAGGCGTAGAGCCATCGCCGACCCCATCGACGTTATACTGACTAAACAGCGTCGATGTGCCGAAGGCATTAAGAATGTTGGTTGAGGGAAGAGTTAAGATGGGTGTGGGCAGACTAAGGTTAACCACCGCACCATTTACTGCAGTTAAGTAAGGCATGTTAAGCTCCTGATATCACCGATTAAGTTACAAACTTTAAACGAGAAAAACTCTCGTTTTCGCAGGCGTTTTTGAGCGAATTATAGTCTACGGACGTTATGCCTTTACGGCATAAGTTACCTTAACCCTGCGTTAATTTAAGTAAATAGAAAAGTATACTAGCAAGCGATTCTTGTGTGCGGCCTCTTGCAAGGCATTGAAACCTAACTTCAAGCCTAATCCCGCTCGACGATCAAAACTCATCTTTTATGGGGTTTTGTAGTGCACGCGCCTCATTCAAACCCGCGCGCAGCCAAGTGCGCAGCGCGGCGCGTTGGGTCAGAATGACAGGCATGGCCTTGGGGTGGATCCGTACGATCGTCGCATTCGGATCGCAAGTAAGGGCGGCGAACAGGTTGTCTGTCGTCTCGCCGTCCGCCTTTTTGCGCACGCTCGGTCAGTCTGGCACATAGAGGCCCGCGAACATGGCGGGCCGGTAGTCGGCAAGGTGAAACCATACGTTGCCTTTTCCCTTGCCTGCAGGCTCGGCAAAAGAGGTCAGAGGCACAAGGCAGCGGTGCGCAGTGCCCAGCCAGCGCCGCCAGTGGGGTGAGCTGGTGTTGCGGATGTTGGTCACGCCTCGATCGACCGCGTGCCCCTCCAGATAGGTCTCTGGCGTCGGCAGGCCGCAGCGGGCAGTTTGCAAGATGATCTGATCGCCCTCGGCCCGCACAATCGGCGCCAACTGGTCGGGATAAATCTCTGGCTGCGGCTCATAATTTCCTAGGCGATCCACCACCTCATTGGGTTTGAAGAGCCGCGCCATCGCCTCTTGAGTGGAAGTGTGGCTGTAGAGATTGCACATGGATTTCTCCGTATGGGAAGCGCTAAAGTGTTCTGGTAATGTTCCTGTCCGTTAGGAGAGCGTCACATGCCAGCGGTGCCGACCACCAACAAATTCCGCAATCGCAGCGTCAGTGATTGTGCGCGCGACAGTTTGCTGATCGCAATGCAGTGCACCGGCTGCAAGCAGCAGCGGTATTACTGGGCCTCTGATCTGGTCAAGGTATTGGAGCCGTTCCACGAGGCCCATGTCCCGCCCTGGCCATGTGCGGCGTGCCGGACAGGAGAGTGGATGGTGATGCGATGGATGTTTCCCTATCCTGAACTGATGCAGCGGATCGGCAAGATCCGGCGGCCAGTGGGGCGGGTGACCAAGTGGATCTAGCGGGATGAAGATGCCTGAGCGTGTAAGATCTAGTGGAAGTTTCCGGTACGCCGATTTTGCTTGGTGCCTCGGGTCGTGATTCTCGCCGTTACTTGTTCGAGCGGCGCGCAACACAATCCGCGGATTTCAGGCTCAGGTGATGGGTTTGCTGTCATGCCAATTCGGCCTCTTGGGACTGGATAGCCTATCTGGGGAGTGCTCGTTGGTTCGTTGAACCTGCAAATGGGAACAAAGGCTGCACATCGGCCTGTGTAGGCTGTAAAAAGAGCGCTTCATTGTGCAAATATCAAATACTTGGGCACAGATCACATTCTTGGTAAGGGAGAGGTCGAGAGTTCAATCCTCTCTCACAGCACCAGCCTTATCCCCCTATAGATCACAGCCTTCCGCAACCATGCGGATCATAATCGGCATGTTTTCGCGGGCAATGTCCCCTCACTTCAACCGCAGTCTTGCGCCGCGATGCGGTGGTTGCCTTGTGCTAAACGCCAGGACCGCGTTTTGTGATAAACACGTCATACCGTGTCGATTTCCCCAAGATCTGATGCGAAGGGGCGGGGATGCCCGCCATGGCGTCACCTTTGCGCGGCCATTTAAGGACGACTCGCTTTTTCGCATGCGCAAGGGCGACGCGCATGAGATCGGCGGCATCCTCGTCAAAGCCGACGATCTCGCGCACTTGGCGCAGCTCTAGCTTAACCAATGCCGAGCTGCGGCGCGGGGGATGCATCGGGTCGACGAATATGACATCGGGCGACAGGCCGGGCAGCAGCTGCATTGCATCGCCATGAAGCAATGTCATTCGGTTGATAATGTCTGCAAATTCAGGCCCTGCGGCGCGCGCTTCATCCATGCCGGCGCGCAATAAGGCGTACATCTGGGCAGAACGCTCGATCATCGTCACGTTCGCGCCCAGCGAAGCGAACAAGAATGAGTCGCGCCCCAAGCCAGCGGTCGCATCCACGACATTCATGTCTTGCCCGGCGCGAAAGCCCAGCGCGCGCGCGATCGGTTGTGATTTGCCGCCACCGGACCTTAGCCTATAAGCGACCGCTCCAGTTACGAAATCTACACGCAACGCATTCATATTGCGCCTCTCTTAGCTATCGAAAGCACATGCGCCAATGGCTGTGGGCGCATGGCGGGCCCCGCTGTCATATCCAAGGCTGCGGGGATTTGCGACCTCACATTTGTGTTCAGATCGGCTGGCGTTTAGGCCCCTGTCGCGTGTTGAAATCGGCTGATGGCTGCGCAAACCCAAATAGCGCAGGCGGCCATGCAAGTCTGCCGATGGGCCTGCCTGTGTAATGGCCGCAATTATAGCCCGATCTGGACAGGCTTTTGGTTTTTCAAATGCCGCGCAATCAGTGCTGCCGCATCTTTGCCCGCAGGCGTTGAACGGGCAAGCGGCCTTGGCACGCCAAGCGCGGCGAGCTCTGGGAAGATTGCGAAAATCTCGGCGCGCGCTGCGCTCGACAGGCTGCGCAATGCGATTGGGCCGGTGTGCAGGGTTTCGGTGATCGCGCCGTTTGACCTCACCATCTCATGTTGATCGAATAAAATATGGAAATACTCCACCGGATCACAGGAGTTATCGGTGAAAATGCCGGGCAGGGCGGTCAATTTTACCGCTGGAACAAGAACTTCAGCGGCTCCGAACATCCGATCGGATATTTTAGAGCGGATCAGCACGCGATGCTGCGGCGAAACAACAAGATCATGCGCCGGGACACCCGCACCTAGGGCGTCGGCGCTGATTTGGATCGGCCGCAGTTTGGTATTTGACGAAAGTGCATTGCTGCAGATCCTGCTTGAGCCGATCCAGCGAATGGGTTGCAGTCCATTATCGATCGTTTTGACAAGATCGCCTATGCGTAACGCCTCGATCGCGATATCCCCGCGATCTGTTTCGATGAATGTACCCGCCGTAAAGCAAGGCGCAAGCATGTAGCGAGAAATATCAAATGAAATTGGAGGCTTGTCGGGAAGATATCCCGCTTGATGCGTATTATGCATGACTTGAAATGGCTCGCCCGCGTCTGGGATATCGCCAATAAATCCATATACCGGTGCGACATAATTGATTTGGGACGTCAATTTTTCAGGATCGAGCAGCAAAACCTCCATAACATCAAAGTCTTTTCCGCCTGGTGAACTGCTCCAAGTATGACCAAAAAAGACAAAGCTTCCCGCAGGAAAGGTGGGGCCATGTTGTTGTGTGAAATCTTCGGCTGTTGTATTCACGCCGAATTGGGGCAGTAGATCAATAAGATATGTCAGGTATTGGTCATAGCTGGGATTGGTCCCCGCCGTCTGTTCCCGATAAACGTCCAACGCCGATCTATAAGCGGCCGAAGAGAAGACGTTGCTATCGGTATTGACAATTATGGCGTCGGAATAGGTGCTTAGCTTACCTTGATCGTTGTCCACAACGTCGTAACCAGCCGCGGGAGTGCGGATCTGAAGGGTAAAGGTTGGCATGTGATTCTTTCATATCGGCGTTTCTTAACCTTTTATGTAATACCGACGTGATGCGTCAATTTATTGATATGTCTGGTGCATCTGGCGGCGCTTATGATCAGGCGGCTGGACCAAGATGGGGGCTTTGCAGGGGCTTTTGACCATCAAAGTCCGCTGATGCACGCTGACGCAACTGCCACCGCGTATGAAAATGTCATATGCAATTTTGGCGCGATTTAAGCCGGATCAAGGTGGAAGGCCGTCGGCCGTTGGCCCGCGCCTTTCAGCCATGCGCGGCTACAGTCCAATGCCTCGCGGATGGTCTGATCCATATCGAGGTAGCGATAGGTGCCCAGGCGGCCGATAAACGTCACATGCGTTTCCTGTGCCGCCAGCGCGGCATAGCTGTGGAGCAGGTCTTTGTCGCGTGATTGGCGCGTGGGGTAAAAGGGGATATCGCCCGGCCCGCAGGCGCGTGAGAATTCGCGGTACAGTACCGAACGGGCATGCTGCTCCCATGGTGCGAAATGTTTATGCTCGGTTATGCGGGTATAGGGAATCTCAAGATCGGCATAATTCATGACGGCGCAGCCTTGATAGTCGCCGTCGTGATAAAAACGCTCAAACTCCAGCGTGCGATAGGTCAGTCGGCCCAGCGTATAGCCAAACCACGCATCGATGGGCCCAGAATAGAAGATATGGTCATAGCCTTTGATCTCGTCGCGCCTGACATGGGTGTTCAACCGCACTGCAATGCGCGGATGATCCAGGATGCGCGCCACCATCGCTGTATAGCCGTCCTTTGGAATGCCTTGGAATTGTTGGCAAAAGTAATTGTCGTCATAGGAAAAGCGCAGCGGTAGGCGTTTGAGGATCGCCGCAGGCAGGGCGCTGGGCGGGCAACCCCATTGCTTGTTTGTGTAGCCCTTGAAGAACGCCTCGTAGATCTCGCGGCCGACCATTTGCAGCGCCTGTTCTTCAAAGCTTTGCGGGTCTGTGATTGTGATGTCGGCTTTGGCAGCAATAAAGGCGCGCGCCTCGTCGGGTCGCAGGGCGGTATTGAACAGCTGATTGATCGTGTGCAGATTGACCGGCAGCGCGTAAACAGCGCCCCGGGTCGTGGTTTTGACACGATTCTGGTAGGGCATGAAAGTTGCAAAGGCGTTCACGTAATTCCAGACTTCGCGATCATCGGTGTGGAAAATATGTGGGCCATAGGTGTGAACCATGATGCCTGTATCGGCATCGCGGGCGGTATGACAATTGCCGGCGATATGGGCGCGGCTGTCGGCCACGGTGATGAACTGTCCTGCGTCAGCAAGCTGACGGGCAATCACCGCGCCAGAAAGGCCTGCCCCGACGACCAAGCATTTCTTCATCGCCCCTTACCGATCCCCCAGATAGCTGCGTAGGTTTTAGCACCGCAAGGGTAAGGAAGCGGTTAATCAGATTAGCGATTGGTCATCCATGGATAGGCCGAGCTTGCAAAGCGCTCGCTGGCTTCGGCGGCTTCGGGGCGCTGGCTGGCAACGGTGGCGACCAATGCCTCGATAAGGCTCAGGATCGCGGCAGAGGACGGGGAGGGCGCGTTCAACTCCTGCTTTGCGGTCACATAAAGCGCGACCTGCGCCAGCGGCACCAGCGGCGAGCGCGGGCTATCCGTGATTGCC
This sequence comes from Ketogulonicigenium vulgare WSH-001, assembly GCF_000223375.1. Lineage (NCBI taxonomy): Bacteria > Pseudomonadati > Pseudomonadota > Alphaproteobacteria > Rhodobacterales > Roseobacteraceae > Ketogulonicigenium > Ketogulonicigenium vulgare. The sequence continues at coordinate 1,663,496 of NC_017384.1, read as the reverse complement.
AGCACCGGGATGCCCGCGCCTTTGGCGAAACCCGCCATATCTATCGTGTCGCGATAGTAATGCGGAAAGGCGATGGTGATGACCAGATCCTGCGGCCCCATCCGGGTCAGCGTGCGAACCGCCCCTACCGCGCCACCGCCCGAGGGGACGGTCTGCGCATCACAGCCGGTCATCACGAGGCCGATGGCCAACATGCCGCCCAGATGCGCAGAAAGGTCAAAGCCCGCGACAAAGACACGGCGCGCCGCGATGATTTGTTGCACAGCGGCCTCGAGCGAGGCGCTGTCCAAGCTGGAGGCGGTCGCGCCAATGCTTTCCAGATCCTCGGCAAAGGCGGCTTGCGCGATATCCATAGCACTGCGCTTTTCGGCCTGACGGCGTTTCAGCCGTTCAACAGGGACAAAGAAATCCTCGAACGCACGGATCAGATCGGCGCGAAATTCGGGATAGCCTGCGTAACCCAGCGCTGTGGCGAACCGGTTTGCGGTGGCGACCGACACATCCGCCCCGGAAACGGCATCATTGATACTGAGACGTGCGACGCGCAGCGGCTCGGCCTGAACCAAGGCGGCAAAGCGGCGCTGTGCCTCGCTCATGGCGGGCAGGGCGTTTTGAATGGCCCGCGCGACTGTACTTTCAGCCGGAAGCCCAGAAAATAGGCGGTTGCCGTGGTTCATCGCGGGTCTCCGGAAAAAAATTACGTGTAAATCATATTACATCTTGATTGTGACGATGTAAGAAAAACTACATGCCTGCAACAGATGCCTAAAATCTTTACAGGGATGCTCAAGACGATGACAACTGCTCTTCCTCTTTCGCGCCGTAGCCTTTTGGCCCTTGGCGGTGCGGCTGCTGCAGGTTTCAGCCTGCCGCGTATGGCGATTGCGCAATCCATGCCGGTCGTCTCGACCGCGCTGGGCTGGATTCCCAACGCTGAATATGCCGGCCTGTGGGTCGCGATCGAAAAGGGGTATTTCGCCGAAGAGGGGATCGAGATCGCCTATACGCCGGGCGGCCCGAACGCACCGGGCGTTTTGGTGCGACTGGCGGCGGGGCAGGCGGATTTTGCAGGTGGCGACTGGATCCCGCTGTTCGAGACGCTGAACCGTGACAATGATTTCGTTGTTCTGGGCGCCGCTTTCCCTGCCAACCCTGCGGCGCTGATGTCGCTTTCTGCCAACCCCGTACTGACCCCGGCGGATCTGGTGGGCAAGCGTATCCTCAGCCAAATGCCGGCGGATAAGAACACCATCGATTTCATTCTGACCAAAGCCGGTCTGCCCCTGGACTATGAGATGGTGCCGACCGGCTTTTCGCCCGAGCCGCTGCTGGCGGGCGATGGCGATGTCTATATGGCCTTTGCCACCAACCAGCCGATCACCTTTGAAAAGATGGGCATGGTCGCGGGTCAGGATTTCCACGTCACGCTGCTGCGCGATTTGGGCTATGATGTGCCCGCAGGCCCCATTGTCGCAAAGCGCGATTATGTGGCGCAAAATCGTCCGCTGGTCGTTGGCTATCTGCGCGCGCTGCTGCGTGGCTGGATCGAGAACGGCGCCAACCCGGCCTATGGGGCCGAGCTGGGTGCGACGAAATATGGTGTCGATTTCGGCCTCGATCTGGACCAACAGATCCGCCAGAGCGAGCTGGGCCAGCCGCTGACGGCCGTTGCAGGCGCGCCCGGCCCATTCTGGTTCGATCCCGCGCTGTACGAGACGAACATTCTGCCTGTTGCCGCCGCCGCAGGCCTGACAGGGCTGCCCGCCGCCAGCGATCTGATCGATCTTGGCCCGCTGGAAGAGGCGATTGCCTCACTTTAATCCCCTATCTCCCCGGGCTGTGCAGCCCGGGGAATCCCTTTGACGGAATACGCGCGTGACCAAAGATCCTGCCATCAGCCTTTGCGGTGTCTCAAAAAGCTTTAAACTCGAGGGTGGCCGCCAGCTGACCGCGCTAGAGGGCATCGATCTAAGCCTTGCACCGGGTGAATTCGTCGCGCTGCTGGGGCCCTCGGGTTGTGGCAAAAGCACGATCTTGCGGTTGGTGGCAGGGTTGGACACGGCAACCACCGGCAGTGTCAGTATCGAAGGACGCAGCCCCGCCGCGCTGTCAAAGGCGCATAGGCTGGGCGTTGCATTTCAAGATCACGCCTTGCTGCCATGGCTTTCGATCGCGCAGAATATCGCGCTGCCATTCCAAGTTGCCGGGCAAAGCGTCGATCATGCCCGCGTGGCCGAACTGATCGCGTTGGTGGGGCTGACGGGTTTTGAACACGCGCGACCCAGCCAGTTGTCAGGCGGAATGCGCCAGCGCGCATCCATTGCGCGGGCGCTTGTATTGCAGCCGGATGTTTTGTTGCTGGACGAGCCCTTTGGCGCATTGGATGCGGTCACACGCCGCCACATGAATGTGGAACTGCAGCGTATCTGGTCGACGCGCACGCTGACGACGCTGCTGGTCACCCATGCGGTGGACGAGGCTTTGTTCCTTGCAGACCGTATCTTGGTCATGTCGGGCCGACCGGGCCGTGTCATCCGCGATCTGCGCGTGCCCTTTGGCCGCCCACGTGATCCCTCGGTGATGCGCGATCCTGAATTCCACCGTCTTGTCGATGAGTTGACCGAGGCGCTCGAGCCATCGGGTGCGCAATGACACGGCTGACAAAGCTGCTGCCTGGCATTTTAGGTATCGTCATTTTCGCAGCGGGGTGGGAGCTGATCGGCCAGTATCGTCTTGCCGGACTGACCTGGCCACCTCTGAGCACCGTGTTGGGATTTTTGGGTAATCCTGCGAACCATGCGCTGTTGCAACGCGCGGCTACAGCCAGCTTTGTGGCGGTCGGGCTGGGCTATGTCTTTGGCGTGGGGATCGGTTTTGCGCTGGCTGCGCTGGTGCGGGTTTGGCGGGTGACACGGCCGGGGATCGACCGCTTTGTCGCCTTGATCCATGCAACGCCGGGCATCGCCCTTGCGCCTGTGTTCATGGTTTTGTTGCAGCGCGACCAGATCCCGGTCGCGATTGCCGCGCTGGCGGTCTTTTACCTTGTCTATGTCGCGACGACTTCGGGCCTCGAGGCCGCGCATCGCGCCCATCATGATCTGTTCAGCGTGCTGGGCGCAAAGCCGCAAACCCGCTTTTTTCGTCTGGAAATACCTGCGGCGCTGCCCGCGATCGTGTCCGGCCTGAAGCTTGCTGTACCGGTCGCCTTTATGGGGGGGATCGTGGGCGAATGGTTCGGCGCCTCGCGCGGACTGGGGTTGTTGATGATTTCCGCCATGCAGAATTTCCAGATCCCGCTGCTGTGGTCGGCGGTGCTGCTGGTCATGGTGCCATCACTTGCGCTCTATCTGCTGATGACCCAAGCAGAACGCCTTGTCGCGCGGAGGTTCGCATGACCTTTTTGTCGCGCAACTGGCCGATCCTGCTGCTGCTGGCGATCTGGCAACTGGGGGTCTCGCTGTCGGGGCTGAATTCCATCGTCTTGCCCGCGCCGCTGCCAGTGCTGATGGATATGCTGGGCAATCCGGGGCTCTATGCTGTCAATACGTTGCAAACCTTGTGGACGGCCTTTGCCGGGTTGTTGATCGGTTCCGCCCTTGGTGTGCTGGTGGCCTGTCTCGCCTATGCCTCGCGGTTTTTGGCCGGGGTGCTGACGCCGTTTGGTCTGATATTCTCATCCGTGCCGGTGGTGGCGCTGATCCCGATCATTGCGCGTATACTTGGCTATGGCAGCACAACGGTCATCGCCATCGTCGCCATTGCCGCCTTTTTTCCGACCTTTGTTTTTGTCGGCAAAGGCCTGCAACAGTTGCCGCGCGGGGCGGACGACCTGATGCGCGTGTTGGGGGCCGGGCGTCTCAAGCGCTTCAGCCGCCTCGTCCTGCCCTCTGCCGTGCCGGATATGATGATCGCCCTGCGCCTGATCGTGCCGGAATCGGTTCTTGCTGCCATTTTGGCCGAGTATCTGATGGGCCGCAGCGGGCTGGGCTATGTTTTCGCACAGGCAACCAGCCGTTTCGCCATGGAGCGCGCCTTTGGCGTCTCGCTGGTGGTGACGCTGACGGCCGTGCTTTGTTTTTTCCTCGCGCATCGGGCCGAGCGGGCCGTTAAAGCCCGCTGGTCGTAAGCGCCGCACCAACCCCGAAGGAGACTATTATGGCAATCAAGGTGCAGCAACCGCCCGATCCGTGGCAACGCACGACGACCCAGCACGGCTTTGCCGCGGATGAGGTTATCTCGTGTATCCAAAAAAGCCTGCGTCGCGGCTTGCTGGAAAATGCAATCCTGCTGGGCTGGGAAATGTTCCTGACCAGCCCCGAAATGGAAGAAATGCTGTGGTCGCGCCTGTGCGTGATCGCGGTCGAGGATGTGGGGCTGGGCAATCCCGGCCTGCCCTCGATTATCGAGACGCTGTATCAGCAGCATATGCGCTATCCGCGCCCGGCTGGCGACCGCTTCCTGTTCGCCGCCCATGCCATCCGCATGATCGCAGGCTCGGTCAAGGAACGCACATCGGATGATCTGGTGAACTGGGCGCGCCGCTCGGTTGAGCTGGGCGAGCGTATGCCCGAGATCCTGGATATCGCGCTGGATATGCACACCGGTCGGGGCCAAGAAATGGGCCGCGATTACCGGTTTTTCATGGAGGAAGCGTCCGTTGTGATCCCCGAGATGGAAGGCAAGGATCAGACTTGGAAAAACTGGATCATCAAGGCGCTGGACGAAGGCAAGCTGACGTGAGCCACATCCGTAAAAAGGTCTATATTGCGGGCCCGGATGTCTTCTTTCGCAATGCCTCCGAGGTCATGCGCAAAAAGGGCGAGATCGCGCTGGAATACGGTTTCGATCCCTCGACCCTGGCTGAGGATGATCTGGACCCTGTCGGGAAAACCGCGCGACAGTTCGGCATCAGCATCGGCCTTGCGAACGAGCGCAAGATGGACGAGGCGGATTTTATCATCGCAAATCTGACCCCGTTTCGCGGGATATCGGCTGATGTCGGTACCGCGTTCGAGGTGGGCTATATGCGTGCACAGGGTAAACCTGTGTTTGCCTATACGAACACGGATCGCGACTATTTCACGCGCCTGAGTGCCGATTATTACGCGGGCGCCCAGCCCGAGGTGATCGACGGCGTGGCGCGCGGGGCCGATGGGCTGATGATCGAGAACCACGACATGGTCGACAACCTGATGTTGGATACAGCAGCCGAGGAAAGCGGCGGCGCCTTTGTCGTGGGTGCTGTCGCGGCCGACGCTGATCTTTTAGGTGACCTTCAGGCGTTTCGCGATTGTCTGGCGGCGGCACGCGCCTATTGGGACGCGCGCACGTCTTAAAGAAAAACCCCGGGCGGCGTATGCGGCCCGGGGGTCATGTTTAGAAATCGAAAAGATCGCCAAGGAAGCTTTCACGGCGCCGTCCACGCCGTCCGTCGCGGCGGTCGTCGTCATCGTCGTCATAGCGATCCCCGCGCCCACGGTCATCGCGATAGCGGCCGCCACGGTCATCATCGCGGTGACGATCGGGCTGGGGGGCCGCTGCGGGCGCAGGCGCGGCCGCAACGACCTGCTCGGAACGCTCGACAATCTTGTCCAACTCGCCGCGATCCAGCCAAACGCCGCGACAGGTCGGGCAATAGTCGATCTCGACCCCGTTGCGGGATGTCATCACCAGGGTCTCGTTATCTACCGGGCACTTCACTTGCGTCTCCTCGATTGGCGCATTCACATTGCAAGTGGGGGTGCAAAGGGGGCGCATCAAGGCACGCGGGTCTGCGCGGCCGTTAAACCTATCACCTGATCGGCAAATAGCCGCCGATCTGACTGACATATATGTCAGGGTTAGACCTCTTTATCATTTATATCAGCACGATAGGCGATGCGCAGCAGGCCCGCCGCCACAATACAGCCCATCGCGATCATGGCGAATGGCGTGCGATAAGTGCCGAATAATTGCACGATCCCGGCAAAGGCGGTGGTCGATATCATGACGCCAAAGAAGGTTCCGCACATCAGCGCAGCGGTTGCAGCGCTGGCATAGGCGGGCGGGGCGCAGCGGTCGGCCTCGGCAATCAGGACGCCGGACCAGCCGCTGGACAGCAGGCCGATCACGATCAGCAGCGCGGTAAGCAGCAGCGCCGAAGGGGCAGGCGTCAGCACCAGAACAAGCGTGGTCGCGGCCAGTGCCAAGGCCAGCCAGATCAGCACGCGCAGACCGCTGCGGAAAAAGTCCGCCAGCGCGCCGGTGCTGATCCGCCCCAAGATGCCGGCGATTTGCAGCAGTGACAGGCCTGCGCCGGCGGTGATCGGGTCGATCTGCAGATCCACCACCAGCAGCAGGACGATAAAGGTCGACACGCAAAGCTGTGCCGCCGCCAGCAACATGCCCGAGGCAAAGATCGCCTTGAAACGCGGAAAGCCAAAGACTCGGATCAGATCGCGTAGCGGCGCTTGCAGCACGCGCTGGTCGCGTTGGCGGTCATCGTCCCAGCCTTTGTGCACCAGTTGCAAAACCACGCCCAGCGTCAGACTGAGGAGCGCAGGCAGGCACAGCGCCGCCTGCCAATTGACGTGATGCGCAATCCATGCGGTGACGATGCCGCCCATCGCGCCGCCGATCGGCACGCCCGCTTGTTTAATGGAAAACAGCAGGTTGCGCCTTGCAGGGGGCGTAAAGCGGCGCAGCAGATGGCTGGCGGCGGGGTTCGGCAGCCCATAGGACAGTCCCATCAGCACCAGTCCGGGCAGCAGCAGCGCGCCCAGACCCGATGCGATACAGGCCACGCCCAGTGCCATCGCCAGCAGCGCGATCTGTGATGTACGCCCGCCGCCCAGTCGCCGCACCATATTCGACGCGATCAGCGAGCTGAAAAGCGCAACGCAATAAATGCCCGAGATCTGCACCCCGACGATCCATGCGGGCAGGCCAAAATCGGCGGCATAGAACACGCTGGCCACCGGCAGTGACAGCAAACCATAGGATGTCATTGCCTGAATAGCGGTGGTCAGCCCCACAACCAAAATCGGGTTTTCGGCAGGCGCGCGCGGCGGCTGTCCTGCGGGATCGTCAGTCATCTTCAGGCTTTCGGGATCAGGCGTCTGCCCCTAACTTGTCACACAAGACGGCAGGGGCAAGGCTTGGTGCGTCTGTCGCCTAAACTTGACGCATATGTCGCAGGCTCTAGGCAAAACAAAAGGCCCGTGCCTGACGGCCGGGCCTTTGTGTTTAATATGGAGCGGGCGAGGCGATTCGAACGCCCGACCCTAACCTTGGCAAGGTTATGCTCTACCCCTGAGCTACGCCCGCTTCCGTGTTGGTATGGGCTAATTATGGGTTTCGACCTTGGCGCGCAAGGGGAAAAATCGCTCCCCTTGCGACGACCAAACGTCAACTGTCAAAGGTCAACCCAGCGCATATCCGGCCCCGCGCACCGTGCGCAGAGGGTCGGTGCCGCCGTGGATCATCAAGGCCTTGCGTAGACGTCCGACATGGACATCGACGGTGCGGCTATCCACGTAGATATCGCGGCCCCAGACGCGATCCAGCAGCTGCTCGCGCGACCAGACGCGGCCGGGACGCTCCATCAGCGTGGTCAGCAGGCGAAACTCGGTCGGGCCCAGGCGCAGCTCGTTGCCGTCGCGGGTGACGCGGTGGGTCTCGCCGTCAAGGGTGATATCCTCGAACCGCAGCACGCCGCCGATGGTGGCGGGGCGGGTGCGGCGCAGCTGGGCGCGGGCGCGCGCCAGCAGTTCCGTGATGGAATAGGGCTTGGTCACATAATCATCGGCGCCGGTTTCCAAACCGCGCACCTTGTCGCCCTCTTCGGAACGGGCCGATAACATGATCACCGGGATCGCACGGGTTTCAGCCCGCGCTTTGATCTGGCGGCAGATCTCGATCCCCGAAACGCCGGGCAGCATCCAATCCAAGACGATCAGATCTGGCGGCTCTTCGGCCAGTTGCAACAGCGCCGAATCACCGTTCGGCGCTGTTGATACCCGGTAACCCTCGGCTTCGAAGTTATAGGCCAGAACTTCGCGCTGGGCGGGTTCATCTTCGATGACAAGAATATGGGGCAGTTGGCTTGCCATTGCTTAGTCTACCTTACCGATGAAGGGGGTTTCATCTTCTTTGGTGCGCGGCTCTTCGGGACGGTTGCCGGTGGTCACATAGATGACCTGCTCGGCGATATTGGTGACGATGTCGCCCATCCGTTCCAGGTTCTTGGCCACAAAGTGCAGATGCATACAGGCGGTGATGTTGCGCGGATCTTCCAGCATATGCGTGAAGAATTCGCGGAACAGCGCATTATACATCTGGTCGATTTCAGTATCGCGCCCGATGATTTCCTGCGCCAGCGTAGCGTCGCGCTGCACAAAGGCGTCCAGCGTGTCTTTCAGCATCCGCTCGACCTCGCGGGCCATGCGGCGCAGCGTGGCGTCCGATTCGGTGATGGCGCGCTGTTCTGCCAGCACCGTCACGCGTTTGGCGATATTCTTGGCGTAATCGCCGATCCGCTCGAGGCTGGACGAAATCCGCAGCACCGACAGGATGATGCGCAGATCTTTCGACACCGGTGCGCGCAGCGCGATGGTGCGGGCGGCCTCGTCATTGATCTTTTCTTCCAGCGCGTCGATTTGCTTGTCGGCGGCGCGGATCTGTTCGGCCAGTTCGACATCGCGGGTCGAAAGGGCTTCGATACTGCGGCCGATGGCGTCCTCGACCAGACCGCTCATCTTAAAGATCAGGGCTTGGATCGTCTCGAGGTCGCGGTCATAGGCCGAGACAATGTGCTGTTCGCTCATATCACGCTCTCCTTAGCCGATACGGCCCGAGATGTAACTCTCGGTGCGGGGGTCTTCGGGGTTGGTGAAGATTTTGGTGGTGTCGTCGAATTCCACCAGATTGCCGAGGTGGAAGAAGGCGGTCTTTTGGCTGACGCGCGCGGCCTGCTGCATCGAGTGGGTCACGATCACCACCGAATAGGTGGCGCGCAGCTCGTCGATCAGCTCCTCGACCTGAGCGGTTGCAATCGGGTCAAGCGCCGAGCAGGGCTCGTCCATCAGCAGCACTTCGGGTTCGGTTGCGACAGCGCGGGCGATACACAAACGCTGTTGCTGGCCGCCGGACAGGCCGGTACCGGGCGAATGCAGGCGGTCTTTCACTTCGTTCCAGATCGCGCCGCGCCGCAGGGCGCGCTCGACGATGTCGTCCAGATCGGCCTTGTTCTTGGCCAGACCGTGAATGCGCGGGCCGTAGGCCACGTTGTCATAGATCGATTTGGGGAAGGGGTTCGGCTTTTGGAACACCATGCCCACTTTGGCGCGCAATTGCACCGGATCGACCTTTGGGTCGTAGATGTTCTCGGCGTCCAGCAGGATCTCGCCCTCGACACGCGCGCTTGCGATCGTGTCGTTCATCCGGTTCAGCGTGCGCAGGAAGGTCGATTTCCCGCAGCCCGACGGGCCGATAAAGGCGGTGACCGTGCGGTCGTCGATGTCGACATTCACGTCTTTGATGGCGTGGGTGTCGCCGTAATAGACCTGCACATTGCGGGCCATGATCTTGGGGTTGTTCATTTTTTATGACCTTTAAGCAGGCTTACCATTTACGCTCGAACCGGCGGCGCAGCAGAACGGCGAGGAAGTTCATCAGCAAGAGGAACACCAGCAGCAGGATGATCCCGCCCCAAGCGCGTTCATAGAAGGCCGGGTCAGCGCGTTTGGCCCATTCATAGATTTGTGCAGGCATGGCCGAGTTCGGTGCGTTGAATGCAGCGTCGACACTCCCGGGGTAGTTCGAGGCGATGAACCCCACCATCCCGATCAGCAGCAAGGGCGCGGTTTCCCCCAAGGCCTGTGCAAGGCCCAGGATCGTGCCGGTCAAAATGCCCGGCATTGCCAGCGGCAGCACATGGTGGAACACCGCCTGCATCCGCGACGCCCCGATCCCCAAAGCCGCGTCGCGGATCGAGGGCGGTACCGCTTTGAGCGCCGCGCGGGTCGAGATGATGATCGTCGGCAGCGTCATCAGCGTGAGCACAAGGCCCCCCACCACCGGCGCGGATTGCGGCAGGTGCATGATCTGGATGAAGACCGCAAGGCCAAGGATACCGAACACGATGGACGGCACCGCTGCAAGGTTCGAGATATTCACCTCGATCAGGTCGGTAAAGCGGTTCTGGGGGGCGAATTCCTCGAGATAGATCGAGGCGGCGACGCCGATTGGCAGCGACAGCGCCAGAACCACCAGCATCATCGCAAGCGAACCCAGCATCGACACACCGATACCGGCCTGTTCGGGGCGCTGATCGGATGCATCCGAGCCGAAGATGAAGTTCCAGTTAAAGCGGCGTTCAATCACGCCGGCATCGCGCATCTGGTCCACGACGTTCAGCGCGGCGGGCGACAGATTACGGTCGCGGGCCAGGCTTTCGCGTGACACACGGCCTTTCATGTAACCATCGACGCGCGAGGAGGCGAGAACCTCCAGTTCGACGGTTTGGCCGATCAGGCTCGGCTCGGCCAGCACGCGGTTACGTACTTCGGCGGCGGCGGAGGACGACAGGATCTGGGCCAGCGCGGCAGGCTCCATATCGGTGGTGATCCCCTCGCGCTCTAGGGTCGAGGCCATCGCGCCTTGCAGCAGCGAGCCGTAGCGCAGCGTTGTGGCACGTGCCAGATCAGCCGGTTCGCGGTTGCCGTTCGGGTCCAGCACCGATTCTTCCAGCGGCACCTGGATTTTCACGAATGTCTGCGTGAAGGCGCCGATGCCATTACCAAAGATCGACCACATCAGCGCGATCAGAAAGCCCATGGCGATCAGCAGCGCGCCGATCCCATAGGCGCGGAACCGCGCTTCGGCTGCGTTGCGCTTTTTGGTGCGCGCATCGGGGGCAAGCAGCGATTGTTTCGGGGTTGTGTTCATATCGGTCATTCGTATTGCTCGCGATATTTGCGCACGATGGCCATCGCGAGGACGTTCAGCCCCAGCGTAATGACAAACAGCGTCATCCCAAGAGAGAAGGCGACAAGCGCTTCTGGCGACGAGAAATCCGCATCTCCGGTCAGCTGGCTGACGATCTTTGCGGTGACGGTTGTCATCGCATCGAACGGGTTCAGCGACAGCACACCGGCGGCACCTGCGCCCATCACGACGATCATCGTCTCGCCGATGGCACGGCTGGCGGCCAGCAGGATCGCACCGGCGATACCGGGCAGCGCGGCGGGCAGCACAACCTGACGGATCGTTTCCGACCGCGTGGCACCCAAGCCCAGCGAGCCATCGCGCAGGCTTTGCGGTACCGCGTTGATGATGTCATCGGACAGCGACGAGACAAAGGGGATGATCATGATCCCCATCACGACGCCTGCGGTGATAACAGCCGTGCCACCGCGCATCCAGCCAAGGCCGAGCATACCGGTCGGGCTGAACCAGCTCATCAGCAGCGGGCCGACGACGATCAGGGCGAACAGGCCGTAAACGATGCTGGGGATACCGGCCAGCACCTCGAGCATCGGCTTGCCGATGGCGCGGATGCGGGGGCTTGCATATTCCGACAGGTAGATCGCCGAAAACAGGCCCAGCGGCACCGCAACCAGCAGCGCGATGAACGAGATATACAGCGTGCCCCACAGCAGCGGCAAAATTCCAAGGCGCGAATTGACGCCGCCTGCAGAGGGGCTCCAGGTCAGGCCAAAGAAAAAGTCCAGCGCAGGATAGGCTTGGAAAAAGGCGATCGTATTGAAAATCAGCGCGACCACGATGCCGACGGTGGTCAGGATCGCGATGGATGCGGATGCGATCAGCAGGGTGCGGACGGCAGCCTCGACACGGGGACGGGCGCGGAACTGAGCATTGGTGCGCGACCAGGCATAAGCGGTGCCGGCAAGGGCCAGTGCAATGGCCGCGATGCTCATCCACATGCGGCCCGCCGTATTCGCGGCAAACGATAGTTGCGCGGCTGCGGCGGTCGGACCCTCGGCACTGATGGCACTGCCTGCGGCCAGTTGGTCGGCCATACGGTGGACGTCGGCCAGCAGCAGGCTGGCAGAGCCGCTGTTTTGCGCGGCATCACCCAACGCTTGCAGGGCGATATGGTTCACATAGGCGGGCTGGATGACCAGCCAGACCAAAATCAGCAAAAAAGCCGGAGCCATCGCCCAGATGGCAACGTTCCAGCCGTAATATCCGGGAAGCGAGTGCAGCGCGCGGGTGCTGTGTCCAGCGGATTGCATAGCGCGGCTACGGCCTAGCCAGTAACCAATCGCCGCGATGGCGAGAATGACGATAAGCGTCCAAAGTAAAGGCATGGGAGTCCTGCCGCGAAAGTTGCCGGGGGCGGCCTGTTGGCCGCCCCCGCTTGATCATCAGTTCGAAGCCATCACGGTTTCGTTGGCGATCAGGGCCTGGGTCTCGGCCAGTTCCGGATCGGACACCAGACCGTATTGGGCCAGCGGGCCAGCCGGGCCAGCCATGTCGTCCGACATGAAGAATTCAGCGTATTCTTTCAGGCCGGGGATGACGCCGATGTGGGCTTTCTTGATGTAGAAGTACAGCGGGCGCGACACGGGGTAGGTGCCGGTTGCGATCGCTTCGACAGTCGGCTCGATGTCCGACATGGTTGCAACGCGCAGGGTGTCGGTGTTGTTTTCGTAGAACGACAGGCCGAAGACGCCCAGCGCTTGCGGGTTTGCCGCGATGCGGGCCAGCGTTTCGGTGTAGTCGCCGTCGATGTCGACCGAGACGCCGTCGGTGCGCAGGGCAACGCAGGCAGCCTCGTCGCCGCGTGCAGCGCTCAGCACTTCAGCCGCGCCCGATTCTTCGCAACCAGCAACCAGAACTTTTTCGTCAAACACTTCGCGGGTGCCGTGACGGGTGCCGGGGATGAAGGCCAGGATCTGCTGTGCGGGCAGGGCGGGGTTTACTTGGTCCCAAGTGGTGTAGGGGTTCGGGACGATTTCGCCGTCGACGACGACTTCAGCGGCCAGCGCCTTGTACCAGTCAGCGGGGGTGAAAGCGAATTCCGGGCCGTTCAGCGCCGAGGCAAACACGATGCCATCATAGCCGACGCGGACCTCGATAATGTCGGTCACGCCGTTTGCGGCGCAGGTCTCGATTTCGCCAGCGCGGATCGGGCGCGAGGAGTTGGCGATATCGGTTTGGTTTTCGCCGATGCCAGCGCAGAAACGCTGCAGGCCGCCCGACGAGCCACCCGATTCAACAACGGGAACCGGGAATTCAGGGAAGTTCTCGCCGAACGATTCGGCAACGATCGAGGCATAGGGCAGAACGGTGGACGAGCCGGCGATCTGGATGTTGTCGCGGGCCTGAGCGGCGCCAGCAACAGCGGCGATGGCGATTGCCGAAACGCAAACGGTCTTCAACGACATGACATACTCCTGTGTCGTGGGTGCGGTGGTAGCGCTGTGGCAGCACCGTCGCCCGGGGATCTAAGGGATCCGTGCGTAGGGAATGTGACATGAACGTAACAGAATTATGACAGTGCAGAAAGTTCCTTCACGCCGCGTGTGAACTGGCAGCATGGGGCAGCAGGAACGTGTGATCTGCGGTGGGGGCATGGTTCACCCGCAACGCGCAGCCATAGGCGCGGGACAGGTTTTCGCTGGTCATCACATCTTGCACCGCGCCCGCCGCCAGAATCGCGCCATCGCGCATCAGCACAACATGATCGGCATAAAGCGCAGTCAGGTTCAGGTCGTGCATGACCGCAACCACGCCGCCGCCCGCGCGTGCAAAGTCGCGCGTGATATCCATGACCAGCAGCTGATGGCCGATATCGAGGGCCGAGACCGGCTCGTCCAGAAACAGCCATGACGGTTTGCCATGGGCCATCGGCTCCCAGACCTGGCACAGGGTGCGGGCCAGATGGACGCGCGACTGCTCGCCCCCTGACATCTGTTGGTAATGCTGCTCGGCCTTATCTTGCAGCCCCACACGTTCCAGCGCGCGGCGCGCCAGCGTGCGGTCGGCGGCATGGACGCCGGCCTGCAGGCCAAGGCGCACGACCTCGATCGCGGTGAAGGGAAAGGCGAGGCTGGTGGCCTGCGGCATCACCGCACGCATCGCCGCCAGTTGCCACGGCTTTAACGCATTGATCGCGCGACCGTTGATTTCAACGCCGTCACCATTACCGATCTCGGCTGTCAGCGCTTTCAGCAAGGTGGTCTTGCCCGACCCGTTCGGCCCGACGATGGCGGTCAGGCGGCCCCCTGCGGCCGTGAAATCCACACCCTCGAGGATCTGTTTGCGCCCCAGTTTGACGCTGATCTGTCGTGCTGTCACAGTCATAGGTCGACCACTCCGCGTTGCCGCAGCAGCACCCACAAAAAGACGGGGCCACCCAAAACGGCTGTCACAATACCAAGAGGAAGTTCGGCAGGTGCGACGATGGTGCGGCTGATCATATCCGCAAGCAGCAGCACAATCGCGCCCAAAAGACCCGCGTTCACCAGCAAATGTCGGTGATCCGGCCCTGCGGCCAGACGCAGGAGGTGCGGGACGACGATGCCGATAAAGCCGATGCCGCCCGACACCGCCACCGCCGCGCCGGTTGCGCCCGCAACCGTCAGGATCGCGACGGATTTCATCTTTTGCACCGGAATGCCCATATGGGCCGCCGCCGCCTCGCCCAAAGCCAGCGCATTCAGCGACCGCGCCAGAAACGGCGCAACTGCCAGTGCGATGACGATCAAGGGCGCGGCGCTGAGGACCTTTGGCCAGTTCGCACCGGCCAGCGATCCCATGCCCCAGAACGTCAGATCGCGCAGCTGATTGTCATTGGCCCGATACACAAGGATGCCCGAGATCGCGCCCGTCAGCGCCCCCAGCGCAATTCCCGCCAGCAGCATCGTCGCAATCGAGGTGCGCCCCGAGCGCGTTGCAACCGCATAAAGCGCCATCGTCGCACCCCAGCCGCCGACAAAGGCCGCCGCCGGCACCAGCCAGCCGCCGACAAAAGCCAGCGCCGCCGCCGGAAGGAATCCGCCCAGCACAATCGCCGTAATCGCCCCAAGGCTGGCGCCTGCGCTAACCCCGACCAGACCAGGATCGGCCAGCGGGTTGCGGAACAGACCCTGCATGACCGCGCCCGAGACGGCAAGGCTTGCGCCCACCAGCACGCCCAGCACCATGCGCGGGATGCGCACTTGCAGCAGAACGATCTGGTCGATCAGCGCGATCTCTTCGCCGCGCCACAATTGGCCTAGAACCTTGGTCACCGACGTGCCGGATGCGCCGAACATCACCGATGCGCCGCAGGTCACAACCAGCGCGGCGATCAGCAGCAGGGTTAACCTGCGGGCGCGAACCTCGCGCGGGTCGGCGTTATCCACGCTGGCGGCATGTGATAGGGCGAAAGTCATGGGCTTAGTTTCCGGCGTAAAGCGCGTTATGCAACTCCAGCGCGGCGGCGCCGGTGCGGGGGCCAAAGCCCAGCAGATAGATGCCATCCATGCGGATCACGGCCTGATTTTGACCTGCGGGGGTCGAGGCCAGCACGGGCATCGCCCATAGCTCGTCATTCGCCGCATCCAGATTATGACCGCGGTCCATCATCAAGATGAAATCGGGGGCAGCGGCGGTGATCGCCTCGTCGGTCAGGGGCTTGTAACCCTCGACGCCCTGCACGGCATTGACCGCGCCCGCCAGTTCAATGATCGCATTGCCGCCGGTCTCGCTGCCTGCGGCCATCACGCGGCCACCATTGGTCGAGATGATGAACAGCACGCGCTTGCGCTGATCCTCGGGGATCTCTGCCGCTGCGGTGGCGGCGGTCTCCAGCTCCGCTGTCACAGTGGCCGCCAGCGCGGCGGCCTCGGCCGCATGGCCGGTGGCTTCGCCGATCAGGTTGATTTTCTCGACGATCTGGGCGGCATCCCAGCCCGCAGGCACCGTCACCCACGGGATCGAGGCGGCTTTCAGAACGTCGATCGTCTCGACCGGCCCCGCGTCAGGTTCGGCGATGATCATATCAGCATTCACCGACAGCACGCCTTCGGGCGACAGGGCGCGGACATAACCGACATCGGGCAGCGCCTCGGCAGCGGCGGGATAGGTCGAGGTCAGATCGCGCGCAATGACCTTATCCTCGGCACCGATGGCGAACAGGATTTCGGTGACGGACGAGCCCAGCGACAGGATGCGATCCTGCGCCTGAGCGCCCGTGGCCACCGCAATTGCGATGGCCGAGGTCAGCAAAAGGCGCCGCATTATGCGACCTCTTCGACTTGGGCCGAAGGCAGAGCCTCGACCAAGGCGTTCCACATCGGGCGATGTTCCATACCCGGCTTTTGCACGCCAAAGACCTGCAAGATGATGTCGCCTTCGGCGTCAAATGCCTCGATCGAAATCGCATCGCCGCGGCTGGTCGGTTTGGTCACAGCCCAAACTTCGGCGATTTTATCGGCGCGCAGGTGCAGGTTGAAACCGGGGTCCATGATGTTCTGCCACGGGCCCATCGGCATCAGCTTATAGATCGGGCCGGTGTGGATCTGGATCATGCCGCGGTTGCCGACAAAGATCATGATGCCGATCTCTTGTGCGACAACACCGTCCAGCATGGCTTGGAAAGCGGTCTTGTCCAGCAGGCGGGCATAGGGCGCACCGACCGTGTGGTAAGCACCCAGACGGTTCATGCCAAGGCCGCTGACCATACGCAGGAATTGGTGCGTGTCGGTCATCGCTTGCCAATCGGCGCGCAGGGCGTCGGCTTTGCTCGGGTCGGCTTTGGGGCCTTGGACGGCGGGACGGGCGGTGGTCTCGACCACATCCGACTGCTCGGGCAGGCGCAGCGCGTCTTTCACGGCCTCGAGCGCCTCTACGTTCGAGCCCTCGCGCAGGAAGATTTTGTGAACCGCATCGCCTGCGCTGTCAAAGACCTGAATACTGCGGCGGGTGCCGGTTTCGGTCTCTTTTTCCAGCACAAAGCCATGCACCCAATGTTTGGGGAAGGTGCGCAGATCAATGTTCGGGTTCAGCACGGAACCCGCATGGGGGTTCGCGTGATATTCCGAATAGGTGCCGACCTTTTCATGGACGCAAGCCTCGTTCCGGGTCAGGGCCATAACCTCGCCCAAAGCGGGGATCAGGGGCATCAGCTGATCAGGGTTTGCGGCAATGCGCGTGACGCCGTGACCCACATAGGCGGCGACCAGCGCGGCCTCGGAGACGCCAAGGCTTTCGGCCAGATCGCGGTCGCGCGCCTTGGGATTGTCAGCGCGGGCTTGACGGATTTCGGCCGGGGTCGGAATTTGGGCGTGGGTATCGGCTGCAGCCATGATGCACCTGTGGTTTGAAGCTGGCGTATCTGGCTGCGGCCCGCACGAGGGGAAATGCGGTAACGTGGCTGGTGATCACCGTTCCTCTTGAACGGCATTGTTGATTAATTTACTCGGAGATGCAGGTATAGGCAAGGCGGCTGCGCGCTGCGCGCGCCGATTGCTTTGGTCTCCACCGCCTATGAACAGGCTGCGAAACAGATTGTAAACTGGAATGCACATGATCCAAACGCGCATGATTTCTTCGCTGGCCGTAGGCCTTGCGCTTTTCGCAGCGGCTGCGCCGCTCGCCGCCCAGCAGGTCACCCCCGGCCGCCTAGCGGTCGAGGCGAACGCCAAAGAGGATGTAAACGGCGCCTGTCGCGTGTCGTTCGTCGTCGGCAACGGGTTGGAAGAAAACCTTTATAAGCTGAGTTTTGAGGCCGTCGTGATGGATACGGCAGGCGAGGCGGCGCAATTCACCTTGCTCGAGTTCACCGAAGTGCCCCAAGGCGCGGTGCGCGTGAAGCAGTTCGATCTGCGTGGGCGCGCCTGTGATGACGTTGGCCAAGTGATCGTGAACCGCACCCTGACCTGCGAGGCGGTCGGCCTTGACCCGCAGGCCTGCGCACAAAATCTTGATGTCGCCAGCCGCATCAGCACCCCCGATGTGACCGAAGGACAGATCAGTGTCGAGCTGAACCGTCTGGAATCGTTCGAGGGCAGCTGTCGTCTGACCTTTGTCACCCGCAACGGGTTATCACAGCCCCTGGGCGGCATGATGGCCGAAACCGCGCTGTTCGACACGAACGGCGGGCTGTCGCGTTTGACGGTGTTTGAACTCGGCGATGTCGCCGCAGGCCAGACCCGCGTGCGCCGCTATGAAGTGACGGGCAGTGCCTGTGACGGTTTGGGCAATGTGCTGGTGAACGATTGGCAAAGCTGCACCGTTGAGGGCACTGAGGCCGGCGCCTGCACCGCCGCGATCAATGTGACGTCCCGCACGGCAATCGGCCTGCTTCAATAAGCGCAGCCATTGACCTGAAAACGGCCGCTGCAGGGACAGCGGCCGTTTTGTATTTTACGAGACCATCATTTCCTTGGTCGCGGTCAGCGATACCTTTGGATAATCACGCGCCACGCGGTCGATGTCCCATTGCAGACGGGTCAGGAAGACCAGATCGCCATCGTTATCGGTGGCGATATGTTGTTTGTTGGCGCTGACAAAGGCCTCGACCGCATCCTTGTCACCCGACACCCAGCGCGCCGAGGTGAATTGCGAGCTCTCGAGCCGCACAGGCAGGCCGTATTCAACCTCGATCCGGCTGGCCAGCACCTCGAATTGCAACGCGCCGACGACACCGACGATAAAGCCCGAGCCAATGGACGGTTTGAACACTTTCGCCGCGCCTTCCTCGGCGAATTGCATCAGCGCCTTTTCCAGATGTTTGGCTTTCATCGGATCGCCCGCACGAATGTTTTGCAGCAGTTCGGGGGCAAAGCTGGGGATGCCGGTGAAATGCAGCATCTCGCCCTCGGTCAGCGCATCGCCGATGCGCAACTGGCCGTGGTTCGGGATGCCGATGATGTCACCGGCCCAAGCCTCTTCGGCCAATTCGCGGTCGGCCGCCAGAAACAGCACGGGGTTCGTCACGGCCATCGGCTTTTTTGAGCGTACATGGATCAGCTTCATGCCGCGTTCAAAATGGCCCGAGGCAAGGCGGATAAAGGCCACGCGGTCGCGGTGGCGGGCGTCCATATTCGCCTGCACTTTGAATACGAAACCGGCGACTTTGCCTTCGCCTGCAGGCACCATCCGCTCGGCCGCCTTTTGCGGCTGCGGCTCGGGGCCGAATTCGCCGATGCCGGTCATCAATTCTTTCACGCCGAACGAATTGATCGCCGAGCCGAACCAGATCGGCGTCATCGAGCCCTCGAGGAAGCGCTCGCGGTCAAAGGCGGGCATCAATTCGCGCGCCATTTCGATCTCTTCGCGCAGTTTTTTTAGCATATCTGTGGGGATATGTTCCGCGAGTTTCGGATCGTCCAACCCGCTGATCGAGACGGTTTCCGCGACGCGGTTACGGTCGGCGCGGTCCATCAGCTCTAGCCGGTCATGCAGCAGATCGTAACATCCCAGAAAGTCGCGGCCCGACCCGATGGGCCAGCTGGCGGGCGAGACATCGATGGCCAGGTTTTCCTGGATCTCGTCGATGATCTCGAACGTATCGCGGGCCTCGCGGTCCATCTTGTTACAAAAGGTCAGAATCGGCAGATCGCGCAGGCGGCAGACCTCGAACAGCTTGCGGGTCTGGCTTTCCACGCCTTTGGCGCCGTCGATCACCATCACAGCCGCATCCACCGCGGTCAGCGTGCGATAGGTATCCTCAGAAAAGTCGCTGTGGCCGGGGGTGTCGACAAGGTTGAAACGGAACTGACCAAAGTCGAACGACATGGCCGAGGCCGAGACCGAAATCCCGCGATCTTGTTCCATTTTCATAAAGTCCGACCGCGTGCGGCGCGCTTCGCCCTTGGCGCGCACCTGACCCGCCATCTGGATCGCACCCCCGAACAGCAGGAATTTTTCCGTCAATGTCGTTTTGCCCGCGTCAGGGTGCGCGATGATCGCGAAGGTGCGACGGCGGGCGATTTCAGCGGGGAGGGGCGAGGTCTGGTTTTGCATGGCGCGGCTATAGGCGATCCGCGCGTCTACGGCAAGAAATGCTAGCGCCAGTCGTTCTGGGCGACGGCAGGCAACGGCAGGCCTTGGGCCACGGGGGCGCTATTGGCTGTGTGGGGCGGCGGGGCCTCGATCATCAGGCAGTCGACGGCGACCCCGGCCACGGCAAGGCTGCGATGGCGATGCGGCAGGATCTGGACATAGTGCTGCACCATCGGCTCGATCTGGCGGATATTACTGCGGCCGATCATATCACGGATCAGTCGCCCACGGATGCGGTGACGCGGCCCAAGGATCAGATCGGATTGATTGCCCGCACTGCCCGCAGGCACCAGCACCGGCGCCATATCCCGCGCGGCCATCAGCTGCGAGCGGCCGATCCAGTTGACGGTGATCATATTGCCATCGCCCGACATCAGATGTTGTCCGACCTGCACGTCGCTTGCCGCAATGCGTGATCCATCTGCCAGCGTCAGCAGCGTATCATGCGTGAATTGCAGCATCGGCGTGCCAAACAGGCGATGGCGTGCGTTTCGCTGGGTGACTGCGGCCAAGCGATATTCAAAGCCACGATTCAAAGGCGATAGGGGCAGGGCATAGACCGCAATCGCGATGCCGCCCTTTTCCTCGACCAGCAGTAGCACTTCTGCCACGCGGCCATTGCGATCCAGCAGCAGCAACACACTATCGACATGCAGGCTATGGCCCGCTGTCCCGATGCTCGAGCCGGGCGCGATCATCAAGCGGCCGGTTTCTGCAACGGCAAAGCTGAGACGCGCGGGCGCTGCCTCGCGGTCAAGGGTGTAATAGTCGTCCGGCAATAGACCTGCTGCAAAGGTCAGGCTGTCGCCCAGCGCAACGCCATCCGTCACGGTCAGATCCACGCCGCGATAAACCATCAAAGACTGCGAAAAAAGGCCGCCCGACGTTGCTTCCATACCGCCCGTCACCCCAATCATTCCGGGGAATTCCCTAAATCTAATGCAAGCATGTTCTGTGACAGGTTATTCAGTCAAGTATTCGTTAATGGTTTGTTAATTAATGTGATGGGGTGCGCGGTATATTGCCTATAAATAACGTCCCGAGCGGTTTCTACTGCGGCGGCGGCGTGAAAAGCTGCGGCAGAACGTTAACACTATCAATGTGATCGGTGCGCAGTTGCTCCATCCCGCCGGTGGTCTCACACCAGCACTGCAATGACCAGATGCGTCCCCAATAGTCAATCCGCAGGGGTCTGACGATCCGCTCTGACGGCGGGGAAGCGCTGGCGCTGAGGCTAAGGCGCAGCTTTTGGCGGCGGGCAATCGCGCTGCGCAAAACGGGCAAAAAATGAAAGCCGCGCGCGGCTTCGGCGACAGCCGCGTTGACGCCGGGGCCGCTGAGGGCCCAGCGCCGATCTGCATCGCTGAGATCCGCAGACAGCGCCGCATCGACCTTATTCGACAGGCTTTGCGCGGCGGCGCGTAGGCCGATGTCATCGGCCTCGCCCAAAATGGAGAGGCCGATATGGAGGGCCTCGATCTCGTCTAGGCTAAGGTTCAGGGGGGGCAGCGTAATGGCGGCGGTAATGTGATAGCCCTGTCCGGGCGTGCCCGCGACCGGCAGGCCCGAATCGATCAGCGTTGCCATATCGCGATAGATTGTGCGGTCGCTGACGCCGGTTTGCGTCGCAATATCATGGGCAGACAGCAGGGCACCGCCAGGCGCGCTGCGCAGAATTTGCATGATCTGGAACAGGCGTTGATTGCGCGGTGATGGCATTTTAGCCTCTCGTTCTTGGCTACTGACATGTTTTTGTCGCGGATTTCGAAAAATGCAACCTTATTGCGCCACCCACCCCGTGGCACGCTTTGACTTCCGCCCATCCGCAGGCGCATCACAGGGCATGGATTTATTTCACCGGTGCCATGGGCGCATCGGTTGCTGCGGAGAGTGACATGTTTAACAATATCGGCCCGATGGGCATTCTGCTGATCGCTGTCGTTGTTCTGGTGCTGTTTGGCCGGGGCAAAATCTCGAACCTGATGGGTGAAGTCGGCAAGGGCATCACTGCGTTCAAACGCGGCGTGGATGACGGCAAAAAAGAGCTGGAAGTATCCGCAACCGAACTGCGCGATGTGACCCCGGCTGCGCCTGTCGCAACCCCGGTTGCCGAAGAAGCGCCCAAAGACCGCGTCTAATCAATTAGAAGAGCGGCGTAATTTCGAACGGGGCATAGCGCATGTTTGACTTAGGCATGGGAGAGATGGCGATTATCGGCATCGTCGCCCTGATCGTTGTGGGCCCAAAGGACCTGCCGATTTTGTTTCGCAACATTGGCAATTTCGTCGGCAAGGCGCAGGGTATGGCGCGTGAGTTTTCGCGCGCCATGAATGCCGCCGCCAACGATTCTGGCCTCAATGAGATTAACCAAACGCTGCGCTCTGCCGGTCAGTCGCTGAATACCGCGACCACCGCGGCCAAGAAACCGACGGCTTATGGCGCACAAAAGCTGCGTGAGGCCGCTGGCCTGACAGGCGCAACGCCCGAGGAAACCGCGGCAAAGGCTGCGGCGGATCAATCTTTGCGTGATACCGGTGCGGCGGCGATGACGCGCAATACCGAAACCGCCTCGCTTGCGGGTGTCGGGCGTCCCAACCTGGTGCCGACAGCGCCAGTTACTGCGCCCGTTGCTGCGCCAGTTACTCCACCCGTCACATCTGTTGAAACGGCCGCTGCATCCACACCAGTTGCCGAACCTGCCGCTGCGCCTGTAACGACGCCCGTATCCGCGCCGATATCTGCGCCCGAGAAATCGCAATGAGCAAAACCAACGAGATCGAAGACACTGCAGCCCCGCTGATCGAGCATCTGGCCGAACTGCGCAATCGCCTGATCTGGAGCGTGCTGGCCTTTGTCGTCGCGATGACGATTTGCTTTTTCTTTGCAACGCCCGTGTTCAACGTTTTGACCGGGCCGCTATGCGTGGAATTGGCAAAACGGGGCCAGGATTGCCAGCTGATCTTTATCAGCCCGCAAGAGGGCTTTTTTGTCGCTGTACGCATCTCGATGCTGGGCGGATTGATCCTGTCCTTTCCGGTGATCAGCTATCAACTTTGGCGGTTTGTCGCGCCGGGCCTGTATAAGCAGGAAAAAATGGCGTTTCTGCCGTTCCTGCTGGCCTCGCCCTTTATGTTCTTTTTGGGCGCGGCGTTCTCGTTCTTTATCGTCATGCCAATGGCTTACGCGTTCTTTCTGGGTTTCCAGCAGTTCGCGCCCGATGGCAGTGCGGTGGTCGATCCCAATATCGCGCCAATGGCCAGTGTGGTGTTTCAAGGCTCGGCACAAGAATACCTGTCCCTGACCATGGCGCTGATCGTGGCATTCGGCCTGTGTTTCCAACTGCCGGTGCTGCTGACCTTGCTGGGCCGGGTCGGAATCGTGACTGCGGCCGGCCTGAAATCGGTGCGTAAATATGCGATCGTTGGCATTTTGGTGCTGGCAGCGCTGGTGACGCCCCCCGATGTCATGAGCCAGATCATCCTGTTCGCCGCCGTCTACCCGCTTTATGAAATCTCGATCTTCCTCGTCCAACGCTATGAGAAAAAGCGCGAGGCCGAGCTGCGGGCCGAGGGCCTGTGGGTCGATGACGAAGAGTTGGACGATCAAGAACATGCAGTTGGCACGGATTTAGCAAAGAAACCATGAACGCACTTGACCGGATCGCCGCCGCGCTAGAACGCATGGCCCCCGCACCTGTTGCTGCGCCAGATTTTGGCGCGGCAGCTTTTGTCTGGCACACCAGCCCCGACCGCCTTGCCCCGGTGGATCATGTCAGCCGCGTTGATGTCGATCTGTTGGTCGGTATCAACCGTGCCCGCGATACGTTGCTGGCCAATACGTGCCAGTTCGCGGCGGGCCTGCCCGCGAATAACGTGCTGCTGTGGGGCGCGCGCGGCATGGGGAAATCCAGCCTTGTGAAAGCCGTGCATGGCGCTGTATCCGCCGATTTGCCCAGCCTGAAAATCGTCGAGGTGCAGCGTGAAGATTTGCCCTCGATCAGCCGCTGTCTGAATCTGCTGCGGGGCCGGCCCGAACGGTTCATCCTGTTCTGCGACGACTTGTCGTTCAGTCACGACGATCAGCATTACAAAGCGCTCAAGGCGATTTTGGATGGCGGGATCGAGGGGCGGCCCGAAAATGTTGTGCTTTATGCAACGTCGAACCGCCGCCACCTGATGCCGCGCGATATGATCGAGAACGAGCGTCAAGCCGCCGTCCACGAATCCGAAGCGATTGAGGAAAAGGTCTCGCTGTCAGACCGGTTCGGCCTGTGGTTGGGTTTTCATGCGGCGGATCAGGATGAATATCTGCAGATGATTCGCGGCTATTGCGATGCCTATGGGATTGAGATCGACGACGCCACTTTGCGTGCAGAGGCGATTGAATGGCAGGCGACGCGTGGCAGCCGTTCGGGCCGTGTGGCGTGGCAATATTTCACCGATCTTGCTGGACGGCGCGGCGTAACGATCTGATTTTGGGCCGTTTCGCCCCAGTTGCGATTGATAATCATTATTAAGTCATTGTTTTTGCTTGACTATTTTTGGTGCGGGTCATAAATCGCCCGCATCGGGGAGTAGCGACCGCATCATCTGATGTGGGGGCATGTCAACATATTCGCGCGGGAGACGCGCGTGGCATGTCCGGCAATGAGGCTTTGCGAGACCGTGGCGAAGGGACCCTGCGGGCGGGGTCCGTCTATCGCCCGGATCTGCCCTTATGGAATTTCAAATGACACCTGTAGCTGTCGGCGTTTTGGCCGTCTCGATGTCCGTTGATGCCTTTGTCGCTTCGGTCGGAAAAGGGGCGGGGGCGCAAAGGGTCAAGTTCGGCACCGCGCTGCGGACGGGCCTGATCTTTGGCGTGGTTGAAATGATCACCCCCCTGATCGGTTGGGCTTTGGGCATTGCGGCCAGCCAATATATCGACGCGGTGGATCACTGGGTGGCCTTTGCCCTGCTGGCCGCGGTGGGCGCGCATATGAAGTGGCAGGCCTTGCAGCATCAGCCTGATGCCCCGCGCGGCGATACAACGCTATGGGCAACGGTTCTGACGGCCATTGGCACCTCGATCGACGCGATGGCCATCGGCGTATCGCTGGCATTCCTAGAGGTGAATATTCTGTTGATCGCATTGGCGATCGGAACAGCAACCATGCTGATGAGCACGGGCGGTATGCTGGCTGGCCGTCTGCTGGGCCAGCGGTTTGGCCGCGTGGCCGAGGCCTTGGGCGGGATTGCCCTGATCGGCCTCGGTAGCCTGATTCTATTCGAACATCTGACGGCAGCGGCGGGTTAACCCCGCCGCCTTGGGGTTAGCCCCAGATGGCGACAAATTCGCGCCATTCGCCCTTGCTCATGCCAGAGGTCTCTTGCGTGACCGCTTCGCCCGCAAGACGGCGCTTGATGACATCAACCGCCTGCGTCGACATCGACACTGCGCCCAGGCGGTAATCCTCGAACGCCTTATAGGCGAAGGGCACCCAGTCTTTCACGATCTCGCACAGGGCATCGGCATAGACGCGGATTTCGTATTGCGCATGGGCATCGGCGCGCAGGCGCAGGAAATGCAGCAGGTTGTGCAGATCCACCTTCCAATACCATTGGGTATAGATATTGGCGGGCAGGTTCATGCGGGCAAGTTCGCGCGCAAGGCCCTGCTGACCTTCTTGGCTGATCATTGCCTCGTAATGGTCATAGGCGCGACCTGCGTCATCCTTTAGCCACGCGAGTACGCGGGCGGCTTCTTCGCCCGACAAAGCCTCGCCGCGGCCTTGGTTGTTGACGACCGATTGCGCGGCCAGATGCTCGGCCGAGGGGATGTAGAATTCGCGGTCCAGAATCGAATAGCGACCCGAATATTCATTCACATTCGCTGTGCGGTGACGGATCCATTGGCGGGCCACAAATACCGGCAGTTTCACGTGCAGCTTAACCTCGCACATCTCGAACGGGGTCGAGTGCCAGTGCCGCATCAGGTAACGGATTAGCCCTTCGTCATTGCTGACCGATTTGGTGCCGCGCCCATAGGAGACGCGCGCGGCCTGCACGATGGCGCTGTCATCGCCCATATAATCGACAACACGGACAAAACCGTGGTCCAGCACCTGATGCGCTTTGTAAAGATGCGCCTCCATGCCGGGGCTGACTGCGCGCAACGTGGTCGCGCTTTGGCCGCGCTGGGCCTCGATCTCTTGGTGTTGCTCGGGGCTCAGGGGCATTGTCTTCTCCGGCTGGTTCGCCTTCGCAATACGGCGGGCGCGTTTATTTTGCCAGCCTCTTGTGGACCTCATCCAGATCGATTTCGGCGATGGGATTCTTGTTTGCCGGATTTTCGAAGTCGTATTTGAACAGGCGGAAGTCACGTTTGTACATGTCGAAAACGAGATGCATCGACAGGTCGTCAAAGTAGTCCTCGACCGGATGCAGACGCTTGGGGCCATGGCCCTCGCTTTCGTTAAAACGCGGAATTTCCTTGATATCTACCGGCTGCGGCGTCTTGGTGCTGCGCAGCACATCGGCCATGCCCTCGTTGAACTTTTCGGTCCAGAAGATCTTGTCATAGCGTCCGCCATTGGCGATGAAGGTCGAGATATGCCCCGACATGGCGGACCAGTGAATATCGGGCTCCATCGGTTTGCGGAAGCGGATCGAATCGCGCGCGAACAGCAAAAAGCGGCGGAAGCTTTTGATCTGGTCGAATTCGAAATTGTCCTCGGGCGAGCCAACCTCGATCCCGTATTTCTGGATCAGGGCGGGCACCAGATTGCCACGATACCGGCGCCCGTTGCGCTGGATGCCAGCGATCTTGTCAAAAAACGACGACAGGATCCGCGTATAGGGGTTGCGTACACAGGTGAAGACATAGGTCTGGTGGTCGCTGACCGCCTTTGAGATCAGGTCTTGGCTTTCGGGCCGGTTCCATTTGTGCAGCCCTTGTCCGGCATCATGGATGTCCCCATCAAAGAAGCGCCCATGATCCGAGTAATACATGATCTGACCGATGGTCGAGCAGGCGCATTTTGGCACAACACGATAGATCATGCTTTCGCTTTCGGTCATCCAAGTGCCGGGAAAACTCATTTGTCGTGTCTCTCCATAGAGTTGCGCTGCTTTTTGAACCAACTGTTAGCCAATCTTTAGAAGAGACTGGCGTAGGCATGCAAACAAGAATTAGTATTGCAGTACATAGTAAATATTTAATCTGGCTGGCATGCTTGGCCACAGTTACGCAAGTTGTGCGCATATGACAAAGATAGCCTTCATTCTGCTGTGCCATAAAGATCCGAAAGCGATCATCAATCAAGCGGTTCAATTAACCAGCGGGGGGGATTGCGTTGCGATTCACTTCGACGGGCGGGCCTCTGGCGAGGATTTTGATGAAATTCAGCGCGGTTTGTCCGCGAACCCTGGGGTAACCTTTGCCCGCAGACGCCTGAAATGCGGGTGGGGCGAGTGGTCCTTGGTCGAGGCGACGATCGAGGCCATCCGTGCCGCCGAAAAGGCTTTTCCCGACGCCACCCATTTTTACATGGTGTCGGGCGATTGTATGGCGGTCAAGTCGGCCATCTATACGCATAAATTTTTGGCAGCCGAGAACGTAGACTACATCGAGTGTTTCGATTTCTTTGAAAGTGACTGGATCAAGACAGGATTCAAGGAAGAACGGCTGATCTATCGCCACATCTTTAACGAACGTACGAATCGCAAACTGTTCTACTGGAGCTTTGATCTGCAGCGCAAATTCCGCCTGACGCGTGACGTGCCGCATGATCTGCAGGTGATGATCGGCTCGCAATGGTGGTGCCTGCGCCGCTCGACCATTACAGCCATATTGAAATTCATCGACAAGCGCCCCGATGTGATGCGATTCTTTCGCACCACCTGGATTCCGGACGAGACGTTTTTCCAAACCTTGGTACCGCATCTGGTGCCTGAAAAAGAGATCCGCCGTCGCACGCTGACCTTTTTGATGTTCTCGGAATACGGGATGCCAGTAGTGTTCTATAACGACCATTACGACCTGCTGGTCTCGCAAGACTACCTGTTCGCGCGCAAAATATCGCCCGAGGCCAAGGATCTGCGGTTGCGGCTTGGCCAGCTTTACGGCTCGGAACGTGATGATTTCAAAATCTCGAACGAGGGTCGTAACCTCTTCAAGTTTCAGACCAATCGTGGACGCACCGGACAAAGATTCTCACCGCGATTCTGGGAGGAGATCACCTCAGTTGGACGCGGGCGCGAGATCTTGGTCGTCGTGTGCAAGAAATGGCACGTCGCAAAGCGCCTCGTGCAAGAGGCATCGCGTCTCACCGGGCTGCCGTCGCTGGAATATATGTTTAACGAAGATCGCGCCCCTGTGCCGGATTTGGGCGGTATCCAGACCACTGTTGAAAAACGCACCCGCCACCGCCGCGCTTTGCTGCGCATGTTGTTCGAATATTTCGATTCGGATCGGATGATCGTCTGCCTTGACCCCTCTAACGTCGAGCTGATGAGCGATTTTGACGCGGATCGCAGCACGATGCGGGTTTTGGAAATCGAATGCGAAATGTCGGACGATTTCCTGCGCGGCCATGCGACGCGGGTGGGGCTGGCGTCGGATCATTCCTCTGGCGACTTGCTCGAACGGCTGTTGCCTGCCGTACGTGCCGATTTGCGACTGGAAAGTGACCGTTTGCGCGACATGGGATTTGAACATTTTCATCGCATCCGCGAAAATGGTCATGAGGGCGAGAATATTGCCGCGTTGGTCGAGTTCTTTGGTATCAAGCCTGATCTTGCAGCGTCGATTAATAATTCGTCCAGTATCTTCGCCGATTAACGGAGTTTGCCGCGCGTGACCACGACCTATGATCCGAACAATATTTTCGCCCGTATCCTGCGCGGTGAAATCCCGAATAATACTGTGCTGGAAACGGACCACGCGCTGGCCTTTCGCGACATTCACCCACAGGCGCCGACCCATGTGTTGCTGATCCCAAAGGGGCCCTATGTTGATTTCGGCCATTTCGTGGCCGAGGCCTCGGCCGCCGAGCAGGCGGGTTTCAACGCCGCGCTGGATGCGGTGCTGAAGGCGCTGGAGCTGCCCGCCGGTTTCCGTGTCATCGCCAATGCCGGACCGGATTCGAACCAGGAAGTGCCGCATTTCCACCTGCATATTCTGGGTGGCCGTAACCTTGGGCCGCTGCTGCCCGCCTGAAAGGGGATGACGATGAATAGCCTGACCCAAATGCAAGCCCGCGCGCTGACCCGTCCCGCGCCCGTGACGCGCGAGGTTGCCACCACGCGCATCGCCTGTGATGGGCTTACGGAAAATGCCGCGCTTGGCCATCCGCGCGTCTGGCTGACCATTCCGGCGGATAGCGATTTCATCGATTGCCCCTATTGCGACGCGCGTTATATCCGCGCGCCGGGCGCCGCCGAGGGCCACTAGCCGCTCTGGCCAGCGGGGCCGGTTTCTGTCAAAGCTTTTGGACGTTATTTCGGGACAGGAGCGCAGCATGACCGGTAAAGAGACCGCCCCCTTTGGCAAGGGCAGCCATCTGCATCTGATCGATGGCTCGGCCTATATTTTCCGGGCCTATCACGCGCTGCCGCCGCTGACGCGTAAATCCGACGGCCTGCCCATCGGCGCTGTTGCGGGCTTTTGCGCCATGCTGCAGCGCTATGTCGAAAACAATAACGGCCCCGAGGCGGCGACCCATATTGCGGTGATTTTCGACAAGGGCTCGATCACCTTCCGCAACGATATCTATCCCGAATATAAAGCGCACCGCCCGCCACTGCCCGAGGATCTGCGCCCGCAATTCCCGCTGACCCGCGCCGCAACCGCCGCCTTTAACATCGCCTATAAAGAGATCGAAGGGTTCGAGGCCGACGACATTATCGCCACCCTCGCGCGCGAAGCGGCCGAGGCGGGCGGGCGCGTTACCGTCATTTCATCCGATAAAGACCTGATGCAATTGGTCGGCCCCGCCGTTTGCATGTTCGATCCGATGAAGAACAAGCTGATCGACGCCGACGGTGTGATTGAAAAATTCGGCGTCGCGCCGGACCGTGTGGTCGATGTGCAGGCCTTGGCGGGGGATTCGGTTGATAACGTGCCCGGTGCGCCTGGGATCGGGATCAAGACCGCCGCGCAACTGATCGGTGAATATGGCGATCTGGATAATCTGCTGGCCAATGCCGCACAGATCAAGCAGCCGAAACGCCGAGAAACGTTGATCAATTTTGCCGACCAGATCCGCGTCTCGCGCCGCCTTGTGCAACTGGATGCGCAGGTGCCGCTGGATTTCACGCTGGCCGATCTGGTTCTGCGCGCGCCCGAACCCGAGGTGCTGCTGGGCTTTCTGACCGAGATGGAATTCCGCAATATCTCAAAACGCGTCGCCGATAAGATGGGTGTCGATGCGCCGATGATCGCCGCCGCGACCGCCAAGGGCATTGCCGAAAAATCCGCACCGAAAACTGTCGCGCCGCCGCCGCCCGATGCGCCGATTGACCATGCGGCCTATGTGAATATCAACACGCCCGAGATGCTGGCCGATTGGATTGATGCAATCCGCGCGCAGGGCTATGTCGCCTTTGACACCGAAACCACCAGTTTGGACGAGATGCAGGCCGAGCTTGTCGGCGTCTCGCTGGCGCTGGTGCCGGGGCGTGCGGCCTATATCCCATTGGGCCATCGCATGGCGGCGGGGGACGACCTGTTCGCCGACAATCGCCTGACCGAAGGGCAGTTGCCGCTAGAGGTTGTGCTGAACGCTCTGCGCCCGGTGCTCGAGGACCCGGCGGTGCTGAAGATCGGCCAGAACATCAAATATGATGTCAAGATTATGGCGCGCTATGGCGTCCATCTGGCGCCGGTCGATGATACGATGCTGCTCAGCTACGCGCTGCATGCAGGCCTGCACAATCACGGCATGGACGAGCTGTCCGAACGCTATCTGAACCATCGCCCCATCCCGATCAAAGAGTTGATCGGCTCGGGCAAATCCGCCGTCACCTTTGATCATGTGCCGGTCGAAAAAGCCGTGGCCTATGCCGCCGAGGATGCGGATATCACGCTGCGCCTGTGGCAGCATTTCAAGCCGCAATTGCCGCAATCCCGTGTCACCACTGTGTACGAGACGCTGGAGCGCCCGCTGATTCCCGTGCTGACGCGCATGGAAATGGCGGGGGTGCAGGTGGATCGCGATACGCTCTCGCGCATGTCGAACGCCTTCGCGCAAAAGATGGTGCAGCTGGAAGAGGAAATCCACGCTGCCGCTGGCCGTAGCTTTAACGTCGGATCACCCAAACAACTGGGCGAGATTCTGTTTGATGAGATGGGCTTTCAGGGCGGCGTGAAAGGTAAAAACGGCGCATGGGGCACCGGTGCCGATGTGCTGGAGGATCTGGCGACCGAGCATGCTTTGCCAGGCCTGATCCTGGATTGGCGGCAAGTGGCCAAGCTGAAATCGACCTATACCGACGCGCTGCAAGACCATATCAACCCAGATAGCGGTCGCGTGCATACGTCCTATTCGATTGCGGGCGCGAATACGGGGCGCCTCGCCTCGACCGATCCGAACCTGCAGAACATCCCTGTCCGCACCGAGGAAGGCCGCCGTATCCGCGGTGCCTTTGTCGCGCCTGCGGGTAAGGTGCTGGTCTCGCTGGACTATAGCCAGATCGAGCTGCGCATTCTGGCCCAGATCGCTCAGATTGACGCGCTGAAAGAGGCGTTCCAGCAGGGCCTCGACATTCACGCCGCCACTGCGTCCGAGATGTTCAACGT
The DNA here is from genome assembly GCF_000223375.1 of Ketogulonicigenium vulgare WSH-001. Taxonomy (NCBI): domain Bacteria; kingdom Pseudomonadati; phylum Pseudomonadota; class Alphaproteobacteria; order Rhodobacterales; family Roseobacteraceae; genus Ketogulonicigenium; species Ketogulonicigenium vulgare. The sequence continues at coordinate 1,631,720 of NC_017384.1, read as the reverse complement.
GCCGCTGGATCAAATGACGCCCGAGATCCGCCGTCAGGCCAAGGCGATCAACTTTGGCGTCATCTATGGCATTTCGGCCTTTGGCCTTGCGCGCAATCTGCGCATTCCGCGCGATCGGGCGCAGGGCTTTATCGATCGCTATTTCGAGCGTTTCCCCGGCATTCGCGCCTATATGGACCAGACCATCGCCTTTGCGAAGGAAAACGGCCATGTGCGCACGCTGTTCGGTCGCCGCATCAACACGCCCGAGATCAATGCCAAGGGCCCCCATGCGGGCTTTGCGCGCCGCGCCGCAATCAACGCCCCGATCCAAGGGACGGCGGCGGATATCATTCGCCGCGCGATGATCCAAATGGACCCCGCCATCGCGCATTTGCCCGCGCGGATGCTGTTGCAGGTGCATGACGAGCTGCTGTTCGAGGTCGAGGAGAACGCTGCGGACGAGCTGACCGCCATCGCCAAGCGCATTATGGAAGGCGCGGCAGATCCTGCTGTGCATCTGGATATCAAACTGGTGGTCGACGCCGGACGCGGCCAAAACTGGGCCGAGGCGCATTGATGATCACCTATCGCGACGCCATTCCAACCGATGCCGCAGGCATGTCCCGCGTGTTGCAGGACATTATCACCCTGACGGGCCGCCAGCGCGCCAGCGATGAGGCCTTTTGCCTGCGCAGCTATATTGAGAACCCCGCCAATGTGAAATGCACGGTGGCGGTGGACGAAGCGGGGCAGGTTATGGGTTTTCAATCCCTGACAATCGCGGGGCCGGATAATGCCTATGGCACGCCCGAGGGCTGGGGCTCTATCGGCACCCATGTCAGCCCGGCGGCGCATGGCAGGGGCATCGGGCGGACGCTGTTCCAGCATACACGTGCGGCAGCCGAGGGCGCGGGCGTTGAGCAGATCGATGCCTCGATCGGGGCGGATAATCCCGAGGGGCAGGGCTATTACGGGGCCATCGGCTTTGCCACGTGGCGCGAAGCGAACGGGCGCGTGCAGAAAGTCTTTCGTATCGCAAAATGAAAAACGCGGCCCCTTGGGGCCGCGTTTTCCGTTTTAGTTCACCGATTTGGCTTCAACCAGCGTCGGGGCATTGCTGGTGATCTCGATCCGGCGGGGCTTCAGCGCCTCGGGTACTTCGCGAATCAGGTCGATATGCAACATACCATTTTCGTGGCTCGCGCCTTGGACGCGGACGTGGTCGGCCAGTTGGAAACGACGCTCAAACGCGCGGGTGGCGATGCCGCGATGCAGGAATTTGCGCGTGGTCGTGTCATCAGCCTTGCGGCCGGTCACGATCAGCGCATGGTCACGCAGCTCGACATCCAGATCGGCGTCGGCGAAACCTGCGACAGCGACCGAAATGCGCCATGCATCATCGGCGGTTTTTTCAATGTTATAGGGCGGATAGTTGGTTTGGCCGGCGTCCGCGCTTAGGGTGCGGTCAAGCATATCGGCGATTTGATCAAAACCAACGGTTGCACGGTGCAGCGGTGCAAGATTAAAGGTACGCATGGTCATCCTCATGTAAGCGATAACAAAGGTTTAGCCCTCCATTCGATGGCAGGGCGGGTATTGCGGGCCCGCGAGGCGGCATCCCGATGACCTTCATTTGGGGGTGATTTTGGGGGATTCAAGACCCTAGCGGCGCGGCTCGGCCCCGCTGCTGGCAGAGGCGTCAAAGGCGGCACGCAATGCGCCGATTTGCTGGGGCAGGTTCACCCCAACCACCACATCGCGCCCGCGCATCTGCCCGATGGCCGACACCAGCGCGACGATCTGCGGCGTGCCGCCGCGATTGGCCAGAATCGGCGCGCCCGAGCCGCCAACCTGCAAAGCGCAGCCGAAAATGTAAACGCCGCCATCTTGTGCAATGCGGCGACATTCATCCTGCGTCTGATGCGCGCCCGCCGGGCCTGTGCCATAGGCAATGACGTTCAGCGCCCCTTCCAACGGGATGACGCTGGCGATCGGCAGCGGGGTTATACCGGCCAGCGGGGTGATGGGTTGATACAGCTCGAGCAGTGCAAGATCCGCGCGGCTGCGGGCGGCTGCGCCACTGGCGCGGGTGTCCGGTTGGTGGTCGGGGTGGATCACGATGCGGCGGATCTGACGGTACGCATAGGCGCGGCCGTTGGTAAATCCGGCTTGAAAAACAATGTCCTGCGCTGGAATGCGTGCGCCGGTGTCTGCGTCGAACAGGCAATGCGCGGCCGTCAGTACCTGATCTGGTGCGATCAGTACGGCGGTGCAATGACCGGCGTCCTCGATTTCGATCCGGCCAACGGCCCCTTCGCGCGCGTGATCCTGCGCAAGGGCGGGCGCAGCGGACAAGAGGGCCGCGATGAAAACAGGCAATACCTTTGGCATGACGTGCCTCCTATGCCTTTGTTGCAAGGCGGGACTGCTCGCACAAGGCATGACATTTTCACTTTCTTGCGCGAATGAGATAGCAATAGGCGCAGGCGGTCGCAGGGGACGCGGATGAATCTGATCGAGTTGTTAATTATCATCGGGTGGAAGGATCTGGCCGTGCTGGCGATGATCGCGGTGATCTGGCTGGTTCTGGGCTTTGTGATCGAACATCCCTCGGCGCGGCGCCCGTCGGTCTCGCGGCTGATGGAGGGCTATCGCCGCGCCTGGATGGAGGATTTCAGCAAGCGCGAGAATCGCGTGTTCGATGCGACGATTATCTCTAGCCTGCGGCAGTCGACCTCGTTCTTTGTCTCGACCTGCCTGCTGGCGGTTGGCGGCCTTTTGGCGCTGATGGGGAATATCGACCAGTTAAGCGGCGTCGCCGAGCAACTGACCCATCAAAACGAATCGCAATTGCTGTGGCAGCTGCGGCTGCTGCCCGCGACGGTATTTCTGATCATCGCCGTGTTGAAATTCATCTGGTCGAACCGGTTGTTCGGCTATTGCTCGATCCTGATGGGATCGGTGCCGATCGATAAGGACAGCCCCCAAGGCCCCGCCCGTGCGGCCCGCGCCGCCGAGCTGAATATCCGCGCCGCCATATCGTTCAACCGCGGTCTGCGCGCGATGTATTTCGCGCTGGCGACGCTGGCTTGGGTGATGGGCGATGCGCTGCTGGTGATCTCGGTTCTGGCCGTCACGGGCTTTCTGTGGTCGCGCGAATTCGCGTCACGCTCGCGCGATGTGATGTTGGACGGCGCGGACGACCACTAAGCGTTCGCCCGCCGCCCCTCGCGCAGCCAGCCGGTCAGCATCAGCGCCGCCGCGATCAGCAGCCAGCCCCAAGGCGGCAGCAAGGCGTTGATATCTAGCGCCGTGACCCGAGACACATCGCGCGGCGTGATGCCGATCCAGCCCTCGCCAAAGGCGCTTTGCCCGGCGCGGGCGGTGCGGATATCGGGCGTGCCATCTGACAGATGCACCACCCCGCCACCTGTCGCGGTGGTTGCGGGCGACAGGATATCAGCGGTCGCGATGGTTTCTTCGAATTCGCGCGGCTGGGCGGGGCCAGCCGCGATGACAGCGTCCAATTCGCCATCCGTCAGGCGGTAAAGACCGGCCTCGGGCGCGCGGAACAGTGCCTCGAACCGGCCGGGGGCGACTTCGGTCGGTTGCACGGTGACGGTGCTGCCATCGGGCTGGGTGATGGTGACCTGTGGCGCATCCTCGGCCATGGTGCGGCGGATGATGCGCAGGGTCTGGCCCTGCGGCTCGGCCCAAAGGGCCTCTTCCTCGAGGTCCGGCTCTTGCATCAGCCAATGCGCAAGGCGGCGCAGCAATTCGTTCTGCGGGCCGCCGCCGTCAAAGCCGCGTGTCCACAGCCATGCCTGATCGGATGACATCAGGGCGACACGCCCTTCGCCCACGCGGTTCAGGATCAGCAGTGGATTGTCGCTTTCATCCGCCATGACGATCTCGGCATTCGGATCGGGCGTCACAGCCAGCAGACGCAGCCAACGGCCCCACAGCGGATTGCCATCCTCGTCCACGCCCGACAGTTCCGGCAGACCCGCCGTCACCGGATGGCGCTGGCCAAGTTCGGTCAATTGCGGGCGGAAGGCCTGATCGAACACCTGTCCGGTGGGCCGTGCGGGCAGGATGAACCCCAGCGGGGATCGCGCGATGGATTCCGCACCCGCAAATTCCGGCCCCGTCGAGACCAGTACCGCGCCGCCACCTTGCACGTAATTGACCACATTCATCATGTAATCATCGGGGATCAGCCCCCGGCGGCGATCGCGGTCAAAGATGATCAGATCGAAATCGTTGATCTTATCGACGAACAATTCACGCGTCGGAAAGGCGATCAGCGCCAATTCCTCGGACGGGGTCGAATCGACAGCGTCCGAGGGGCGCAAAATGGTGAAATGCACCAGATCGACGGCGGGGTCGGATTTCAGCAGATTGCGCCATGTCCGCTCGCCGGCATGTGGCTCGCCCGAGACCAGCATCACGCGCAGTCGGTCGCGCACGCCGTTGATCTGAACGACGGCGGTGTTGTTGCGGTCGGTCAACTCGCCATCCGCGGTGGGCGTTTGAAACTGCAACACGTTCATGCCGCCATGGGGCAGCGTGAGGGGCAGTTCGATATCGCGGCCGACGGGGACGGTGAACGTCATCGGATCGCCGCCGTCGATGGCGATGGTCAGCGGCACGGGGCCGCTCTCTGGCGCAGCGCCTTGATCCTCGATCCGCAGGGTCAGGGTGACAGGCTCGTCCAAAATGGCAAAGGCGGGCGCATTGCGGACAATCAGGCGGCGGTCCCAGTCGTCTGGCTCGCCGGTCAGCAGCAGATGGGTCGGCGCGGGCAATTCGGGCGTCACGGCCAGATCATGGGCGCGGCCATCGGTCAGCAAGATAATCCCGGCAATGCGCGCAGCGGGTTCCTCGGCCAGCGCGTTCGACAGGGCGGTCAGCAGGCGGGTGCCATTGTCATCCTCGCCATTGCGGACAGGGATGATGCGCATTTCGGTATTGGGCAGGGCCTCGATCTGGCGGGTGATCTGATCAAGGGCGCTGGCTGTCTGCGCCTCGCGCGTGCCGATGCGCTGGCTGGCGGTTTCATCCACCACGACCAGCACGATATCGGACAAAGCATCGCGCGTCTCGCGCATCAGCGATGGGTTCGCCAGCGCCAGCGCCAGTGCGAGCGCCGCCAGCGCGCGCCACCCCCAGCCGCCAAGGCCGCGCCACAATGCCAGCAGGCCGATGACCAGCGCCAGCGCCAGCGCCGCCCAGACCAGCGGCCAGCTCAGCAGCGGCGCAAAGATAACCGAGCCTTCCATCAATTCCCCAAACGGTTCAGCAATTCAGGCACATGTACCTGATCTGATTTATAGTTGCCGGTCAGCACATGCATCACCAGATTAACACCAAAGCGCAAAGCCATTTCCCGCTGGCGGTCGCCAGCAAGACCGCGCCCCACAGGCAGCAGCGGCGCGCCATCGGGCCGTGTGGCCCATGCGCCCGCCCAATCATTCGCGCCGATGACCACGGGCGTTACATTGTCGTTGAGGTTGCGAAAGGGCATGCCCTCTGCCAGTTCCTCGGGCGGGGCGGCCTCGACCCACAGGTCGCTGGTGAACCGCCCCGGCGCGCTTTGCAGCAGGTAAAAGCTGCGCGTCAGGATGTGGTCGGCGGGCATCGGCTCGAGCGCGGGAATATCAAGGGGCAGTGCAATTTCCTGTAGGCGGCGGCTGGCAGGTGTCGCGCCAAAGGCGCCGATTTCCGCGTCGCGCGTGTCGAAGACGATCATGCCGCCGGTGCGCAGGTAACGGTTCAAACGCTGATAGGCCTCGCGCGAGGGCAGCGGGCTTTGGGCGGTCACCGGCCAATAGATCATCGGAAAAAACGCCAGCTCGTCGGTATCCAGATCCAGCTGGATCGGGCGGCTGGTGACAATCGTGCTGCGCAGGGCCAGCGCGCGCGACAGGCCCGTCAGCCCCGCCGAGACGATGCTATCCACCTCGGGATCGCCCGAGGATACATGCGCCAGCACCACTTGGGAGGTGGCCGAAATTGCGAAACCTGCGTCGAAATCCTGCGCGCTGGCAGGGCGCGGCAGCGGGGCAAGCGCGATCAGCAGCAGTGCCGCCAAACCGCGCCCGCGCAGGCGCCCCGACAGGGCGGCGCTGGCCAGTGTATCCACCAACAGCAGCACGATTGCGGCCATCAGCAACCACGGGCGCAGCGCAACCGCCGCCGCACCATCGCTGCCCAAAACCTGCACCCCAGCGGGCCAGATGGCCGGGGCCAGCGTGTCACCCGCGCTCATCGCATTGACCGCGATCCGCCGCCCTTGGCCCGCATAAAGACCTGGCGGCGTTGCGGCGGCGGCCCGCGCGACGGCCAATTCCTCGCCGGTGATCGGGGCCAGACTGTCACTGCTATGCAGCGCGCCAAAGGCATCCAGCACCTGATCGGGGGCCCAGCGCGTGCCCGCCAGCGAGGCCTCATCCAGCGCGGTGCCAGAGGCCAGCGACAGGCGCTCGAGCATCTGAACGAACAGGCCAGAGAGCGGCAGATTCGACCATTCGGGGGTGGCGGTCACGTGAAACAGCACGATCTGTCCCTGTCCCAGCATTTCGCGCGTGACCAGTGGCGTGCCGTCGGACAGTTGCGCAATGACCCGCGCGGCAAGGGTGGGGTCGGGCTGCGCGACCACTTGCGCGGTGACCTCGACATCATCCGGCACCGTCAGGCCAAAGAAAGGCGATCCTTCGGTGAAAGCGGCCAGTGTTTTAGGCTCACCCCAACTGAGGGCGCCACCAACCGACCGCCCGCCTGCGCGCAGGCGCACCGGCAGCAGCGGATCAACCGCGCCGCGCCCCATATCAGAGGCGGCAAGGCGCGGCCCCGCAAAACGCACCAGCAGCCCGCCTTGATCGACCCAAGTCTCGAGCGTTGCGGTCTCGTCAGGGGTCAGGTTGGCGATGTCGACCAGCACGATCACATCGGGGCCCGCGCGCATGGCGGTGGGCAGGTCGGTCTCGATCAGATCGGCGCTGGGGGCAAGGGCTTGGCGCAGGTAATGCGTGGGCGACAGCAGGTTCACCGCCTCGCTGCCGCCAGCAGGTGCGATCAGCGCAACCTCGCGGCGGCGCAGGCGATCATCGGCAAGTGCGGTTGCACCTGCCGAGGGCGCCGTGCCAAGGTCAAATCGCGTCATACGCGCCAGCAATTCAGGTGGCAGTTCAAAGCGGACATCGGCTGCCGTCGCATCGGCGGCAAAATCCGCGCTCGCCGTAGCCAGCGTGCGGGCGATGCCATTGGGATCGGTGCCTTGGGCCAGCACTGGCAGGCTGAACGCCGGGCCTGCGGTGCTGCGCTGCACTGTCAGATCGACGCCGCCATCCTCAAAGACAGGCGGCAGGATCGCAAAGGTTGGGGCGGTTGCCTCGATCACCTGCAATGTGCCGCGCTGTTGCAGGGCGTTGGCCAATTCCGCGCGGCTGCTGCGCGCAAGGCCGTCTGACAGCCAGATCGTATCAAACGTGCCGTCGATCGTCTCTAGCCAAGCGGGGAGGGCATCGGGTTGCCATGCGCGGGGCTGCAGCCCCTCGATCATGCCTTGCAGATCGGCGGGGTTGCGAAACAGCGGGCCATCTGGCGTGGGGGCCGTCAGCACCTCGATCGCGGTGGGGCGGTCCGCTTCGCCCGCAATCGTGGCAATACGTGCGCGGGTGGCGTCCCAATCTGCCGCTTGCGCCCAAGATCCATCGACCAGAATCAGTAAAGGCCCGCCGCCCGTGACACGCGTTGTGCTGTTCAGTACCGGACCGGCAAAGCCGAGGATCAGCGCCGCCACAGCCAGCGCACGCAGCAGCAAAAGCCACCACGGGGTGCGGGCGCTTTCCGCCTCGGGATCGGGGATGCCCAGCAGCAGCGCGACGCCCGGAAAGCGCCGCGTCAGTGGCGCGGGCGGCACGGCGCGCAGCAGCCACCACAATGCGGGCAGGGCGATCAGGCCCAGCAGCAGCCATGGGCTGGTGAAAATCAAACCGCTCATGCCGATACCCCATCAAGCGCGCCGTAAAGCCACAGCAGCGACTGGCTGGCGGGCGTATCGGTATGCAGCGTGTGAAAGCGCCAACCCGCGCTGGCGGCCAGCCCAGCGACCGCATCTTTGCGGGCGGCAAGGCGCGCGCGATAGGTCTCGCGCAGGGCATCGGCCTTTAATGTGTCGTGCCGGATTGCGCCGGACATGCTGCGAAACAGTGTGCGGCCGGTGAAGGGAAAGGATTCCTCGGTGGGGTCCAGCACCTGCACCAACAGCCCCGTGCAACCGCGCCCCGTGGCGCTGGCAATATAGGCTTCCAGCGCCGCCAGATCGCCAAAGAAATCCGAAAAGATCACCACTTGCCCGCGCGGCGGTGCCATCGCGGGCGGGGCGCTTGCGTAATCATGATCGCCTTGATGCAGCAGCGCGGCGGTCAGGCGTTCCAGTTGCAAGCGGCCGCGACGGGGGGGCAGGTCGGCGGTCAGATAGCCGATCCGCTCGCCGCCGCGTTCCAGCAAAACCGCCAGTGCCAGCGCCAGTCGCTGCGCGATCTGCGCCTTGCTGGGATGGTTCGCGTCCATCGCATAGCGCATCGCGGCGCTGTCATCGACCCAAAGGCTGAGGCTTTGCGCCAATTGCCATTCGCGATCCTGCACAAAAGCCGTATCCCCCCGGGCCGAGCGGCGCCAGTCGATGCGGCTGGCGTCATCCCACGCCTCGGCCGGACGGTATTCCCAGAACGTATCGCCCAGACCCGCGCGGCGACGGCCATGCGTGCCGGGGGTGATCGTCGCCGCCAGCGCACGTGCCGCGGCCAGCAGGGCAGGCAAGGCATGGGCCAGCTTTTCGCTGTCAGCCCGCAGGCCCGTGTGCAGATCAGCAGAATGGGCGGTTTGATCGCTCATGCGGCGGCATCGAGGCCTGTGGTTTCAGTCACAAGGCGGGCGACCAGCGCGGCCACAGTCTCGCCCCGGGCGCGGGCGGCAAAGCTGGCGGCCATGCGGTGGCCAAGGACGGGGCCTGCCAGCGCCGCCACATCGGCCATGTTGGGGGCAAGACGTCCGTTCAGCAGCGCCTCGGCCCGTGCCAGCAGCATCAGCGCCTGCGCGGCGCGGGGGCCGGGGCCCCAGGTGATATTCTCGCGGATGTAATCGGGGGCGGTGGGATCGTCGGGACGGCAGGCGCGCACCAGATCAATGATCGCATCGACCACCGTTTGCCCCACCGGCACGCGGCGCAGCAGGGTTTGGGCGGCCAGCAGTTGATCGGGGGTAAAGATCGCCGTCGCCTCGGCCTCGTCCGTGCCGGTCGTGGCCAGCAGGATCTCGCGCTCGGTCTCGCGGCTGGGGTAGGGGACGTCGATCATCACCAAAAAGCGGTCGAGCTGCGCCTCGGGCAGGGGATAGGTGCCCTCTTGTTCCAGCGGGTTCTGCGTTGCCAGCACATGGAACGGGCGACCCAGCGGGCGGTGCTGACCGGCGATGGTCACCTCGCCTTCCTGCATCGCTTGCAGCAGCGCGGATTGGGTGCGGGGGCTGGCGCGGTTGATCTCATCCGCCATCAATAGCTGGCAGAACACCGGCCCTTCAATAAAGCGGAAGCTGCGCGTGCCGTCGGCTGCGGTTTCCAGCACTTCCGACCCCAGAATATCGGCGGGCATCAGATCGGGGGTGAACTGCACGCGGCTGGAATTCAGCCCCAGCACCTGCGCGATCGTGCCGACAAGGCGCGTTTTCCCCAGGCCCGGCAGACCCACCAGCAGCGCGTGGCCGCCCGCCAGTACAGCCCCCAGCGCCAGATCGACGACCCGTTCTTGTCCGATCACGCGGCGGGCAATACTGGCGCGCGCGGCGATCAGTTGGGTTTGCAGGGCCTCTACCTCGGCTAGCAGCGTGTCGTCGTTGGACATGGGTCCCCCAAAATCGGTTCTGTGATCGGTTTAGGTCTAACCATAGAGGGGCAAAACAGAAAAACACAGATGGGTGAAAGAATTTCCCGCTCTTGCGCCAAGCTTGGCCTGCGCGCACCATGGGACCATGACCCATGATGCGCCCCTTGCCAATCACCTGACCCGTTGCCCCACCGCCTTTGATCCCGCACGGGGGGCGGATGTTGTCCGTCTGTTGCCTGATCTGCCAGCGGATATTGCCTCCTTGATTGCGGGCACCGCGGGCTCTAGCCCCTATCTGGCCCGCCTGATCGAGCGTGAGCATGACTGGCTGGCCCCGGCACTCGATGCGCCGCGCCGTGCGGTGGATCAGGTGATCGCCGCACTCGGCGACATTGCGCCCGATATTTTGGGCGCGGGACTGCGGCAGGCGAAACGGCGCGTCGCGCTGATTGTGGCATTGGCTGATCTGGGCGGCGTCTGGCCGCTAGAGGATGTGACCGGCGCGCTGACCCGTCTGGCCGATGCCGCAACCGATGCCGCGATGAAAGCTGCGCTTATGGCCGAGGTGGCGCGCGGCAAGCTGCCGGGCATGAGCGCTGACGATGTGCAATCGGGGGCGGGAATGGTCGCGCTGGCGATGGGCAAGATGGGCGCGGGCGAGCTGAATTATTCGTCCGATATCGACCTGATCTGCCTGTTCGACGATAGCCGCTTTGACCGCGACGCCTATCCCGATGCGCGGGCCTCTTATGTGCGGGCGACGCGCAAGATGACGGCGCTTTTGTCGGATATCACCGCCGAGGGCTATGTCTTTCGCACCGACCTGCGCCTGCGCCCCGATGCGTCTGTCACGCCCGTTTGCGTCGCCATGAGCGTGGCCGAGCAATATTACGAGGCCGAAGGGCGCACATGGGAACGTGCCGCCTATATCAAGGCCCGCGCAGCGGCAGGCGATCTGCAGGCGGGGGCGCGATTCTTGCGCGCGCTGCGCCCCTTTGTCTGGCGGCGGCATCTGGATTTTGCCGCTATTCAGGATGCCCATGACATGCGCCTGCGCATTCGCGATCACAAAGGTCTGAATGGCAGGCTGAACCTGCTGGGCCATAATATGAAACTGGGGCGCGGCGGCATCCGCGAGATCGAGTTTTTCACCCAGACCCGTCAGCTGATCGCGGGCGGGCGCGATGACAGCTTGCGTCTGCGTGGCACGGTGCCGGGTCTGATGCGCCTGAGCGAAACCGGTTGGATCACGCCCGAGGTGGCCGAGGATCTGACCGATCACTATCGCGCGCATCGGCTGGTCGAGCATCGCCTGCAAATGCTGAACGACGCCCAAACCCATGATCTGCCGGTCACCGAGGAAGGCTTTGCCCGCCTTGCCGCCTTTATGGGCACCAGCACCGCCGATCTGAAAGCCGACCTGACCCGCCGCATCAAGGCGGTCGAGGCATTGACCGAGGATTTCTTTGCCCCCGACGACAGCGCAACCGCGCGCGAGGCTGATTTTGGCGCCGAGGTGATTGCGCGCTGGCGCTCTTATCCCGCGCTGCGATCCGTGCGCGCCGGGCAAAGCTTTCGTCGCCTGCGCCCGCGCATCCTGTCGCGCCTGCAACAAGCCGCAAAGCCCGAAGAGGCGCTGGCGGTCTTTGATCAATTCCTGTCCGGTCTGCCTGCGGGCGTGCAATTGTTCGCGCTGTTCGAGGCGAATGAGAACCTGCTGAACCTGCTGATCGACATTTGCGCGACGGCGCCCGCGCTCGCGCAATATCTGTCGCGCAATGCGGGGGTGCTGGATGCGGTGATCGGTGGCAGCTTTTTCGCGCAATGGCCCGATGATCTGCCCGCCGAGCTGCACACCGCCATCGCCCGCGCCCCCGATTACGAGGCAAAGCTGGATGCCGCGCGGCGCTGGATGAAGGAATGGCATTTCCGCATCGGCGTCCATTTCCTGCAGGGGCTGACCGATGCCGAAGGGGCAGGCACCCAATATGCGGCGCTGGCCGATAGCGTGTTGCAGGGAATCTGGCCGGTTGTCAGCGCGGAATTCGCCCGCCGTCATGGAGCGGCACCGGGGCGCGGCGCGATTGTGGTTGGGATGGGCTCGCTGGGCGCGGGGCGGCTCCATGCGCAATCGGACCTTGACCTGATCTTGATCTATGATGCGCAAGGCGTCGATGCCTCGGACGGGCCGCGCCCCTTGGCGGTGTCCAGCTATTTCGCGCGGTTGACGCAGGCCTTGGTCACGGCGCTTTCCGCGCCCATGGCCGAGGGACGGCTTTACGAGGTGGATATGCGTTTGCGTCCCTCGGGGCGGCAGGGGCCGGTTGCGACAGGCTGGGGCGCGTTTCGCGCCTATCAAACGGATGAGGCCTGGACATGGGAGCATCTGGCCCAGACCCGCGCGCGTCCCATCGTGGGCGACGCCGGCCTGATGGCGGAATTCGAGGGGTTTCGCCGGGATTTGCTGGCGCTGAAAGCCGGCGGGGCAAAGGTGCGCGCTGATGTGTTGGACATGCGCGCCCGTATCAGCGCGGCAAAACCGCCGCAGGGCGATTGGGACGCCAAAATCGGCCCTGGTCGTTTGCAAGATATCGAATTGTTCGCTGAAACCATGGCGCTGCTGGCCTCCAATCCGGCCCGCACAGTGCAAGACCAACTGGCCGTCGCCGATCTGCCCGAAGGCGAGCGCCAAACCCTGCAAATCGGCGCGCGATTGTTCTGGCAATTGCAATCCGCGCAGCGGCTGCTGACGGCAGGGCCGTTATCAGCAGATGCGTTAGGCGCGGGCGGGCGGGCGTTCTTGCTGCGCGAGACCGGCCAGCCTTCGGTCGTCGCACTGAACGCCGCGATCGAGCAGGTGGCAGCACGCGCCGCAGGCGTGATCGAAACACATCTTTCCGCGGACGGGCAAAGCGCCTAAATGGGGCCATCATGACAGAACATACACCAGATCCCGCCACCACCTATGCCACCGTCCGCCTTTCGCCAAAGGCCGACGCCCGCGCCATCCGCCACGGTTTCCCGTGGGTCTACAGCGATGAGCTGGTGCTGGATCGTCGCACCAAGGCGCTGACCCCCGGCACGTTCGCCGTGCTAGAGGATGCCGAGCGTCGCCCCATGGCGATCGTCACGGTGAACCCCGCCAGCCGTATTGCGGCGCGCGTGATGGATCAGAACATCGAGGCCGTGATCGACACGGCGTGGCTCGCTGCGAAACTGACCCGTGCGCTGGCGCATCGCACCCGCCTTTACGATCAGCCGTTTTATCGCCTTGTCCATGCCGAAGCTGACGGTCTGCCGGGCGTAGTGATTGACCGCTTTGGCGACACCGCTGTGATCCAGCCCAATGCGGCATGGTCCGAGCGGATGGTGGAAAATCTTGCCGATGCACTGGCGGAGGTCACCGGCGTTACGACGATCATCAAGAACGGCGAAGGCCGCGCCCGCAGCCTTGAAGGTCTGCCCGAGGAAATGGCCGTGCTGCGCGGCACTGCGCCCACGGCGCCCATTGCCGTGCCGATGAATGGCGCGACCTATATGGCCGATGTGATGGGCGGTCAGAAAACCGGCCTGTTCTATGACCAGCGCCCGAACCATGCCTTTGCCGCCAGCCTGTCGCGCGGCGTCAAGGTGCTGGATGTGTTTAGCCATGTCGGCGGCTTTGCTTTGGCGGCTTTGGCGGGTGGCGCGGCCAGCGCGCTGGCGGTTGATGGATCGGAAAACGCCCTGACATTGGCCAGCGCAGGGGCGGCGGCGATGGGGGTCGAGGATCGTTTCGCCACCCGCAAGGGCGATGCCTTTGCCACGCTCGAGGCTTTGGCGGCCGAGGGTGAGACGTTTGATATCGTGATCTGCGACCCGCCCGCCTTTGCGCCCAATAAAAACGCGCTGGAAGCTGGGCTGCGTGCCTATGAACGCATCGCCCGCCTTGCCGCGCCCTTGGTGGCCGAGGGCGGCTATCTGGTGCTGTGTTCCTGCTCGCACGCCGCCGATCTGACGAAATTCCGCAACGCCTCGGCGCGCGGGATCGGGCGCGCTGGGCGGCGCGGTCAGATCATCAACACGGGCTACGCCGGCCCCGACCACCCGCTGCTGCCGCATCTGGCGGAAAGCGGCTATCTGAAGTCGGTCTTTTTCCGGCTATGAGTGCCAAACATGAGTGAAAGCCCGCGCGTTGTCGTCGACACCTGCGTCCTGTTCCCAACGGTCCTGCGCGAGCTGACCTTGGGCGCGGCGGCGCGGGGGCTGTTCCGGCCGCTATGGTCGGAACGCATCTTGGGCGAATGGCAGCGCGCGGTGATCAAGCTCGGCCCCGCTGCCGTCGCGCAGGTCGAGGGAGAGATCGCCATGGCGCGTGTGCATTTTCCCAAAGCGCTGGTCAGCTATCAGCCCGCGCTGGAGGAACGGCTCTATCTCCCCGACCCGAACGATCGTCATGTGCTGGCGGCGGCGATTGCGGGATCGGCGGATGCGATCCTGACAATGAATGCCAGCGACTTTCCCCGCAATATTCTGTCCGAAGAAGGCGTCCTGCGCGTTGATCCCGATGGGTTTTTGACCGATCTGGCCCAAAAGCATCCCGATCAGATGCGCGCGGTTGCGGACGAAGTTCTGGCGCGCGCCAATCATTTCGCGCCAAAGGATGCCGCGCCTTGGCGCCTGCGTGCGCTGCTGAAAAAGGGGCGACTCAATCGCCTGGGCAAGCTACTCGACCCTTAGGCCCCATTTGGCGGCATTCGCCTCGATCGCGGCGATGCGCTGGTCGGGGCGGGGGTGCGAGATCAGCCATGCTGGCTGCGCGCCGAGGTTTCCGGTCATGCCGTCCAGCTTTTTGAACATCGAAATCTGATGCTGCACGCCGATCCCGGCGCGGCCCAGCAGGGCGGTGGCATAGGCGTCCGCCTCGTATTCATCGCTGCGCGACAGGCGCGCGGCAAAGGCGCTGGCCGCAAGTCCGGCCAGCCACGGGCCAACGCCCGGCAAAAAGCGGCCAAACAGCACCATCAGCGCGGTGCGCAGGGCGTTTTGTCCGGCAAAGTCAAAGATACGCCGCTTGCCATGACCCAGCGCGACATGGCCGAGCTCATGCGCGATGACGCTGGCGATTTCCTCGGCGGTGATTTCGCCCGCTGCATAGGCCTTGAGAAACCCGCGCGTGATGAAAATCCGGCCATCGGGGGCCGCAAGGCCGTTGATCGCCGCAATCTCAAGGATATGCACTTTCACCGTCGGCAGATCCAGCGCGCTGCCCAGCTGTTTCGCCATGGCGTTCAGGCGTGGCTCGACCAGCGGGGTGGATTGTCGGTCCAGCATCTGCCGCGTCCGCCGCACCGCCAGCCAATAGCTGACCAGCGGCCAGGCGATCAGCAGGACAAAGGGCAGCAGGCGCAGCACCGCGGCGCCTTAGCTGGCCATGCGGGTGATAACGATCAGCGCGGTGACGCCGATGATAAAGCCGAACACCCCGTGAACCGCCGCCCATTGCGCCAGATCCAGCGCCTTGCCACCACGACGCGATGCGCGCCATGCGCCAAGGGCGGCGCCCAGTATCAGACCAGCAAGGGGAAGGAGCATGGTTTTGTCCGCATAAAGTGTTGCAATCTGCCTCATGCCCTAGCTGTTGTGGTCTGTTCTGTCCATACCGGTCACGAAACTGCCACCTGTTTCAGCAAATGGTGAAGTGATGAGCCGCATATTCAGTGAAACGCAATTGTCGCGTGACTTTGTTCTGACAGGACGCTAATAGCCGCTCATCAGGGGAGCTGGCGCAGGTCAAAACCCGGGCGCTGGCTTGCGAATGACAGGGGAGCAGCCATGAAAGCAGAAGTATTTCTGCCCGACGATTATCGTCCCGCCGAGGATGAGCCCTTCATGAACGATCTGCAGCTGGAATACTTCCGGCGCAAGCTGCTGGGCTGGAAAGCTGATCTCCTCAGCGACAGCCGCGACACGATCGAAGGCATGAAGGATCAAACGCGCAACATCCCCGATCTGGCCGATCGCGCCAGCGAGGAAACCGACCGCGCGTTGGAACTGCGCACCCGCGACCGCCAGCGCAAGCTGGTCAGCAAGATCGACGCCGCACTGCGCCGTATCGACGAGGGTGAATACGGCTATTGCGAAATCACGGGCGAGCCGATCTCGCTCAAGCGTCTGGATGCGCGTCCGACCGCCACCATGACCCTTGAGGCGCAAGAGCGGCATGAGCGTCGCGAAAAAGTACATCGTGACGACTAATGTCTGACGATAGATCCGTCGCCGTGATCGGCGGCGGTATCGCTGGCACCTGCGCCGCGTTGGCTTTTGCACAGCGCGGGGCGCGCGTCACACTTTACGAACGCGCGCCGCAGATTCGCGAATTTGGCGCGGGGCTGCAGATTACGCCCAACGGTGCGCGGGGCTTGCAAGCCTTGGGGATTGATCTGTCAGCGGGTCTTACCGCGCAGGCGGTCGCGCCCCATGATGGGGTGACGGGCAGGGCGATTGCCCGCTTTGACCTGACGCAGCTCTCCGGCCCCCCTTATCGTTTCTTTCATCGCGGCACGCTGATCGGTCTTTTGGCCGATGCGTGCACGCGGGCGGGCGTGGATATCCGCACGGGCCAGCAGGTTCTGGATGCAACGCCCGATGGCGCGGTGGTGACCGCCGCAAGTCCCGCACATTACGATCTGGTCATTGGTGCGGATGGTGTCCATTCCATCGTGCGCCAGCGCCTTGCGCCCAGCACGCCGCGCTTTTCCGGCCAAGTCGCATGGCGCGGTGTGATTGCGGGCGATCATCCGCCTGAGGCGCGTATCTGGATGCTGCCCGGCCATCATGCTGTCACCTATCCGCTGCCGGACGGCCAGATCAACATCGTCGCCGTGCGTGAGCGCAAGGCCTGGGCACCCGAGGGATGGAGCCATCCCGACGCCACCGAAAACCTGCGCGCCGCGTTTTGCGATGCTGCGCCGGAATTGGCGATGATGCTGGGGCAGATCGCGCAGCCGATGCTGTGGGGGCTGTTCCTGCATCCGGTCGCGCCGGTTTGGCGCGCGGACAGGCTGGTGATGATCGGCGATGCCGCCCATCCGACGCTGCCTTTCCTGGCGCAGGGGGCGAATTTGGCGATCGAGGATGCGGTGACGTTGGGGGCCGCCGATGATCTTGCGGCATGGGAAGCGGCGCGCATCCTACGCACCAGCCGCGCGATTGCAGCGGCAAATCGCAATGCCAAGAATTACCACCTGCGCGGCCCCGCCCGCGCGCTGGCGCATAGCGGATTGGGGATGATCGGGCGGTTTGCGCCCGCGCGCTTTTTACAGTCGATGGATTGGCTGTATGGGTTTGACCCGTCTCAGGCGTCCAGCTCGACCCAGACCGGCACGTGATCCGAGGGCTTTTCCCTGCCCCGCGCATCCTTTTCGATCCATGCGTTTTGCAGCAGATCAGCGCATTGCGGCGTCAGCAGGAAATGGTCGATACGGATGCCATTGTCGCGCTGCCAAGCACCGGCCTGAAAATCCCAAAATGAATAATGCCCGGGCCCTTGGGTGATGGCGCGAAACGCATCGGTAAAGCCTAGGTTCAGGATGCGGCGGAACGCATCGCGTGTTTGCGGCAGATAAAGCGCATCCTCCAGCCATTCGGCGGGGTTCTTGGCATCCTCGGCCTGCGGGATCACGTTGTAATCGCCGGCCATAAAGGCGGGCTCCTCGGACGCCAGCAACGCCTCGGCACGTTTGTGCAGACGCTCCATCCATGCTAGCTTATAGTCATATTTCGGGCCGGGGGCGGGGTTGCCATTGGGCAGGTAAAGGCCGCAGATGCGCACGGCGGTCTTACCGATCACCGTGGCCTCGATCCAGCGCGACTGCTCGTCGTTGTCATCGCCGGGCAGGCCGCGCGTCACATCCTCCATCGGCAGTTTCGAGGCGATGGCAACGCCATTGAACCCCTTTTGGCCATGGGTCTCTAGATTATAGCCCAGATCCTCGATGGCGCTGCGGGGAAAGCCCTCGTCGACGGATTTGATCTCTTGAAAGATCGCCACATCGGGGGATTCGCGGGTCAGCCATTCGGTGACCGTCTCTAGCCGCGCCTTGATGCCGTTGATGTTATAGGTCGCAATGCGCATGGTTTACCCCGATCTTTTCGCCGTTATGGCGCGCAGGGCAACCGCGCACAAGCTTAGATCGAGAATGACGTGCCGCAGCCGCAGGATGTGCTGGCGTTCGGGTTTTCGATCACAAAGCGCGCGCCGATCAGCGCATCGGAAAAGTCGATCTGCGCCGAAGCCAGAAACGGCAGCGAGACCTGATCCACCACAACCTTTTCGCCCGCGCCCTCTAGCACAAGGTCATCGCCCTGCGGTGCGTCCAGCGTGATCTGGTATTGGAAACCCGAACATCCGCCGCCTTCCACCGCAACGCGCAGGGCTTTGCCCTGTTTGGCCGCGCCAATCTGGGCAAGGCGTTCAAATGCGCGAGGGGTCACAGTCGGGGGCAGGGTGAACATGGCACAGCCTAAACTATCGGTTGGAACTTGCGGTCAGACAGCCATCAGATAGGCTGTCTCCGCTAATATAAGAAGGGAATGCCATGACCACAAGCTGGCCCGAGGGCTCTTACGGCACACTTGCCTCCTATGCCGCCGACCCGGCCAGAACGCGCGGACGTCTTTACCCCGAGGAAGAGAGCATCCACCGCTCGCCCTTCCAGCGCGACCGTGACCGGATCATCCATTCATCTGCCTTCCGCCGCCTCAAGCATAAAACCCAGGTTTTTCTAGAGCATGAGGGCGATTACTTTCGCACGCGCCTGACCCATTCGATCGAAGTGGCGCAGGTTGCGCGCACGCTGGCAGGCTCGTTCGGCCTGAACCAAGAGCTGGCAGAGGCCGTCGCGCTGGCCCATGACCTCGGGCATACACCTTTTGGTCATACGGGCGAGGATGCGCTGGATGCGCTGATGAAACCTTACGGCGGCTTTGATCACAACGCGCAGGCGATCAAAATCGTGACATCGTTGGAACGTCATTACGCCGATTTCGACGGGCTGAACCTGACATGGGAAACGCTAGAGGGGATTGCAAAGCACAACGGCCCGGTGCCTGCGCCCGTCGCCTTCGCCCTTGCGGATTATGATGCCCGCCACCCGCTGGATCTGCACACCTATGCCAGTGCCGAGGCGCAGGCCGCCGCGCTGGCCGATGATATCGCCTATAACCACCACGACCTGCACGATGGGCTGCGGGCCGAGCTGTTCTCGACCGATGAGCTGGCCGAGCTGCCGATCTTGCAAGATTGCTTCGCCGAAGTTGACCGCAAATACCCCGGCCTGAACTATTATCGCCGCCGGCACGAGGCGCTGCGCCGGTTCTTTGGTGTCTTGGTCGAGGATGTGATCCATGTGACCCGCACCAATCTGGCCGAGTTGCAGCCCCAGACGGCCGATGATGTGCGACATGCGGGCCGGGCGATGGTGCGATTCTCGGACGGGCTCTGGGCTGATCTGAAGGTGATCCGGGGGTTCTTGTTCACCCGTATGTATCGTGCGCCGGGCGTTGTGATGATGCGGCAAGAGGCCACCAAAGTCATCGAGACGCTGTTCCCGCTGTTCATGGAGCAGCCGGATGAGCTGCCCCGCCAGTGGCGCGCTGATGTCGAAAAAGCGCAGGATCAACAGGCGCTTGCGCGGATCGTGTCCGATTACATCGCAGGCATGACCGACCGTTTCGCCATCGAGACCTATGCGCGATTGGTGGACGAGGATATGACCGACCGCACGCGCGCGCTGCGCATTCTTTAAGGCGCTGTTTACGCCCCCTGCCTTATCTTGTTTCGGAACGGACAGGGGGTGCATATGGCGGGTGGGCTTAAAACCATGCTGGGACGCGGCAGGCCGCATATCCCCATGGGCGGCGCGCAGCCGCAGCGCGTGCTGCGTCAGTCCTTTGCGCGCGCGCTGACCGAGGTTGGCGGCCTGCGCGCGACGCTGGCATTGCCAGATGTGGGCGAGGGGGTGCTGGACGATATCCTGCCCGCGCTGCCCGACGGGATGATCCTGTTTTCGCTGGTTTGCGATGGCGATATCGTCGGCCTTATGGCCTTTGATGCCCAGTTGCGCATGGCGGTGGTCGAGGCGCAGACCCTGGGCGAGCCATATCATGCCAGCATGCCAGAGCGTCCGCGCACCTCGGTGGATGAGGTGTTGTGCCAACCCGTCGCGGATCGCTGTATCACCGATCTGATTGCCGAGGCTTTGGCCGCGCCCACCAGTGGGTGGTCGGTGCAAGCCTGGGTCGAGGGGGTCGTTTGTGATCGGCCATTCTCGGGGGGGCGCGATGCGGCTTTTGCCCTCAGCCATGGCGCCTATCGCCAGATGCGGATCGGGGTCGGAATCAGTGCCGAGCGCGCCGGCAGTCTGGTCCTGCTGCTGCCGGTCGAGGGGGCCCGTGCCGCTGTCGCGCAGCGCCGCAAATTGGCCGAGGATGCCCCCGCCCGCGCGGTCGAGGCCAGCCGTTCCCGCCATGCAGGTTGGTCGCTGTCGATCAACCGCAATGTCATGGGCGCGGCGGTAGATCTGCAGGCCGTGCTGCACCGGATGCGCCTGCCGCTGTCGCAGATCGAGGGGTGGGCCGCGGGTGATGTGGTCATGATGCCCGGCGCAAGCCTAGCCGCTGTGCGGCTGGTGGGGGTGGCGGATACGCCGGTTGGCACGGGCCAATTGGGTAAGGCGGGCGGGATGCGCGCGATCCGGATGAAAGAGGGTGCGGCGCCGCTCGCGCTGGAAGATATGGAAGCGCTAGGGGGCAAGGGCTGGGAAAACCGCGCAAGCCTTGCGGGGTAATCTCGCGGTTAATCAACCAGCCCCGTTGATTGCCACCGG
The DNA here is from genome assembly GCF_000223375.1 of Ketogulonicigenium vulgare WSH-001. NCBI lineage: Bacteria > Pseudomonadati > Pseudomonadota > Alphaproteobacteria > Rhodobacterales > Roseobacteraceae > Ketogulonicigenium > Ketogulonicigenium vulgare. Next base: position 1,610,983 of record NC_017384.1, on the reverse strand, counting down.
ACCGATGCTTAGGTAGCGGTCATGGAGATACAAAGCGAACATATCGACGAAAAGTCGCGTTACTGCGCTGATATGGCTGCCCTTGCGGCCGTCGCCGAAGGCGCGTCCGATGTGTTTCGTGTGCTGTCCAACCCGCAGCGCTTGCGTATTCTATGCGCGCTGAACAGCGGCGCATGTTGTGTCTCGCAGCTTGAGGATAATCTGGGCGCAAGCCAAGCCTATGTCTCAGGTCAGTTGGCGCGGATGCGCAGCGAGGGTGTGGTGACCTGTGCGCGTGCAGGACGGCAGATGGTCTATTCCATCGCCGACCCGCGGTTGCAGGCTGTGCTTGCAGGCCTTGCGCAGGCTGTGGCGCAGATTGCTGCCTCTCAGATGGCTGTCTCAGCGCAGGATCAGGCCGACAACCACCAGCATCAAACCGATAAATGACAAAAAGAACGCGCCAAGATTGACCGGCGCGACCTTTTTCACGACTTCTTGCAGCGCCTCGGGCGAGGCGCCACGGCGGCGCGCGCCCAGCACCTGCACCAGCGTCCATACCACGCCCGCAAGGCCGCTCAGGGTGACGATCGCTCCGATCCAGATCAAGCTTTGCATGGCATTTCCCCTTTGATTGCTTGATCTCGCCTAGCGGCTGCATCGGCGCAGCGCAAGCCGTTGCGGGCGCGCGGCGCAGGTTGTAGGACGTCTGCATCACCATTTCAGCAGATCAAGCCTTCAGGGAAACCCATGTCCGATATCACCAGCACCAGCGTTGCCGCCGATGAAATCCGCTCGATCGTCGAGCGCTATGAAACGCTTGAGGCTGAAAAGAAATATGTGGCCGAGCAGTTGAAAGAGGTCATGGCCGAGGCCAAAGGCCGCGGTTACGACACCAAAGTCCTGCGTAAGATCATCGCCCTGCGCAAGCGTGATCAGAATGATCTGGCCGAAGAAGAAGCGATCCTCGACCTTTATAAACAAGCGCTTGGGATGTAATCAGCGGCCCGATATGGCCATGGCGGCGGCATGGGCGGATGACCACGCCCATTGGAAATTATAGCCGCCGAGCCAGCCGGTCACATCCACGCATTCACCGATGCAGTAAAGGCCGGGGACGGCCTTTGCCTCCATCGTGCGGGACGACAGCGCATTGGTGTCGATGCCGCCGATGGTGACTTCGGCGGTGCGATACCCTTCAGATCCCGTCGGGCGCAACTGCCAATCGCCAAGGCGCTGGGCCATGTCCTGCAGCGCTTTGTCGGACAGATCGGCGTAATTGCCGCCAAGGCCCCAGTCTTCCAACAGCACATCCACCAGTTTACGCGGCAGCAGGCCGCCTAGCACGCTGGCGATAGATTTCGCGCCCGCGCCTTTGCGCTGCGCGCGCAATTGGTCGATCACTGGTGCGCCGGGCAGCAGGTTGATCGCGATATCCTCGCCCGCCTGCCAATAGCTGCTGATCTGCAAAATCGTCGGGCCTGACAGGCCGCGATGGGTGAACAGCAGCGCCTCGGGGAAGGCAGGGCCGCGCGCGGCGCGGGCGATGACGGGCGTTGCGACCCCCGCAAGCGGCGCCATCTGATTGTCGGAAAAGGTCAGGGGCACAAGGCCTGGGGTGGTTTCGGTCACCGGCAGGCCAAAATCCTCGGCCACGCGATAGGCAAAGCCCGTCGCGCCCATTTTGGGAATGGATTTGCCGCCACTGGCCAGCACCAGATTTTGCGCGGTGACCTGCGTCCGCTCGCCTGCCTGTTCCAGCGTGACGCGGAAATGGGTGCCGTCATGCGCCACATCGACGACCGAGGTTTCCAGCCACAGGGCCGCGCCCGCGCGTTCGACCATACTGGTCAGCATGGCGATGATATCCTTGGCCGAGCGGTCGCAGAACAGCTGTCCCAGCGTTTTCTCGTGCCAGGGGATGCGGTGCGCCTCGACCAGCGCCAGGAAATCGGCGGCGCTGTGGCGCGACAGCGCGGATTTCACGAAATGCGGGTTCTGGCTGATGTAGTTTTGCGGGGCCGCATGGATATTGGTGAAATTGCAGCGCCCGCCACCTGAGATCCGGATCTTTTCGCCCGGCGCGCGCGCGTGATCAACCAGCAACGTGCCGGGACCCGCATGGGCGGCGCAATAAAGACCGGCAGCACCGGCACCAATGATCAATGTATTCACCTGCATAAGCCCTGATGCCTTGACCGCGCGCGCGGCGCAAGAGGCCGCTTTACACTGGCTTTTGCGCTGGATCGACGGGCCTGTTCGCGCTATCCTGACCGGACAGACCCGGAAAACGGGCGGTTTCGAGGCATTTTCAGGCGGAGAGCGGTGATACCATGACAGACATGGTCTATCGCGCGGCGGCGGTGCAGCAGGTCGGCGACCCTGTTCTGCCGCGCTGGTGGCGCACAATCGACAAGCTGACATTCGGATGCATTCTGGTGCTATTCGCGCTGGGGCTATTGCTGGGGCTTGCGGCCTCGGCCCCGCTGGCGCAGCGGCTAGAGCTCGACTCATTCTATTTTGTGGTGCGTCAGGCGGTCTTTGGGATCGCGGCGATCACGCTGATGCTGATGGTCTCGATGCTGTCGCCGCGGATGATCCGCCGCCTTGGGGTGGTGGGATTCGTTTTTGCTTTTGCCTCGCTGGCGGCGCTGCCTTTTGTCGGCACTGACTTTGGCAAGGGTGCGGTGCGGTGGTTTTCGCTGGGGGTGGCCAGTTTCCAGCCGTCCGAAGTGCTCAAGCCGTTCTTTATCGTCGTGACCGCTTGGCTGCTGGTTGCGGGCGGGCAAGAGGGCGGACCGCCCGGCAAGCGCATTTCGCTGCTGCTGACCGCTGTTATTGTCATCATGCTGGCACTGCAGCCAGACTTTGGCCAAGCGGCGCTGATCATCTTTACCTGGACTGTGATGTATTTCGTGGCGGGCGCGCCGATGGTGCTGTTGATGGGCCTTGCAGGCATCGTCGCGGGCGGCGGTGTGATCGCCTATAACAGCTCGGACCACTTCGCGCGGCGGATTAACAGCTTTTTGGCCGAGGAATTCGACCCGCGCAGCCAGATCGGTTTTGCCACCAATGCGATCCGCGAGGGCGGCTTCTTTGGTGTCGGTGTGGGGCAGGGCCAAGTGAAATGGTCGCTGCCCGATGCGCATACCGACTTTATCATCGCCGTCGCTGCCGAAGAATACGGCCTGTTGCTGGTCGGTGCGATCATCCTGCTGTTTTTGGTTATCGTTGTGCGCTCGCTGTTTCGCCTGATGCGCGAGCGCGATCCCTTTATCCGTCTGGCGGGCACCGGTCTTGCGACCGTTTTCGGGGTGCAGGCCATGATCAATATGGGCGTTGCGGTGCGCCTGCTGCCGGCCAAGGGGATGACGTTGCCGTTCGTCAGCTATGGCGGCTCGTCGCTGATGGCCGCAGGGCTGTCCGTGGGGATGCTGATGGCACTGACCCGCGCCCGCCCGCAGGGTTTGATCGGAGATATTCTGTTGCGTCAGGGGCGCCGATAAATGGCTGATAGATCGCCGCTTTTGATTATCGCCGCCGGTGGCACCGGCGGCCATATGTTCCCCGCGCAGGCCCTAGCCGAGGCGATGCTGGCCCGCGGCTGGCGTGTGCGTCTGACCACGGATGCGCGCGGTGCGCGCTATGTCGGCGGCTTTCCCAGTGCGGTTGAAATTGTGCAACTGAAATCCGGCACTTTCGCGCGCAAAGGGGTGCTGGGCAAGCTGCTGGCGCCCTTTGCCATTGGCGCGGGGGTGATCTCGGCTGTCGCGCAGATGATTGCGCAGCGCCCTGCCGTGGTGGTCGGGTTTGGCGGCTATCCGTCGATTCCCGCGATGGCGGCGGCCTGGCTGCTGCGTCTGCCGCGCATGATCCACGAACAAAACGGCGTGCTGGGCCGGGTGAACCGGGTCTTTGCGCCGCGCGTGAATGCTGTGGCCTGCGGCACCTGGCCGACCGATCTGCCCAAGGGGGTCGAGGGTATTCATACCGGCAACCCCGTCCGCGCCTCGGTCCTGCTGCGGGCGGGCGCGCCCTATATCCAGCCCGGCGATTATCCGATGTCGGTGCTGATCATTGGCGGCAGTCAAGGCGCGCGCATTCTGGCGGATGTCGTGCCGCCCGCGATTGCCGCGCTGCCAATGCCGCTGCGCCATAATATCCGCGTCTCGCAGCAGGCCCGTCCCGAGGATATCGACCGCGTCACCGCGCTTTATGCGGCCGAGGCGATCCCCGCCGAAATCGCGCCGTTCTTTAACGATATCCCGACCCGGATGAGCGAGGCGCAGATCGTTATCACCCGCGCAGGCGCATCGACCATTGCCGATCTGACCGTGATTGGCCGCCCCGCCATTCTGGTGCCCTTTGCCGCCGCGACGGGCGATCATCAGACCGCCAATGCCGCAGGCCTTGTTCAGCAAGGTGCCGCCGCTTTGCTGCCCGAGCGCAGCTTTGAGGTTGATGCCCTGTCGCAGCTATTGGAAGGCATCCTCAGCGATCCGCCAAAGGCGCTGGCTATGGCGCGGGCGACATTGGCGCAGGGACGCCCTGACGCCACCGACCGGTTGGTCGAACTGGTTGAAGGGCTGGCGAAACCCGCTAAATACGCCGTGAGTGAAGCAAAGGAATAAAGATGTTGCCCGCAGTGCCAGCCGTGCCCGGAATGAGAATGCCCAAAGATGTCGGCCCCCTTCATTTCGTCGGCATCGGGGGAATTGGCATGTCCGGTATTGCCGAGGTGCTGCTGACCCTTGGCTATCAGGTGCAGGGATCGGATCTGAAATCCAGCGCGATTACAGAACGGCTGGCGGGCCTCGGCGCCACGATTTTCACCGGTCAGCGGGCCGAGAATATCGACGGCGCTGGCGTGCTGGTGATCTCTAGCGCGATTAAGGCGGGTAACCCCGAGCTGGACGCGGCGCGCGCACGCGGCATTCCCGTGGTGCGCCGCGCCGATATGCTGGCGGAACTTATGCGCCTGAAGTCCAATGTCTCGGTTGCCGGGACGCATGGCAAGACGACGACGACTACGATGGTTGCGACGCTGCTGGATGCGGGCGGCATTGATCCCACGGTAGTGAATGGCGGCATTATCCACGCCTATGGCTCGAACGCGCGGGTGGGGCAGGGCGAATGGATGGTGGTCGAGGCGGACGAGTCCGACGGCACCTTTATCCGCCTGCCGACGACGATCGCGATCGTGACCAATATCGACCCCGAACATATGGAGCATTGGGGCACGATCGAGGCGTTGCGCAAAGGCTTTACCGATTTCGTGACGCAAATCCCCTTCTATGGTCTTGCCGTCCTGTGCACCGACCACCCCGAGGTGCGGGCGCTGGCCGCACGCGTCACCGACCGCCGTGTGGTGACCTTTGGTTTTAACGAAGATGCGGATATTCGCGCGGTGAACCTGACCTATGAAAAGGGACAGGCCCATTTCGATATCGCGCTGCCCGATGGTGTGATTGCGGGCTGCACCCTGCCAATGCCCGGCGATCATAACGTCTCGAACGCGCTGGCGGCTGTGGCTGTTGCGCGGCACTTGGGGATGGATCACGATGCGATCAGTGCGGCGCTGGCGGGATTTGCCGGTGTCGGGCGGCGCTTTACCAAGGTGGCCGAAGTTGATGGTATTACGATCATCGACGATTACGGTCACCACCCGGTCGAGATTGCGGCAGTCATGCGCGCCGCGCGCCAAGCCACCAGTGGCAAGGTCGTCGCCGTGCATCAGCCGCACCGCTATTCGCGCCTTGCGCATCTGTTCGACGAATTCAGCGCTTGCTTCGATCTGGCCGATTATGTCGGGATCACCGATGTATACGCGGCGGGCGAAGATCCGATCCCGGGCGCCAGCCGCGACGATTTGGTCGCGGGCATCACCGCCCACGGCCATCCCCATGCCTTTGCTGTGACATCCGAGGCTGATCTGGCCGATGTCGTGCGCAAGTATATGGCGCCCGGCGATATGCTCGTATGCCTTGGGGCAGGGACGATTTCCGCTTGGGCCTATAACCTGCCAAAGGCGCTGGCGCATGACTGATATGCCATCCGTGCGCGGCACGCTGACCGCTGACCGGCCTTTGGGCGATCTGACATGGATGCGCGTTGGGGGGCCCGCGGATTGGCTGTTCCAGCCCGCCGATCACGATGATCTGGCGGATTTCCTCAGCGCACTGCCTGCCGATGTGCCGGTGTTCACCATGGGCGTTGGGTCGAACCTGATCGTGCGCGATGGCGGGATGCGCGGCGTGGTGATCCGCATGGGGCGCGGCTTTAACGGCATTACGATTGAGGAAGGCGGCGTCGTGCGCGCAGGTGCAGCCGCGCTTGATTCTTTTGTGGCGCGCAAGGCGGCGGATGCGGGGCTGGATCTGACCTTCCTGCGCACCATTCCCGGCACGATTGGCGGCGCTGTTGCAATGAATGCAGGCTGTTATGGGCAATATGTTGCCGACCGCTTGATCGAGGTGACCGTGATTACCCGCACGGGCGAGCGGCAGGTGATCGCCGCCAAGGGCCTTGGCCTGGCCTATCGCCAAAGCGCGCTGCCGGACGGCGCCGTCGTGGTCGAGGCTGTATTCAATGCCCCCGCCGCCGCGCCCGAGGATTTGCACGCCACAATGGACGCGCAGCTGAAAAAGCGCGATGAAACCCAGCCCAGCAAGGATCGCACGGCGGGATCGACCTTTCGCAATCCGGCGGGGTTTTCCTCGACCGGCAAGGCGGATGACGTCCATGATCTGAAGGCGTGGAAGCTGATCGACGACGCAGGCATGCGCGGCGCAACCCTTGGTGGCGCGATCATGAACCCCAAACATGCCAATTTCCTGACCAATGCCGGTGGGGCAAGTGCTGCCGACCTCGAGGGTTTGGGCGAGCGCGTTCGAAAAGCTGTTTACGACGCAAGCGGCATCACGCTAGAGTGGGAAATTAAGAGAGTTGGCGAGCCAATCGTTAATTCCTAAAACAAAAATTAAAACAGGGTCATAAAATGACCCGATCACGAGGCGGTGGGAATGTCGGGCAGGACTGTTCCCAGGGTTGCTGTTCTGATGGGTGGATTCTCGGCCGAGCGCGAGGTCTCTCTGTCTTCAGGGCGCGAATGCGCAAAGGCCCTGGTCGAGGCGGGATATGATGTGGTCGAGGTGGACGCAGATGCGACCCTCGTGGATCGTCTTGCGCACGTAAAACCCGATGTCGTTTTCAATGCATTGCATGGCCGTTGGGGCGAAGATGGCTGTGTGCAGGGCATTTTGGAATGGCTGCGCATTCCCTATACGCATTCGGGGGTGCTTGCCTCGGCGCTTGCGATGGACAAGCAGCGCACGAAATCCACCTATCAAGCCGCTGGCCTGCCGGTCGTGCCCAGCCTTTTGGCGGCGCGTGACGAGGTCAGCCAGCGCCATATGATGGACGCGCCCTATGTGGTGAAGCCCGCGAATGAGGGATCGTCCGTCGGCGTCTATATCGTCCATGCGGGCGCGAACCGCCCGCCGCAACTGTCGCCCGAAATGCCCGATGTCGTGATGGTCGAGGCCTATGCCGCAGGGCGCGAGTTGACCACCGCTGTGCTGGGCGATCGCGCGCTGACTGTGACGGATATCATCACCGACGGCTGGTATGATTATAACGCCAAATATTCCGTCGGCGGATCGCGCCATGAAATCCCCGCGAATATCCCAGTGCAGATTTATGATGCATGCATGGATTATGCCCTGCGCGCGCATCGTGCCTTGGGCTGTCGCGGCCTGTCGCGCACTGATTTTCGCTGGGACGAGACGCGCGGCCTTGATGGGTTGATCCTGCTGGAGACGAATACCCAGCCGGGGATGACGCCGACCTCGCTTGCGCCTGAACAGGCGGCTTGGGCGGGGATCAGCTTTCCCGAGCTTTGCCGTTGGCTGGTCGAGGATGCGTCATGCGGCCGGTAGATAAAAAGCCGGTAGATCGAAAGATCGAGCGCGAGACCCGTTACCTGCGCCGTGATCCCGCGCCGTCGCGTTGGTCCTATCGCTATCAACGCCTGATGCTAACGCCGGCTTTTCGCGCGGGCGTGCGGCTGGGCACCCCCGTCATCATTATCGCGCTGGCCGTCGCCGTTGTCTTTGGTCGCGCTGATAGCCGCGACTGGATCATGGGGCATTACAATGCCGCGATTGCCGCTGTGACGCAGCGGCCCGAATTCATGGTCGGCAGTTTTGCCATCACGGGCGCAAGCCCTGACCTTGCATTGGCGATCGAGGGGTTGGTGGATATTCCCTTTCCGATCTCGACCTTCAACCTCGATCTGCAGGATCTGCGCACCAATATCGCGGCCCTCAGCCCGGTGCGGAATGTGAACGTGCAGGCTGGCGGCGGCGTGTTGCAGATCGTGATCGAGGAACGTCAGCCGGTTGCTGTCTGGCGTCATGTCGATGGCCTGCGCCTGATGGACGGCGAGGGCATCGCCACTGGCATGATCCTGAACCGCGCCGACCGGCCAGAGCTGCCGTTGATCGCCGGAGATGGCGCGCAAGCGGCCATCCCCGAGGCGATGGAGCTTTTCCGCATCGCCTCGCCCTTGGGGGCGCGGGTGTTGGCGCTGGTGCGCATGGGCGAGCGGCGCTGGGATCTGGTGCTGGATCGCGAACAGATTGTGCAGCTTCCCGCCGTGGATGCTGTCGCGGCCCTTCAGCGCGTCATTGCGCAAGAGGAGGCGCAGCAACTGCTGTCGCGCGACGTGGCGGTGGTCGATATGCGCAACGACGCGCGCCAGACGATCCGCATGACGCAGCGCGCCCGCGATGCGTTGCGCAGTATGCCGGGTCGCAGCGCGGGGCGTGGGTGAAAGAATGAATAAGAACGGGGCAAAGCAATGACCGACCTATACCAGAACCAGCGCGCAATGCGCCACATGCGCACCGTTGCTTTGCAACGTGGCTATGTCGCGGTGCTGGATATTGGAACGTCGAAAATTGCTTGCCTGATCCTGAAAATCGGGGCCCCGCGGCGCGGCGATCTGTCCGACAGCGTCGGCGCATTGGGCGGGCAGAACGCCATCCGCGTCATTGGCGCGGCAACCACCCGTTCGCGCGGCGTCCGCTTTGGCGAGATCAACGCGTTGGCTGAAACGGAAAAGGCGATCCGCACCGTCATCACCAGCGCCCAGACCGAGGCGCAGATGCGCGTCGATCACGTGATCGCCTGTTTCTCGGGCGCGCAGCCACGCTCGTATGGGCTGGAAGGCGCGGTCGATCTGGCGGGTAAAACGGTGGATGAGGGCGATGTCGGCCGTGTTCTGGCCGCCTGCGAGGTGCCGGACTTTGGCGATGGGCGCAATGTACTGCATGCGCAGCCGGTGAATTTCTCGCTTGATCACCGCTCGGGCCTGTCGGACCCGCGCGGGCAGGCGGGCAGCAAATTGGCGACCGATATGCATGTGGTGACCGTGGATGGGGCTGTGGTCGATAGCGTGCTGCGCGCCATCTCGCGCTGTCATCTGGAATGCGCGGGGATTGCGTCGTCCGCCTATGTGGCAGGCCTTGCAAGTCTGGTCGAGGACGAGCAGGAGCTGGGCGGTGCCTGCATTGACATGGGCGGCGGCTCGACCGGGATCTCGATCTTTATGCGCAAGCATATGATCTATGCCGATGCGGTGCGGATGGGCGGCGATCACGTCACCGGCGATATCGCGATGGGCCTGCAGGTGTCGATGGCACAGGCCGAGCGGATCAAGACTGTCCACGGCGGTGTTGTCGCCACCGGCCGCGATGATCGCGAGATGATCGACATCGGCGGCGAGACGGGCGACTGGGATCGTGACAGCCGCCGGATCAGCCGGTCCGATCTGATCGGCATCATGCGTCCGCGCCTGGAGGAAATCCTGGAAGAAGTGCGTGCGCGGCTGGATGCGGCATGGTTCGACTCGCTGCCCTCGCAAAGCATCGTGCTGACCGGCGGCGCCAGTCAGATCCCCGGCCTTGACGGGCTTGCGACGCGGATTCTGGGCCAGCAGGTACGCCTTGGTCGCCCCCTGCGGGTGCAGGGGCTACCGCAAGGCGCGACAGGGCCGGATTTCTCGGCCTCGGTCGGCCTCGCGCTGTTCGCGGCGCATCCCCAAGATGAATGCTGGGACTTTGAAATCCCGGCGGAACGCTATCCGGCGCGCTCGCTGCGGCGGGCAATGCGCTGGTTTCAGGATAATTGGTGAGGGCGGCCCGCGGCGGCAGGAATTCGCGCATTAACCACTAGGACTGGTCTGAATCGGCCCATTTGCCCCTAGATAACGCGTGAAACGCGGGTTTGGGCTGATGATTTACGGTGACGTCGGGGTTAAAGCGCGCTAGAATCGCCTGAAAGGGCACCACACCCAAGGCAGCAAGAGCCCGATACGGGCCAAACCACGAGGCGGAGAGCACAGATGCCAGAAAATACGGGCGGTCAGCGCATGAATATCACGAGTCTCTCGATGCCGGGGCATGACGAGTTGAAGCCGCGGATCACGGTTTTTGGTGTCGGCGGTGCAGGCGGCAATGCTGTCAACAATATGATCGAGCAAGAGCTGGAAGGCGTCGAATTCGTCGTGGCGAACACCGACGCGCAGGCGCTGGTGGCCTCGAAGGCCGCGTTGCGTATCCAGATCGGTCTGGAAGTGACACAGGGCCTTGGCGCGGGTGCGCGCCCCGCCGTGGGTGCGGCTGCCGCCGAAGAGTCGCTGGACCAGATCATTGATCATCTGGCGGGTTCGCATATGTGCTTTATCACCGCCGGTATGGGCGGTGGCACCGGCACGGGTGCGGCGCCGATCATCGCGCAAGCCGCGCGTGAAATGGGTGTGCTGACGGTTGGTGTGGTGACCAAACCCTTTATGTTCGAGGGTGCAAAGCGCATGCGTCAGGCCGAGGAGGGCGTTGCCGCCCTGCAAAAGGTCGTCGATACGCTGATCATCATCCCGAACCAGAATCTGTTCCGCATCGCCTCGGAAAAGACCACCTTTACCGAAGCCTTCATGATGGCGGATGATGTGCTGTATCAGGGCGTCAAGGGTGTGACGGATCTGATGGTGCGCCCCGGCCTGATCAATCTCGATTTTGCCGACGTGCGTTCGGTCATGGACGAGATGGGCAAGGCGATGATGGGCACTGGCGAGGCCGAGGGTCCGACCCGCGCCATCGACGCCGCCAAGAAAGCCATTTCCAACCCGCTGCTGGATGAAATCAGCCTGAACGGCGCGCGCGGCGTGCTGATCAATATCACCGGCGGCTATGACATGACCCTGTTCGAGCTGGACGAGGCCGCAAACCACATCCGCGAAGTGGTCGATCCCGAGGCGAATATCATCGTCGGCTCGACCCTCGATCCCGATATGGTTGGCAAGATCCGCGTTTCGGTTGTGGCCACGGGCATTGATGCCGCTGAAAAGGCGCCTGAAATGCCGGTTCCGCGTCGTTCGGTGCAGCAGCCGCTGGTGCAGCAACAGCCCCTTCAGCAGCCGGTGATGCAGCCCGCCGTCGAGGCCGTGGTGCGTGCCGAAGCGCAGCGCAACGAGCAGTTCCGCACCGAGCAATACCGCGATCCCGCGCCGCAGCCGCGTCAGGAATATGCGCCGCAGCCCGAGCCTGTCCGTCAGGAGCCGGTTCGTCAGGAGTTGGTCCGCCAAGAGCCGCGCCAGACCTATGCGCCGACACCGCGTCCGGCGGCAGAACCCTATGAAGAGGTTCCGCCCATGTATACGCCGCGTCCGCAGCCGACCATGTCGCAGCCTGCAGCCCCCGCGCACCAACCCGATCCGCGCTACATTGCGCCGCAACGTCCCGCGACCTCGGCTGCTGAGGCGCTGCAGCGCCTCAGCAACGCGGTTGATCACAATCCGGTCGCCGATCAGCGCCGCGCCCCCGAGCCGCAGCCGCGTTTTGGCATCGGCAATATTATCGGACGCATGGCGGGTGGGAACCAGGACGGGCAGGGCGCAGCCCCCGCGCGTCCCCAACCCAGCGCCTCGCGCGAAGAGCCGTCCTCTGACCCGGAGCGTGAGCGGGTGGAAATCCCCGCTTTCCTGCGTCGCCAAGCGAATTAATAGGCTGATTTCAAACGCCTTCATCAATTCAAAAGCCGTCCCAATCGGGGCGGCTTTTGATTATTTGGTTGAATTATAACAAAATTTTAACTACCGGCCTGATCTGGCTAAGCTATTGTTTCAACTCGTCGCAATCTGTGAATTGAGGGTTCGGGCGCTGATCACTACTTGCTTAACGTAAGATGATCAAAAGGCATTCTCCCGTGCAAACAACGCTTCAACAGCCGGCCACCTTTACAGGCGTAGGCCTTCATTCCGGGCAGCAGGTTTCGCTGACCGTGCTGCCCGCTGGCGCAGATCACGGCATCGTTTTCCGCCGCACGGATGCGGCTGGTGGCGGCGCTGTTATCCCGGCCTTGTGGAACCACGCGGTGCAGACCCCGCTTTGCACCCAGCTTGAGGATGCGGCCGGTCACACGATCTCGACGATCGAGCATGTGATGGCCGCCCTTGCGGGCTGCGGTATCCACAATGCGATGATCGAAATCGATGGTGCTGAAGTGCCGATCCTTGACGGATCGAGCCGCCCCTTTGTGATGGGTTTCCTGCGCGCCGGTATCGCGCAGCTGCGCGCGCCGATTCGCGCGATCGAGATCCTGCATGAGGTTTCCGTCACGCATAATGGGGCAACGGCACGCCTTTCCCCCGCGACCTCGATGCAGATCGACTTTGAAATCGATTTTCCGGATGCTGCAATCGGTCATCAATCGATGCTGCTCAACATGTCGCGCGATGCGTTTCAGCGTGAACTTGCCGATGCGCGCACCTTTTGCCGGCTCTCGGATGTCGAGGATATGCGCACGCATGGCCTCGCCCTGGGCGGCACGATGGAAAATGCGGTCGTCGTCGACGGCGACCGGATTGTGACACCTGGTGGTCTGCGTTACGCGGATGAGCCGGTGCGTCACAAAATGCTGGATGCGCTTGGCGACCTTTATACCGCAGGCGCGCCTATTATTGGTCGCTACACGGGCCTGAAGGCGGGCCATGCGCTGACGAACCGTCTGCTGCGCGCCCTTTTTGCCGATCCGACCGCTTGGCGTCGTGTCAGCTGCAATCGGGCCATGGCGGCGCGTTTGCCGGGGCAGGGCGGTTTGTTGCACGCGACCGCGCGCGTTGCTTAACCATTTGGCGGCGGTTTATCGGCATGGTTTGGTTCAGGCTGCGGCCTGATCTGGCAAAAGCCATTTTGCCGCCGGAAAATTCATGCTACAGCGTCCTGAAGTGAGGACGTGAACGGAGCCGGGACATGACAATGGCAGGCCTGATCAAGGCAACAGGCGGTCGGGGGATGTTTCTGGTGGCGGCGCTAAGCGCCACCTTGCTAGCAGCCTGTAGTAGCAACGAATCTTCGGTTCTGCGCCAACCCGGCGCATTGGATGCTTATAGCGCGGAACAGGTTTTTGACCTGGGCGAGCAGCAGCTGAACGAGAACCGCCTTGATGATGCGGCTTTCTTCTTTGGCGAGATCGAGCGCCTGTATCCCTATTCCAGCTGGGCGCGTCGCGGTCTGATTATGCAGGCTTTTGCCTATCACCGTGCACGCGACTATGAAAACAGCCGCTCGGCCGCGCAGCGGTATGTCGATTTCTATCCGACGGACGAAGATGCGGCCTATGCGCAATATCTGCTGGCCTTGTCCTATTACGATCAGATCGACGACATCGGCCGCGATCAGGGTGTGACCTTCCGCGCGCTGCAAGAGCTGCGCCGCGTGATCGAACTCTATCCCGACAGCGAATATGCGACGGCTGCAGTGCAGAAATTCGACCTGGCCTTTGACCATCTGGCTGGCAAAGAAATGGAAGTCGGGCGGTATTACCTGAGCCGTGGCAACTTTACCGCAGCGATCAGCCGTTTCCGCGTTGTTGTCGAGGATTTCCAGACCACTACCTACACGCCCGAGGCGTTGATGCGTCTGGTCGAGGCCTATATGGCCCTTGGTCTAACCGACGAGGCAAGATCCGCTGCCGCGATTCTGGGCCATAACTATCAATCGACACCTTTCTATGCAGATGCCTATGCGCTGCTGACCGGGCGCGGTCTGTCGCCCGAGGCGTCTGGAGATAACTGGCTGGTCGCGATCTATCGTCAGGTCGTGCGCGGCGAGTGGATGTAACGCGCGGGGATGCTGCGCGCCCTTGAAATCCGCGATATGGTCATCATCGACCGGCTGGACCTTGCGTTCCAGCCGGGGCTGAATGTGCTGACGGGCGAGACAGGGGCGGGCAAATCCATTTTGCTCGATGCTTTGGGGTTTGTGCTGGGTTGGCGCGGCCGGGCCGAGGTTGTGCGACAGGGCGCGGATCGCGCCGAGGTCACCGCCTTGTTTGATTTGCCAGCGGGCCATCCGGCACGTGCGATCCTGACCGAGGCAGGTTGGGACGACACCGACGAGCTGATCTTGCGCCGCACCGCCAGTCCCGATGGCCGCAAACAGGCCTGGGTTAATGATCGCCGCGCCGGGGCCGAGGTGCTGCGCGCCCTTGCCGACCATCTGATCGAATTGCACGGCCAGCAGGACGACCGCGGGTTGTTGGATGTGAAAATGCATCGGCAGTTGCTGGATCAATTCGCCGTTGCCGAGCCATTGCTGGCCGAGGTCCGCGCCGCTTGGACCGATCTGCGCCGCCTGTCGCAGCGCGCGGCCAGCCTTGCTGCCGAACGCGCCGCCCTTGCCGCCGAAGAGGATTTTCTGCGCCATGCCGTGGCCGAGCTGCAAAAGCTGGAACCGCAGACGGGCGAAGAGCAGGAGTTGGACACTGCACGCCGCCTGATGCAGGCGGCTGCGCGCATTGGCGATGATATTTCCCGCGCGCGTCAGGCGATTTCGTCCGACGGGGCCGAAGGGCTAGTCGCCAATGCGATCCGCTGGCTGGACGATGCCGCGGGTCAAGCCGAGGGACGGCTGGATAGCGCGCTGGATGCGCTGGCACGGGCGCTCGATGCCTTGGGCGAGGCCGAGCAGGGGATCGAGACCTGTCTGGATGCGCTGTCGTTCGACCCGATGCGTCTTGAGCAAATCGAAGAGCGGCTGTTTGCCATTCGCGCGCTTGCCCGCAAGCATAATGTGCTGGCGGATGAATTGCCGGTGCTGGCGGAAACGCTGGCGGGACGGCTGAATGATCTGGACAGCGCCGAGGCGCAGGATGCCGAGCTGGCCGCCGCCCTCAGCACCGCCCAGAAAGCCTATGACGCCGCCGCTACCCGCCTGACCGCGCTGCGCCAGCGCGAGGGCGCGCGCCTTGCCACGATGATCGAGGCCGAGCTTGCCCCCCTACGGATGGAGCGGGCGCGCTTTTTCGTCGAAATCGCACCTGCGTCGCGTGGCCCCGATGGCATGGACGAGGTGACATTTATTGCCGCCACCAACCCCGGCGCACCTGCGGGCCCCCTGAGCAAAGTTGCATCGGGCGGCGAGCTTAGCCGTTTTCTGCTGGCGCTAAAGGTTTGTCTGACCAAAGATCAGACCGGCCTCACGATGATTTTTGACGAGATTGACCGCGGCGTTGGCGGCGGCACGGCGGACGCGGTGGGCCGCCGTCTGCGCGCGCTAGCTGAGGGCGGTCAGGTGCTGGTCGTCACGCACAGCCCGCAGGTCGCCGCACTGGGTGCGCATCATTGGCGCGTCGAAAAGCATGTGACGGATGGTGTGACAACATCGCGGGTCGTGCCACTGGATGAAGACGCGCGGGTCGAGGAAATCGCCCGCATGCTCTCGCGCGAGCCGGTCAGCGAGGCGATGCGCATCGCCGCGCGCGAATTGATGGCGGCGGGCCGCTAGGCAGCCCGCCCGTATTGCTCAACCGCGATTCATGCGGTTTTCGATCAGATCCTCCACAACCGACGGATCGGCCAAGGTCGATGTATCGCCCAAGCTGCCAAAGTCGTTTTCGGCAATCTTGCGCAGAATGCGGCGCATGATCTTGCCTGAACGGGTTTTGGGCAGGCCGGGGGCCCATTGGATCAGATCGGGGGTGGCAATTGGGCCGATCTCGGCGCGTACCCATTTGATCAGGTCTTTGCGCAGATCGTCCGAGGGTTCTTCGCCGTTCATCAGCGTCACATAGGCATAGATGCCCTGACCTTTGATCGCATGCGGATAGCCGACCACGGCGGTTTCGGCGACGGCGGGATGGGCAACCAGCGCGCTTTCGACCTCGGCGGTGCCCATACGGTGGCCCGAGACGTTGATCACGTCATCGACGCGGCCGGTGATCCAATAATAGCCATCCTCATCGCGGCGACAGCCATCGCCGGTAAAGTAATAGCCTTTGTAATCACTGAAATAGGTCTTTTCGAACCGCGCATGATCGCCCCAGATCGTGCGCATCTGGCCGGGCCAGCTGTCTTTGATACACAGCACGCCCTCGGCGGCCACATCGGTTTGTTCGGCGCCGCTGGTCGGATCAAGGATCACCGGCTGCACGCCAAAGAATGGCAGCGTAGCAGATCCCGGCTTGGTCGGGGTCGCGCCGGGCAGCGGAGTGATCAGATGGCCGCCGGTTTCAGTCTGCCACCATGTATCGACGATGGGGCAATTGCCCTTGCCGATCGTCTCGTTGAACCAGTTCCACGCCTCGGGGTTGATCGGCTCGCCCACGGTGCCAAGGATGCGCAGCGAGGACAGGTCATACCCCTGCACCGGCCCGTCGCCATGCGCCATCAGCGCGCGGATCGCGGTGGGCGCGGTGTAATAGATGCTGACCTTGTGATCTTGCACGATCTGCCAGCTGCGGCCCGCGTCCGGATAGGTTGGAATCCCTTCGAACATCAGGGTCGTCGCGCCATTCGCCAGCGGGCCGTAAACCAGATAGCTGTGCCCCGTGACCCAGCCGACATCGGCGGTGCACCAGTAAACCTCGCCCGGTTTATAGTCGAAGGTGTATTCATGGGTCATCGCGGCATAGGTCAGATAGCCGCCGGTGGTATGCACGACGCCCTTGGGCTGACCGGTCGAGCCGGATGTATAAAGGATGAACAGCGGATCTTCTGCGCCCATCTCTGCGGGCGTGCAATAGGGCGAGGCGCTCGCTGCAAGGGCGTTGTAATCGTAATCGCGCCCCTCAAGCCACGAGATCTGATCGCCTGTGCGTTTGACCACCAGCATTTTCACATCGTCATCGCAGTGCAGCAAGGCGGCATCGGCGTTCGATTTCAGCGGCGTCTTGCGGCCGCCGCGCGGGGCGTAATCGGTGGTGACCACCAGCTTTGCGCCCGAGCCATTGACGCGCGCGCCCAGCGAATCGGGCGAGAAACCCGCAAAAACAACCGAGTGGATCGCGCCAATACGGGCGCAGGCCAGCATGGCATAGGCGGCCTCGGGCACCATCGGCATATAGAGGATCACACGGTCGCCGCGTTTGACGCCCAGACCTTTCAGCACGTTCGACATCCGGCCCACGTTTTCAAACAGGTCGCGGTATGTGATATGCTGGGCATCGGCACCGGGATCATCGGGCACCCAGATGATTGCAGTCTGATCCGCCTTGTCGACCAGATGGCGATCAATGCAGTTCGCCGCGACATTCAGCGTGCCATCGCCAAACCATTCGATATTCACCGCCCTGGGAGCAAAGCTGGTGTTTTTCACGCGGCTGAATGGTTTGATCCAATCAAGGCGCTGGGCCTGATGTCCCCAAAATGTGTCGGGGTCGCTGACCGATGCGGCATACATCTGGTCATAGGTTGCCTTATTGGCATGGGCGTTGTCCGCCAGATCTTGGCTTGGCGGATAGGTTTTGATGATCATAGGTCCCCCGGTAAATCCGCGGGGCCGGGCCCGCGCGGACAAGCAATACGTCGGACTGCGCCTGTTAGCGGTCGCAGCCTCCTCCTATCCTGAAGGGTCGTGGACAAACCGCACAGTGTCAAGCGCTGCAACCTCGGGCGAAATGCCGCGCAATTGGGCGAAATGAAAACCCGCACCGCAGGGGGCGGCGCGGGTCTTTGGGGTTATTCCAGCTCGATCAGCAGGTCTTTGGCGTCGATTTGGCTACCGGGGCCGACGTGCACCGCCTTGATCACGCCGTCGCGTTCGGCGTGGATGCCGGTTTCCATCTTCATCGCCTCGATCGTCAGCAGCAGATCGCCCGCCTTGACGGGTTTGCCGACCTGCGCCGCGATGGTGGCCACGACGCCCGGCATCGGCGCGCCGATCTGGTTCGGATTGCCTGCCGTGGCCTTGGGCCGTGCGATCAGCGTGCTGACCTTGGTGCGGTCGGCAATGCGCACGGTGCGGGGCAGACCGTTCAATTCGAAGAAGACCTTTACGTCGCCTTCCTCGGTCGTCTCGGCCACGGCTTGCAGGCGCACTTCCAGCGTCTTGCCGGGGTCAATCTCGACCGAAATCTCGTCGCCCGGACGCATGCCATAGAAAAACGTCTCAGTCGGCAGCGTGCGGACGGGGCCATAGTTGCGGTGGCGGCCCATGTAATCCAGGAAGACCTTGGGATACATCAGATAGCTGTTCAGATCCTCGTCATCGATCTTGCGCCCCTCGAGTTCTGCCGAGAGTTTGGCGCGCACGCCCTCCAGATCGACCGGCGGCATGGATGCGCCGGGGCGATCCAGCATAGGCGCTTCGCCTTTCAGGATCTTGGCCTGCAATTCGACCGGCCAGCCGCCGGGGGGCTGACCCAGATTGCCGCGCATCATATCGACGACCGAATCGGGGAAGGCGACCTCGACGGCGGGGTCCTCGACCTGCGTGCGGGTCAGGCCCTGCGCCACCATCATCAGCGCCATGTCACCGACGACCTTGGACGAGGGCGTCACCTTGACGATATCGCCGAACATACGGTTCACCTCGGCATAGGTCTTGGCGACCTCGTGCCAACGTTCCTCAAGGCCAAGGCTGCGGGCCTGCGCCTTGAGATTGGTGAACTGGCCGCCGGGCATTTCATGCAAGTAAACCTCGGAGGCGGGGGCCTGCAGGCCGGATTCGAACGCGGCATATTGTGCGCGGACCTGTTCCCAATAATTGGAAATGTCGCGGATCGCCTCGACATCCAGCGCGGTGTCGCGTTCGGTGCCGCGCATCGCCTCGACGATCGAGCCCAAAGTCGGCTGCGAGGTATTGCCCGAAAACGCATCCATCGCCGCGTCAACCGCATCAACGCCCGCGGCGCTGGCCGCCATGATCGTCGCGATCGAGGCGCCTGAGGTATCATGCGTATGCAGGTGGATCGGCAGCGAAACTTCTTCCTTCAGCACGCGGACAAGCTGGGCGGCAGCGGCGGGTTTCAACAGGCCCGCCATATCCTTGATCCCCAGCACATGCGCGCCTGCGGCCTCGAGTTCCTTGGCCATGGCGACATAGTATTTCAGGTCGTATTTGGGTCGCGCACTGTCCAGCATATCGCCGGTATAGCAGATCGAGGCTTCGAGGATTTTATTGCTGTCGACAACCGCATCCATCGCGACGCGCATGTTTTCGACCCAGTTCAGGCTGTCAAACACGCGGAACACATCAACGCCGGTTTCCGCCGCCTGTTTCACAAAGAACTGCACGACGTTGTCGGGATAGTTGGTGTAACCCACGCCATTGCTGGCGCGCAGCAGCATCTGTGTCAGCACATTGGGCATTTTGGCGCGGATATCGCGCAGGCGCTGCCACGGGTCCTCTTGCAAAAAGCGGAAGGCCACATCGAATGTCGCGCCGCCCCAGCATTCGACCGAGAACAGTTCAGACATCTTATGCGCATAGGTCGGCGCGATGCGGATCATGTCGATCGAGCGCATCCTTGTGGCCAGCAGTGACTGGTGCCCGTCGCGCATCGTCGTGTCGGTGATCAGCAGCCGCTTTTGTTTCAGCATCCAATCGGCAACGGCCTTTGGCCCCTCACTGTCCAGCAGCTGGCGCGTTCCGGCGGGCGGCGCGTCAATGGACACCTTGGGTACGCGGGGCAGTTTGATATCGGCGGGGCGGGGGCGGCCCTTGGTCTCGGGGTGACCGTTGACGGTGATATCCGCGATATAGGTCAGCAGTTTCGTCGCGCGGTCTTTGCGCTTTTTGAAATGGTAGAGGTCGGGCGTCGTGTCGATGAACTTCGTGGTATATTCATTGCCAAGGAAGACGGGGTGCTTCAGCAGGTTGATCACGAAATCAATATTGGTCGAGACGCCGCGAATGCGGAATTCGCGCAGGGCGCGGTCCATGCGGGCGATCGCCATTTCGGGCGTCTGGCCGCGCGCCGTCACCTTGGTCAGCAGCGAATCGTAATAGCGCGTGATGACCGCGCCGGAATAGGCGGTGCCGCCATCCAGCCGGATGCCCGCACCGGTGGCGCTGCGATACATCTGGATACGGCCATAATCGGGGATAAAGTTGTTCAGCGGGTCCTCAGTGGTGACGCGGCATTGCAGCGCATGACCCTTGAGCTGCACATCGGCCTGCGATGCGGCGCCCGTGGCATCTGCCAGCGACTTACCCTCGGCAATCAGGATTTGCGCGCGGACGATGTCGATGCCGGTGACTTCCTCGGTCACGGTGTGCTCGACCTGCACGCGGGGGTTCACCTCGATGAAGTAGAATTTGCCGCTGTCCATATCCATAAGGAATTCGACCGTGCCGGCGCATTCATAGTTCACATGTTGGCAAATGCGGCGGCCAAGATCACAGATCTCTTCGCGCTGTTCCTGGGTCAGGTAGGGGGCGGGGGCGCGCTCGACCACCTTTTGGTTGCGGCGCTGGACCGAGCAATCGCGCTCCCACAGGTGATAGATTTGGCCATGCTTGTCGCCCAGGATCTGCACCTCGACGTGGCGGGCGCGCAGGATCATCTTTTCCAGATAACCCTCGCCATTACCAAAAGCGGCTTCGGCCTCGCGGCGGCCTTCGCGCACCTTTTCAGCCAGTTCCTCGGGGCCGTTGATCGGGCGCATACCGCGACCGCCGCCACCCCACGAGGCTTTCAGCATCAGCGGATAGCCGATTGCCGCGGCCTCGTCGCGGACGGCGTCGATGTCCTCGCCCAGCACTTCGGTTGCGGGGATGACCGGCACGCCTGCGGCAACCGCCACTTTGCGGGCCGAGGCCTTATCCCCCAGCGCGCGCATCGTCTCGGCCTTGGGGCCGATAAAGGTGATGCCGGCCGCGTCGCAGGCTTCGACGAATTCGGGATTCTCGGACAAGAGGCCATAGCCGGGATGGATCGCATCGGCGCCGGACATTTTGGCAACGCGGATAATCTCGGGGATCGACAGATAGGCCTGCACGGGGCCAAGGCCCTCGCCGATGCGATAGGCCTCATCCGCCTTAAAGCGGTGCAGGCCCAGCTTGTCCTCCTCGGCGTAGACGGCGACGGTTTTCTTGCCCATCTCGTTCGCGGCCCGCATGACGCGGATCGCGATCTCGCCCCGATTTGCTACCAGAATCTTTTGAAATTCGGCCATTTCTGTCTGCCTCCCCATTGCAGTTGCGCTATGCGTAGGAAGTTTCCGCAGCGTCCGCAATGAAATTGCGACGTTTTGGTAAGATTGATGAACCAATCGCGCGAATTTTGCCCATGTTCACCTTTTGCAAGCGAATTCGAACGGAACGGGAACATGGGGCTTTCCAGCCATGGCGCGCTTGGATATGGTGCAGCCATGACCGAGAATAGCCCCAATATCAGCCTTTCGCAGCGCGCCATGGGCGTGCGCCCCTCGCCCTATCTTGAGGGGCTGAACCCCGCGCAGCGCGCGGCGGTCGAGACATTGGACGGGCCGGTGCTGATGCTGGCGGGGGCGGGAACGGGCAAAACGCGGGCGCTGACGGCGCGGATCGTGCATATCCTGAACACGCAGCGCGCCTATCCGCGCCAAATTCTGGCGGTGACCTTTACCAATAAAGCCGCGCGCGAGATGCGGTTGCGCATCAATGCGATGCTGGGCGATCAGGCCGAAGGGATGGCGTGGCTGGGCACCTTCCACTCGGTCTGTGTCAAGCTGCTGCGCCGCCATGCGGAACTGGTCGGCCTGCGCCCCGATTTCACGATTCTGGATTCGGATGATCAATTGCGCCTGATGAAGCAGTTGATCATCGCCGCCAATATTGACGAAAAACGCTGGCCCGCGCGGGCTTTGGCCAATGTCATCGACGGCTGGAAGAACAAGGCGATCGCGCCTGATAGCATTCCGACCTCGGATGCCAGCTTTTATGACGGGCGCGCGATGCGGCTATACGCCGAATATCAGGAACGCCTGCGCCAATTGAACGCGGTCGATTTTGGCGACCTGCTGATGCATATGGTGCGCATTTTCCAAAAGTATCCCGATGTGCTGCAGAAATACCAGCAGGATTTCAAATACATCCTCGTCGACGAATACCAAGATACCAATGTGGCGCAATATCTGTGGCTGCGCCTGCTCGCGGGCGGGCATAGCAATATCTGCTGCGTCGGCGATGATGACCAGTCGATCTATGGCTGGCGCGGCGCCGAGGTGGGCAATATTTTGCGGTTTGAACGCGACTTCCCCGGCGCGACGGTGATCCGGCTGGAGCAGAACTACCGCTCGACCGGACATATTCTGGCGGCAGCCTCGGGCGTGATTGCCAAGAACGGCGGGCGGCTGGGCAAGACGCTGTGGACGCAGTCCTATATGGGCGAAAAGGTCCGTCTGATCGGCCACTGGGATAACGAGGAAGAGGCGCGCTGGGTCGGCGAAGAGATCGAGGCCCTGCAACGCGGCACGCGCGGCATTGGCCCGTTCGAACTGGATGATATGGCGATTTTGGTGCGCGCGTCGCACCAAATGCGCGGGTTCGAGGATCGCTTTTTGGCGATTGGTCTGCCCTATCGCGTCATCGGCGGCCCGCGTTTCTATGAACGGCTCGAGATTCGCGATGCGATGGCCTATTTCCGGCTGGCGGTCTCATCCACCGACGATCTGGCGTTCGAGCGGATCGTGAATACGCCCAAGCGCGGCCTTGGAGAAAAGGCGGTGCAGACCATCCAACGCACCGCGCGCGAGCGTGGCATGTCGCTGTTGGATGCGGCGGGGGTTGTGGTGGAACAGCGCCTGCTGGGCGGTAAGGCCCTTGCCTCGCTGGGCGGGCTCGTGCAGCAGTTCTACCGCTGGCATGATGCCGTACTGGCGGGCCGGTCGCATATCGAGATTGCGGAAGAGATCCTCGACGGTTCTGGCTACACGACTATGTGGCAGAACGAGAAGACCCCCGACGCCGAGGGGCGGCTGGAGAACCTGAAAGAATTGGTCAAGTCGCTGGATAATTTCGAGAATATGCAAGGTTTCCTTGAGCATGTCTCGCTGGTGGCGGAAAACGAATCGGACGATAGCCAGCCGCAAATCTCGATCATGACGCTGCATGCGGCCAAGGGGCTGGAGTTTCCCGTCGTCTTCCTGCCGGGGTGGGAGGACGGGATTTTCCCCTCGCAAAGATCGCTGGACGAAAGCGGGCTTGCCGCGCTCGAGGAGGAACGCCGTCTGGCCTATGTCGGCATCACACGCGCCGAGCGGGTGGCGATCATCAGTTTCGCCGCGACGCGGTTCTTCCATGGGCAACGGCAGTCGATGCTGCCCTCGCGCTTTATCGACGAGTTGCCGCATGATGATGTCGAGGTGCTGACACCGCCAACGCTGAACAACGGCCATTACGGAGCCGCCAGTTCTAGCCCCGCGCAGGTCGAGGAACGTGCCGCAAAGGCCGATGTCTATAATTCCCCCGGCTGGCAGCGGATGCAGTCACGCAGCGTTCAGCGCGGCGCGGGCGGGATGAAATCCGCCCGTAATGTGGTGATTGATGCGGTGGCCAGCCCGGTGTTCGAACTGGGCCAGCGCGTGTTCCACCAAAAGTTCGGCTATGGTGCGGTCACGGCGCTGGATGCGGGCAAGGTGATGGTGGCCTTTGACAAGGCGGGGGAAAAGCACCTGATGGCGCATTTCCTGGTCCCCGCTGCACAGGCTGACGACATCCCGTTCTGATTACAGCATCAGGATCGGGATCAGCGACAGCAGCAATAACACCGCCATGGTAATGTTGAACGCGCGCAGGCGGGCCGGCGTGTTCAGCAGGCGGCGCATTTCCTGCCCCGCGACGCACCACAGCGTGACCGAGGGCAGCGCCGCGATGATAAAGGCGATCCCGACCCAGAACGTGCTGATGAACGATCCGCTGGGGGCATAGGCTGCCACGGCGGTCACGGCGCCCGCCCATGCCTTTGGGTTCACCCATTGGAAGGCGGCGGCTTGCAAAAAGGTCAGCGGCTGCGCGGTGCTGACCGTATCGTCAACCGGTGCGGCATTGGCGATTTTCCACGCCAGATAGACCATGTAAGCCACGGCCGCGACTTTCAGGATCACATGCAGCGTCGGCATGATGGCGGTGATCCCCGCCAGCGCGATGCCAAGGGTAAAGACCATCACGGCAAAGCCCAGCGTGATGCCCCACAGATGCGGCCATGTGCGCTTGAGGCCAAAATTCGCGCCTGATGCCATAACCATCAGGTTGTTCGGCCCCGGCGTGATCGAATTCACAACGGCAAAAGCCAAAACGGCAAAGAATACGGCGATCGTCATTTACGGGTCTTTCTGGTCGTTACATCGCTGGCATGGACAATTAGCCCCGCTATGAGGCCCCAAAAGGCAGCGCCAACGCCGAAAAAGCTGACGCCACTGGCGGCGACAACGATTGTGACGGTGGCCGCCAATCTTTCATCTGCCTTTGCCATTGCTGTGCCCAAAGCGCCAGCTAAAGGTGCAAGCAGCCCCAGCGCGACGACCGCCGCCAGCAATTGCGGCGGCAGGCCTTGCAGCAAGGTGATCAGCCACGGGCCGGACAAAGCCAGGATCAGCCACAGCGCGCCATAGGGCAAGGCGACCTTCCAGCGCTGGGCGGGGTCTGGGTGGGTTGCGGGGTCCATGCAAATCGCGGCGGTAATCGCGGCCATATTATGCGTATGCGCGCCGAACAGGCCCGTGATGGCCGATCCTGCGCCGGTGACCAGCAGGCTGCGCCCGACCTGCGGCTCATAGCCTGCGGCGCGCTGCACGGCGAAACCGGGCAAGTTTTGCGCCGCCATCGTGACAATATAGAGGGGCAGCGCCAGGCCAAAGACGGTGCCAAGGTTAAAGCTGGGCGTGATGAACACTAGATGGGGAAGGGCGAAACCCTGCGTGGGCAGGGTAATCTGCCCCGAGAGCGCTGCCGCCAGCAGTCCTGCAACCAATGCGACCAGCACCGCCGATGCCGCATTGATCAGCCGCATGATCAGATACACCACCAGCATCACGCCCACGACCAGCGGTGCGGCCGACAGCGCGCCGGTCACTTGCAGGCAGAATGGCAGCAGCACCCCCGCCAGCATCGCGCCTGCGATAGAATCAGGGATCATGGCGATCAGACGCCCCAATGGGCGCACAATACCCGTCAAGGCAATCAGCAGGCCCACAAGGATAAAGGCGCCGACGCCCTCGGCCATGGTGATCCCCTCGGTTGCCGCAATCAGCGCGGCGCCGGGGGTCGACCAGGCTAGAACGGTTGGGATGCGCGTCCACACCGATAGAATCACGCTGCCTGCCGCCTTGCCAAGGCAAAGCGCGAAAACCCAAGATTGCGTCTGTTCAGGCGTTGCGCCCAGGGCCTGCGCAGCGGCCAGAACCAGGGCGATGGTTGATCCATAGCCGATCAGCGCGGCAAGGATGGCAGGCGGGAAAAGCGAGGCGCGCATGAATAGTCCTGTCGTCATCGGCCCCGCGTATGCGAAGCTTATGAAACAGAATGCCATTCATATTGAAAACGCAAGCCAGCGTTCCAGCAGATGTCTTTTGCGTATTTGGGGTTTTAGAAAATACGAGACGGTGGCGCCGGGAGGAGGTGACGCCACCGTCTTGTGGCAACCTGCGATGGGAGGAGGAGGCGCAGGTTGCGGGTCCACGGGTCTCTCGAGGGAGGAGGAGAGAGAGCTCCGGGAGATGTTTGCCTTGGCGCTTTCGATCTGGCTGCTTGCCTGTTTCGTTAGCGCCCTTGCTTGAGACCATATGTAAACGAATTGACGGCCCGCACAATCGACGCCTTTACAAGGCCGCCATGCGCTGGATGCATAGGCCGCAAGCGCCTTATTTTACTGGCAAAGCGCTCTTGCGGGTTTTCCAGAAATAGGATGCTATCAAGCTGCGCATTCACAGGGGATTATTGCCCTTTTTTTGGGCAAAGTTAATATTTGCCACCGATATCGGATAGGGGCCTGGCATTCTAGCCGTCGATTATGACGGTCCCGTGACTTTGCTGCGGCCTTGCTGCGCGCCCCAAACGGGTGGCATCAGTGATTGCATAACGGATCGCCCCGGGCGATTCCCGACCTGTTAAGACTTGGGGGTGAAAATGGCGCTGACGAAAGATGTGATTCTAGAGGCGCTGCGCCAAGTGGCCCTGCCGGACGGTGGCGATCTGATCACGCGTGATCTGGTGCGCGCGCTGGCCCTGGTCGAGGGCGAGGTGCGTTTCGTGATCGAGGTGGCCGATGCCGCCATGGCCGAACGCTTTGCCGCTGTGCCCGCCGCCGCCGAGGCTGTCCTTGCCGCGCTGCCGGGCGTGCAAAAGGTAAACGTAGTGCTGACGGCGGCGCGCGGCGCGCCGACATTAAAGGTGGGGCGCCACCCCACCGCACAGCCTGCGGGGCCACAACCGGTGGCCGGGATCAAAAGCATTATCGCCATCGGTTCGGGCAAGGGGGGTGTCGGAAAATCGACCGTCACCGCAAATCTTGCTGTGGCGCTGGCGCGGGCGGGGCGTCGGGTCGGTCTGCTGGACGCCGATATCTATGGCCCCTCGCAGCCGCTGATGATGGGCGAGCACCGCAAGCCTGCGTCTCCCGATGGCAAGACGATGATCCCGGTGCAGGCGCATGGCGTGACGATGATGTCGCTGGGCCTGCTGGTCGCGCCCGGTAAGGCTGTCGCCTGGCGCGGCCCTATGCTGATGGGCGCGCTGCAACAGATGTTGGGGCAAGTCGCTTGGGGCGAGTTGGACGTGCTGCTGGTCGATCTGCCCCCCGGCACCGGCGATGTGCAGATGACTTTGTCGCAACGCACGCGGCTGACGGGGGCGATTGTTGTGTCCACGCCGCAGGACGTGGCGCTGATCGACGCGCGCAAGGCCATCGACATGTTCAACACCTTGCACACGCCTGTTCTGGGTCTGATCGAAAACATGTCCCATTTCACCTGTCCCAATTGCGGCCATGAAAGCCATATTTTCGGCCATGGCGGTGTGGCGGCCGAGGCACAGAATCTGGGTCTGCCGCTGCTGGCGCAATTGCCGATTGACCTTGAGACCCGCCTTGCGGGTGATGCCGGGCGTCCCGTCGCACTGGGCGATGGGGTGATGGCGGATGCTTTTGCGCAATTGGCCGCTGGTTTGGTGCGGGGCGGCATGGCCTGATCTGTTGCGCAAAAGGCGCGTAAGACATCTGGGCGGCTGGCCGAATGGGCTGGCCGCTTTTCCTTTTGCGCGGTTTCTGGATTGGTGGGGCATCGGCGAATCGCTGCGCTTGGTCTGAATGGGATTGGCTGGGGCACGCTGGGTGATGGGCTGATGTTCACATGCTGTTCACGGCTTCGCGAATCGGCCGTGACAAGCCCCTCGAAAAATATGCATCAAATTGCGCACTGCGACATTTATGCCGCATCCACCATATCTGGTGGGGTGCCTGCGATTCGCTACCTTATGCAGCCAGATTCGGGCGCCGGATTCCACGGATCGGCGGATAGGCGCAAGGGGGCAGCGGCTGTTCCTATGCAGATTCCAGTAAAACCCATTGCGTTCCATGAAATCCCAATGCTATTTCCTGATCCCAAGGAAGGGTCGAGCAGTTCACGAAAGTGACCTTCACAATCCAGCGGTGACCGGAAGACGCAAAATATCCGGCACTATCGAGGCAGGTTTCTACAGGCGCTTCGACACTTCTGTCAGATGAGGGCGGGCCAACTGCCCCGGACGGCAAACGACGAAAAGTCGGACGTAAAAATAGATCCGGCGCGCGCAGCGAGCAGTCATCCGCAGAGATGAGCGTGCAGCCAGACATCCCCGTAAGGGACGTGATCGGCGGATCGTGCGGTGGCAGCGGCACGGTCCGTTTTTTCATTTTCGGTGGTCTTGCAAAGGGCCGCCAAAACAATCGGCCCAGGCAAAGATGTCGGGACGAGGGACATACAAGAAAGGGTAGTGCGGCTTTGGTCAGCTTTACCGGCGAATATGTGCAAAAGATCGACGGGAAGGGACGCATGTCTGTTCCCGCCGATTTTCGCCGTGTGCTGGAAAGCCATGATCCCGATTGGGCCGCAGGCACGAACCCCGGACTTTATCTGCTGTATGGCGATCACCTAAAGAACTGCCTACGCGTTTACACCGTTGCGGCTTTTCGCCAGATCGCTGACGACATTCAGAAAATGCCACAGGGGTCGCCCGGGCGCCGCATCGCCTCGCGTTTGATCCTTGGTCAATCGGTGCGCCTTGAGGTCGACAAAGACGGCCGCACGGTGATGCCGTCGGATCAGCGTGCCAAGCTGGGTCTGGCCGAGGGCGAGTTGCGCTTTACCGGCGCGGGCGATCATTTCGAGATTTGGGAAAACCAAACCTTTGCCGATACGATCACGGCCGAGGTCGAGGCCTTCCTTGCCACGCAGGGCGATGATTTCGACCCGCTGTCGCTGCTGCAGGGCTAGGATATGGCCAACGACGCCCCGCATGTTTCCGTTCTGATCAAGCCGCTGGTGCGGGCGGTTGCGCCTGTGCAGGGCGTTTGGGTGGATGGTACCTTTGGCGCGGGCGGCTATACGCGTGATCTGCTGGCGGCGGGTGCGGATAAGGTCATCGGCATCGACCGTGACCCCAGCGTGTTCCCCCTGTCCGCCGATTGGCGCGCCGCAATGCCGGATCGCGTTGATCTGCGCCTTGGCACTTTTTCCGAAATGGACGAGATCGTCGGCGAGATGGTCGATGGCGTCGTTTTGGATCTGGGCGTCTCGTCGATGCAGATCGACCAGGCTGAACGCGGCTTTTCCTTTCAAAAGGAAGGCCCGCTGGATATGCGCATGGGCGACAGCGGCCCGACCGCGGCTGATCTGTGCAACACGCTGCCCGAAGAAGAGCTGGCCAATATCCTGTACCTGTTTGGCGAAGAGCGCGCCTCGCGCCGGATTGCCCGCGCGATTGTGCAGGCGCGTCCCATCACGCGCACGCTGGAGCTGGCCGAGATCGTGTCATCTTGCCTGCCGCGCCAAAAGCCGGGGCAAAGCCATCCCGCCACGCGCAGCTTTCAGGCGCTGCGTATCGCGGTGAATGATGAATATCGCCAGCTTTATGATGGGCTTGCGGCCGCTGAACGCATCTTGAAGCCAGGTGGCTATCTGGCCGTTGTGACCTTTCATTCGGTCGAGGATCGGATGGTCAAACGGTTCATGCAGCTGCGCGCGGGTGCGGTGGGCGGCGGCAGCCGCTATGCGCCCGAAGTGCAATCCGCGCCGCCCGCTTTCACGCTGGTCACGCGCAAGGCTATTCAGCCCGACGATGACGAAGTCGCCGCGAATCCGCGTTCGCGTTCTGCGCTGCTGCGTGTTGCAAAGCGCACTGATGCGCCCGCCGAGATGCTTGATCCGGGCGAGATCGGAATGCCCACGCTGGAGCCCGCAAAACCGCGCGGTGGCCGCAGATGAGAGCGCTGCTCAATATCGCGATCGCTTTGTTCGTGATGGGGCTGGCCTTTTGGGCTTATCGCGAGAATTATCAGACGCAGGCCGCGCAGCGCGAAGTGAACAGTCTGCGCAATCAGATTGCCGCAACCCATAGCCGCAATACGATGCTGCGCGCCGAATGGGCCTATCTGAACCGTCCCGACCGTTTGTCCGAACTTGTCGCGCTGAATTTTGGCGAGCTTGGCTTGCTTCCGATGATGCCGGAAACCTTTGGCCGCATCGATACGATCCCGTTTCCGCCGCCGACTGTTCAGCCGACGCCGCAGCCCGGCGGGTTTGATATCCTTCCCGAAGCCAATGTGACAGAGGCAATTCTGCCATGATCCGTAAACCCCTACGCCCCTTGGCCCGGATTTTGCAGGCGCGCGAAAGCGGCGAAAGCACCGACGCGATCCAGCGCGAGAATATGCGCCTGCGTCAGGAAGAGGAACGCGACCACGGCCGCCAACGCGCGGAACTGCGCCTTTTGGTGTTGGGGGCGGCCTTTGTCATGGGCTTTGTGATGGTCGGCGGGCGCATGGCGCTGCTGGCTTCGACCGATCCGGGCGAGCCGACCATGTCGTCAGGCGCGGGCGCGGTCATCACCAGCCAGCGCGGCGATATTGTCGACCGCAACGGCCGTCTGCTGGCGACGAATATCGAGACCGCCTCGGTCTATGTCCACCCGCACCAGTTGATCGATCCTGATCGCGCGGCAAGCGAACTCGCGCGTATTTTCCCCGAGCTGGATGAGGCGCGCCTGCATCAGGATTTCAATTCCGAGCGCCGTTTCATGTGGATTCGCCGCCAGATCTCGCCCGAACAGCGCCAGGCGGTGCATGACATCGGCGATCCAGGCATTTTGTTCGGCGCGCGCGAGACGCGGCTTTATCCGAACGGCCCGGTTGCGGCCCATATCATGGGCGGCGCGGGCTTTGGGTCCGAGGGCGTCGCCTCGGCCGAGGTGATCGGCGTTGCGGGGGTCGAGCGTTTCTTTGACGCCCGCCTGCGTGATCCCGCCATGGCCGCCGAGCCGTTGCAACTGTCGATCGACCTGACGGTACAAGCCGCTGTCGAAGAGGTGCTTTACGGCGGCATGACCATGTTGAACGCCAAAGGCGCGTCCGGCATCATTATGGATGCCTATACCGGCGAGATTATCGCCATGGCGTCGCTGCCCGATTTCGACCCCAATGACCGCCCGCGTGTGCTGACTACGGGCGATCAATCCGACAGCCCGCTGTTCAATCGCGCGGTGCAGGGGGTCTATGAACTTGGATCGGTCTTTAAGATTTTCGCGGCGGCGCAGGCGATTGAACTGGGGCTGGTCAATCAAGACACCGTGCTGGATACGCGCAGCCCGCTGGTTGTTGGCCGTTTCCGCATCAGCGATTTCGACAATTACGGCCCGACGAATTCGGTGCACCGGATTATTGAGAAATCCTCGAACGTGGGATCGGCGCGCCTTGCCATGCTGATCGGGCCCGAGCGGCAGCGGAATTTTCTGGGCAGCCTTGGCTTTTTGCAGCCAACGGCGCTGGAGCTGAGCGAGGCGGCGACCGGTGTGCCGCTGTTGCCGCGTACTTGGGGCGAGCTAACCTCGATCACCGCCTCTTACGGGCATGGGTTCTCGTCCTCGCCCGTCCATCTGGCTGCGGGCTATGCGACGATGGTGAATGGTGGGCATCTGGTGCGCCCGACATTGTTGCATACTGAGGAGCATGTGCAGGGCGTGCCGATTATCAGCCCTGCCACCTCGCAGGATGTACGCGAAATGCTGCGCGCTGTGGTGACATCGGGCACGGCCTCGTTCGCGGATGTGCCCGGTTATGAAGTTGGCGGTAAAACCGGATCGGCGGACAAGCCGCGTCCCACCGGTGGCTATTATGATGACAAGGTGATCGCGACCTTTGCGGGCGCGTTCCCGATGAATGATCCGCGCTATGTCTTTGTCATTACGCTGGATGAGGCCTCGGAATATATCGCCGGGATGACGCGACGCACCGCAGGTTGGACGACGGTTCCCGTCACGGCAGAGATCATCCGGCGCATCGCGCCGCTGCTGGGGGTGCGTCCTGCTGTTGAGCTTTTGGCCTCATCGGGTGTAACAGCCATCGCGCGTTGATCGCGCAATGGTCTTAATAGAATCGTTGGGGGCCATATGCCAAACGGGCAGATCACCAAATCGCTGGCCGAGCTGGGTCTGCATGGCGCAACTGGGGCGCGAGGCTCGGCCCGACGCGTCAGCGGCATTGCCATTGATAGTCGCGATCTGCGCCCCGGCATGCTGTTTGCTGCATTGCCCGGAACGCAGGTGCATGGCGCAAGCTTTGTCGAACGGGCGCTGAAAGCCGGCGCGACGGCAATTGTCACCGACCCTGCCGGGGCGGCTATTATTGGCGATACGCTGATCGGGCAAGAAGTCGGCCTGGTCGTCATGCGCGATGTCCGCGCCGCGGTCGCGGGCGCCGCTGCCCTGTGGTTTGGCGTGCAGCCAGCGATGATGGCCGCTGTCACAGGAACGAATGGCAAGACCTCGGTCACCAGCTTTTTGCGCCAGATTTGGCAATATGCAGGCCACAAAGCGATTAACATTGGCACGACGGGTGTGGATGGCGATTGGCATTTCCCGCTCAAGCATACGACACCTGATGCGCTGACCTTGCAGCGTATCCTGTCCGAGGCCGCAGAGGCGGGCGTGACCCATGCGGCGATGGAGGCTTCGTCCCATGGGATCGAACAGCGCCGTCTGGAAGGTGTGATGCTGTCTGTCGCAGGTTTCACAAATTTTTCGCAAGATCATCTGGATTATCACAAGACCTTCGACGCCTATTTCAACGCAAAGGCGGGCCTGTTTTCGCGCCTGCTGCCCGAAGATGGGATTGCGGTGATCAATATTGACGACCCCAAAGGCGCGGATATCGCGCGCGTGGCCGAAGATCGCGGGCAGGAGATATTGGGCGTTGGCAAGAATCCCGGCGCGCGAATGCGGCTGGTGGCGCAAAGGTTCGATGCGACGGGACAGGATCTGCGGTTTGAATGGCGCGGCCAGGCCTATCAGCAGCGTCTTGATCTGATCGGCGGTTTTCAGGCTGAAAATGTGCTGCTGGCGGCGGGGCTTGCGATTGCCTCGGGCGATGATCCGGCGCATGTTTTCGCGGCTTTCCCGCATCTGACGACGGTGCGTGGCCGGATGCAATTGGCAGCGCGGCGCGGCAATGGCGCCTCGGTTTTTGTCGATTTCGCGCATACACCCGATGCGATTGAAACCGTACTACAGGCGATCCGCCCGCATGTGATGGGCCGCGTTGTGGCAATTGTGGGGGCAGGGGGCGACCGCGACCGCACGAAACGCCCGTTGATGGGCGCGGCCGCCGCACGCTTTGCCGATATGGTCATCGTCACCGACGACAATCCCCGTACCGAGGACGCGGCAACCATCCGTGATGCTGTGATGGCGGGCGCGGTGGCCGAAGGCGGCTGCGACGTGCGAGAGGTCGGCGACCGCGCCGAGGCGATCTTGCGCGGCGTTGATATGCTTGAGGCCGGCGATGCCCTGATCATCTGCGGCAAGGGCCACGAATCGGGCCAGATCGTGGGTCATGACGTGTTGCCGTTTGACGATGTGGAACAGGCAAGCATCGCGGTTGCCGCCTTGGAGGGGTTGATATGAGCGCGCTTTGGACCGGGGTCGAGGCCGCTGCCGCGACGGGGGGGCGCCTGACGCGTGATTTTGCCGTAACGGGTGTCTCTATCGATACCCGCACTTTGCAGCCGGGCGATCTGTTCGTGGCGCTGGCCGCTGCGCGCGATGGCCATGACTTTGTTGCGAGCGCGCTGGAAAAGGGTGCGGCTGCTGCGCTGGTGTCGCGCGTGCCCGAGGGTCTGCCCGCGAACGCGCCGCTGCTGATTGTTGATGACGTGCTGGCTGCGCTCGAGGCCATGGGCCGTGCGGCGCGCGCGCGGACCAAGGCGAAGATCGTCGCGGTCACGGGATCGGTCGGCAAAACCTCGACCAAGGAAATGCTGCGCACCGTGCTGGCGGCTGCGGGGCGCACCCATGCGTCTGAGGCCAGCTATAACAACCATTGGGGCGTGCCGCTGACGCTGGCGCGGATGCCCGCCGACACCGAATATGGTGTGCTCGAACTGGGCATGAGCCATCCGGGCGAGATCGCGCCGCTGTCGCGCATGGTGCAGCCGCATGTTGGCGTCATCACCACCGTCGCCGCCGCGCATTTCGAGGCCTTTGGCAGTATCGAGGGCATCGCCCATGAGAAAGCGGCGATATTCGAGGGACTTTTGCCGCGCGGCACCGCTGTCGTGAACGGCGATCTAGCGGTTTCCCCGATCCTGATCGCTGCGGCAAAGGACAAAGGCGCGCGGGTCATCACCTTTGGCGAGACGCCCCGCAATCACCACCGCCTGACCGATCTGCGCGTGCGCGCCGGTGTCACGGTTGCATCAGGCCGTGCATGGCGCACGCCCTTTCACATGAAGGTCGCAAGCGCCGGTCGCCATTTCGCGGTGAACGCACTGGCGGTGATCGCGGCGGCGGATGCTTTGGGCATGGACCGTGCGCGGGCACTGGTCGCGCTGGCCGAATGGGCACCGCCTGCAGGTCGCGGTATGCGCCAGATCATCAGCCTTGATCCGCTGCGCGAGGGGCGCACCTTCGAGCTGATCGACGACGCGTATAACGCGAACCCGACCTCGATGGCGGCGGCGCTGGATGTGCTGGCCTTGTCCGAGCCGGTCGACGGCGTCGGGCGGCTGGCGCGCGGGCGACGCGTTGCCGTGTTGGGCGATATGCTGGAGCTCGGCCCCGACGAGATGGCCCTGCACGCCGCCCTTGCCGAGGATCACGCCCTGACGGCCGCCGATCTGATCGTTTGTGTCGGCACCAGGATGAAGGCGCTACACGCCGCTTTGCCCGCCGAGCGGGCCTATTGGCTGGCCACCCCCGAAGAGATTTTGCCCCATATCACCCGCATTGCAGATGCGGGCGATGTGGTGCTGGTAAAAGGTTCAAAAGGCAGCCGTGTCTCGATCATCGTGGATGCGCTGCGCAAGCTTGGCTGCGCGCCGCCTGAGACTTTGGAATAGGAAAAACAATGCTTTACTGGCTGACAGCTCTGTCCGATGGCAGCGGCCCCTTCAATCTGTTCCGCTATATCACGTTCCGGGCGGGCGGGGCGTTTTTCACGGCGTTGCTGATTGGGTTCATCTTTGGCCGTCCGCTGATCAACCACCTGCGCCGCGTGCAGGGCAAGGGGCAACCGATCCGCGAAGACGGCCCCGCCGGGCATTTCGTCAAGGCGGGCACCCCCACAATGGGCGGCCTGCTGATTATCGGCGGCGTGGTGGCGGCGACGCTGCTATGGGCGCGCTGGGACAATGCCTTTATCTGGGTCGTGCTGTTCGTCACGCTGGGCTATGCGGCGATTGGCTTTGTCGATGACTATGCCAAGGTCAGTAAGCAAACCACGGCGGGGCTTTCGGGTCGTGTGCGGTTGCTGCTGGGCTTTTTGATCGCGGCCATTGCCGGATTCTGGGCCAGCTATTACCAGCCCGATGCAATGGCGAACCATCTGGCGGTGCCGTTCTTTAAATCGCTGCTGCTGAACCTTGGCATTTTGTTCATTCCCTTTGCCGCGATTGTCATCGTGGGCGCGGCGAATGCGGTGAACCTGACCGATGGTCTTGATGGGCTGGCGATCATGCCGGTGATGATCGCGGCGGGCACCTTTGGCATTATCGCTTATTTCGTCGGACGCGCCGACTTTTCGACCTATCTTGACGTGCATTACGTCCCGGGATCGGCCGAGATCGTGGTGTTCTGCGCCGCGCTGATCGGGGCCGGCCTTGGGTTCTTGTGGTATAACGCGCCGCCTGCGGCCGTGTTCATGGGCGATACCGGCAGCCTTGCGCTGGGCGGCGCACTGGGTGCGATCGCGATCGTCGTTAAACACGAGCTGGTGCTGGCGGTCGTCGGCGGCCTGTTCGTGGTCGAGGCGATGTCGGTGATCATTCAGGTGCTGTATTTCAAGCGTACCGGAAAACGCATCTTCCTGATGGCGCCGATTCACCACCATTTCGAGAAAAAGGGCTGGTCGGAATCGCAGATCGTCATCCGGTTCTGGATCATTGCGTTGGTGCTGGCGCTGATCGGCCTTTCGACGCTAAAGCTACGCTAAGATTTACGGCCCGCCTGCCACGGTGGGCCTTTTTACGATTTCAGGAACCGTGATGTTAAAGGGCCTATTTGTGATTCTCGCCTGCCAATTGGTGGGCGAGATTGTGATCCGATTGACCGGCTGGCCATTGTCGGCGCCGGTGATCGGGATCGTGCTGCTGTTCGCGCTATTGCTGATCCAGGCGCGCCGCACCGGCGATGCGGCGGTCGAGCAAAGCGAAACAGTGAAAGTCGCGGATCGGTTGCTGTCGGTGCTGGGGCTGTTCTTCGTGCCGGGGGGTGTCGGCATCATCGTTTATTTCGATGCGATTGCACCGCAGCTGTGGCCGATGGTGGCGGCACTTGTGGGCTCGACCTTGATCACGCTGCTGGTCACTGCCGCTGTCTTCGCTTGGCTGTCAAAACGAGGTCGGGCATGATCGACCTTTTCTGGCTGACACTGACGGTTGGCGTTTTCGCCGGTGCACAAAGCCTTGCGCGCCGGTCGGGTTTTCATCCTGTGGTCAATCCAGTGCTGATCTCGATTGCGGTGATTGTGGCGATCTTGCTGGTCACCGGCACCGATTACCAAACCTATCTGGATGGGGCGCAGATGATTGCCTATCTGCTAGGGCCAGCGACGGTTGCGATTGCGGTTTCGCTGTTTCGCGCCCGCCGCCTGATCCGTCAGCAGGCCCTGCCGGTACTGGGCGCGCTGGCGGTTGGCGCGCCGGTCGGGGCGGCCTCTGGCTGGCTGATCGCCAGTGCGATGGGGGTCGATCCGGCGATGGCGCTTTCTTTTGTGCCCAAATCGATCACGGCGGGCATTGCGGTGGGCGTGTCGGAGGCCATCGGCGGCCTGCCGTCTTTGACCGTGGCACTTGCGATCATCACTGGTGTGCTGGGCGCGGTTGTGGCAGGCCCGCTGATGAACCGTATCGGCCTGCGTGATCCGGCGGCGCGCGGCTTTGCGATGGGCGTCTCGGCCCACGGCATTGCCACCGCCCGCGCCATGCAGGTCAGCGCGGTTGCCGGGGCTTTTGCGGGTCTTGGCATGGCGTTGAACGGTTTGGCCACGGCTGTTGTCGTGCCGTTGGTGTTTACGCTGCTGGGCTAAACGAACGAATGAATGAAGGAGCCTTTCATGGCCAATCCGCTTGTGCTGATGCGCACCGAAGAAGGGGATATCACCCTGCGCATTTATCTGGACAAGGCGCCGATCTCGGCGGGTAATTTCCTGCAATATGTCGACAGCGGTGCGCTGAACAACCAGACGCTGTTCCGCATCGTGACCCCGCATAACGAGGAAGCGCCGCGCGACCATTACATTCAGGCCCTGCATTGGGGCTGGCGCACCAAGGGCGAGCACGACCCGCAGCCTTTCGCGAAAATCCCGCTCGAGACGACGCGCGACACTGGCCTGCACCACATCCGCGGCACGCTGGCGATGGGGCGGTATGAGCCGGGCAATTCGGGGGCCGAGTTCTTTATCATGATGAACGAAGATCCCGACATGGATTTTGGCGGCAAGCGCCAGCCGGACGGTCTGGGCTTTGCCGCTTTTGGTCAGGTGGAAAGCGGCTGGGACGTGATGGATCGCCTCTATGCACGCGCCGAAGCTGACCAGACTCACCTGCGCACGCCAATCGCGATCAGCGAAGTGAAACGCATCGCGGGCTAATACCTTGGTAAAACCGCCCTGTGCATTGTGGATTGCGCAGGGCGGTTTTACCATAATCACCGGTGCGAATAGAACAGGGATGGATTGCACCTTTCCGCGCAGGCGCTGCGGCGTAAAGTGGCGATCATCCGTATTGATAAGAGGATAGGGCGATGGGCATCATCCCATTGGATCAAGTGGCCGAAGACGCGCGCGATATGGTGCGCCTCTATCGCGAGGCTGCGCCCACCCCCTACGCCGATATGCCGCTGCCTGATGCGCGACGCGCCTATATGCAAAGCTGCGCCCTGAATGGCCTGCCGCATGTGCCGCTGCCGCAGGTCGTGGATCATCGGATCGCCGTATCTGGGGCCGAGATTACCATCCGCGAATACCGCCCGATCATCGCGGGTGTTCTGCCTGCGGTGCTGTTCTTGCATGGCGGCGGCTGGGTGTTGGGCGGGCTGGATACGCATGACACGATTTGCCGGCACCTTGCCGCCCAAAGCGGCGCTGCGGTCTTTGCGGTGGATTACCGCCTTGCGCCCGAGCACCCATTTCCGATTCCCTATGACGATAGCGTCGCGGCGCTAAACTGGCTGATCGCGCAGGCGGATGCGCTGGCAATTGATCCCGCGCGGCTGGCCTTTGCCGGCGATAGCGCGGGCGGTAATCTGGCGGCAGCCTTGACCAATAGTCGGATTGCAAAGCCACTGGCGCAGGTGCTGCTGTATCCCGTGACCGATCTGGCGCAGCGCGCGCCGTCCTATACGCGTGTCGCGACGGGCTTTTCACTGGCTGCGGCCGGGATGGAGTGGTTCATCGACAGCTATGCGCCCGCGCCGCAAGATCGCAGCGATCCGCGTCTGTCACCCCTGCGCGGTGATATCGCCGCTGTCCCCATGTTTATCCTGACCTGCGGCCTCGATCCATTGGCGGACGAGGGGATCGCCTATGCCGAAGCCGCGGCGCAGGCCGGGGCAGAAGTCGAGCATATCCACCTGCCGCATCACGCGCATGGGCTGTTCACATCCGCTGGGCGGATCACCACCGGTGCTGTGATGCTAGAGCGTGTGGCGCAGTATCTGGCCGCGCGCTTGGCGGCCTAAGCCTCCGGCTGGCGAAGAATTTTCTCTAAACACGCCCGAAACAGATGGGATATGTCATCCTGTCCTGACACTGCGACATTCATCTTGTTGCAATGTCTTTCGTGCGACCTATGGTGCGATAAGTTTCTGAATATTGAGAAGATTGCATGACGACCCTCAGCCCATCGCCCGAAGTGACTGTCTTTCACGACAAACGCACCGGATCGCTGCAATATGTCGTGGCCGACCCGGCCGCGAAAACCTGTGTGATCATCGATCCCGTTTACGATTACGATGAAAAGTCCGGGCAAACCTGGACCGAAAACGCCGATCGCATCTTGGGTTTTGTGGCCGAGCGCGGCTATAGCGTCGCGTGGATTTTGGACACGCATCCCCATGCCGACCACTTTTCTGCCGCGCCTTATCTGAAAGAAAAGCTGGGCGCGCCAATGGCGACCGGCGCCTATGTGACCGGCGTGCAAAAGCTGTGGGCCGATTTCTATAACTGGCCGGATTTCCCCCAAGACGGCAGCCAATGGGATCACCTGTTCCACGCAGGCGACACGTTCAGCGTCGGTGGCCTTACCGGCTATGTCATGCACTCACCGGGGCATACGTTGGCCTCGATCACCTATGTCATTGGGGATGCGGCCTTTATCCATGACACGATCTTTCAGCCCGACAGCGGCACGGCGCGGGCGGATTTCCCCGGCGGCAGCGCGGCGGCGCTGTGGGAGTCGATGCAGGCGATCCTTGCCTTGCCGCCCGAGACCCGCCTTTTTACCGGCCACGATTATATGCCCGCCGGACGCGATGTGACGTGGCAATCCTCGATTGCCGAGCAGCTTGCCACGAACGTCCATCTGTCGCGCTATAAAACGCGCGAGGACTTTATCGCCGCACGCGAGGCGCGTGATGCCACCTTGCCGATGCCAAAACTGATCCTCCATGCGCTGCAGGTGAATATCAACGGTGGCAGATTGCCCGCGCCCGAGGCGAACGGTCGTCGTTACTTGAAAATTCCGGTTGATCTGCTCAGCCGTGGCAGCGGCGAGTAACGCAACACCATCGCGCGCTAGGCTGCCGATATCTTAAGGCGCGGCCCCCATCCTTGCCCTGTTTTCAAAAGGCAGGAGGGGCCGATGCCCAATGATTATTTCCAAAGCATGTCCGGCGGGCTGGAAAGCCCGGCTGCGCAGGCGGTCGCGATTACCACGTCGAATACGGCGGATCTAAGCGTGTTCCCCCGCGCGCTTTATGCGACGACGGCTGGCACGGTGCGTGTGACGATGATGGAAGGCGGCGCGATTGTGACGCTGCCCATTTTGGTGGGCGTGCCGCTGCCGGTGCGGGTACGGCGCGTTTGGACGACGGGCACCACGGCCAGCGGGATCGTCGGTGTCTGGTAGGCGCAATGAAAAACGCCCGGCAGCGTAACTGCCGGGCGTTTTCGATGGGTTTAGACGCCTTGGTCGTCGACGGGCTTCGCCAGTGCTTTTTGCTTTGATTCGCCGGTGATCGGGTCTTCGTGGCGCTGCACCGAACCCTCGAAATGGGCACCCGATTCAATCGCGATCGTCTTGTGGATGATGTCGCCTTCGACACGCGCGGTCGAGGTCAAGCGCACTTTCAGGCCGCGTACGCGGCCCACGATGCGACCGTTGATTACGATATCATCGGCAATCAGCTCGCCGCGCACGGTTGCGCCTTCGCCGATGATCAGCAGATGGGCGCGGATGTCGCCATCAACCTGACCTTCGATCTGAACATCGCCGCTGGTGCGGATATTGCCGGTGATATGCAGATCCGACGACAGAACCGAAGCCGGCGGCTTTGGCTTGACCGCGGGGGCTGCGGAATAAGACGGAGCAGGCGTTGTCGCTGCAGCGGGTTGGCTGGGCGTTGCGGCCTGTTCAGGTGTTTTGTTTCCGGGTTCGTTAATTTTGCTCTTAGAAAACATCGCGTCCAGCTCTTATGTAATTAAGGGGATTTTGCGCCGCGCCGTTCACACGCACCTCGTAGTGCAGGTGAGGGCCAGTCGATCGTCCTGTGTTACCACTATCAGCAATATGGTCGCCGCGCGATACCCTTTGTCCCACGCGCACGTTGATCTCGTTCAAATGGGCGTAACGTGTTTCAAAGCCAAATTGATGACGGATCTTAACGATACGCCCATAGCCCGACTGCCATCCGGCAAAAGTCACGGTGCCTTCGGCGGTTGCATAGACGGGCGTGCCGATGGGCATGCCGAAATCAAGGCCCTCATGCGCGCGGTTCCAGCGGGTGCCAAAATTGGATGTCAACCGCGCCGCGCCGCTGCGAAAGGGCTGTGCAACGGGCACCAGATCGACGGCGGTGCGATACATATTGATATTGTCCAGCGCCCCCAGAATGCGATTCGCACGCTCGACATCCGGGTTGATTGCGCTGCCCGAGGTGGAATATTGCAGCGGCGTCAGCGGTCCGCCCTGGCCCGAATAGCCGCGCCGTACCTGGTTGATCAGATCGTCTGGATCAAGGCCGGCGGCACGGAACATGCGCGACAGTGGCTCGACCGAGACCTGCATCGCTTCTTCCAACTGGCTAAAGATCTCGCCGTTGCGCTCTTGCATCAGGCGCAGTTCCAGCTCGAGGTCGGCGGCATTGATGGCGGCGGTTTGGGCGGTGGCGTCAGAGGCATCGCGATGTGCAGCGGTTTCGGCCAGCGCATTTGACATCATATCCAGCGTGCTGGTCAGCTCTTCGTCCGAGGGGCCTGATGTTACATCTTGCGCGCCATCAATCTGGGCCAAAAGGTTTGCGGACTGACTGCGGGCACTGTCGCGTTCCGACACCGTGCGGCGCAACGTGGCGTGGACCGCGGCAAGGCCCGATTCCAGTTCGACCCGTTGGTCTTCCAGTGTCAGCAGATCGGTCTGCATCTGCGAGACCTGCGTCAGCGCGGCTTGGAACCGTTCTTGCGCGGCGATCGCCTCGACCGCGCGGCTGTCGCGTTCGGATGACAGCGCCTCGAGCCGCGCCTCATAGAGCATCTTGTCGCGTTCGGCCTGCGCGCGGTAATTGCCGGCGCTGATCGCATCCATCAATACGATCGAGGTCGCGATCACCGACCATCCCACCAGCAGGCTACAGCCCGTAATGGCGATAATCTGCGTGACGGGACGCAGACGGATAAAGCGCGTCTGCGTGTCGGATCGAATGAACAGTCGACGCTCGGGCAAATGACGCTCAAGCGCGGCGTGAATTCTGTGTCGTAGCGGTAAGCGCACAGGTCCCTCGTTTTTCGTCTGTGGCGTGCCGTCGCTGCGACTGCCTGAGACCTGTTAGGCAACGAGGGGCGGGGCTGACAACCGTTTCGAGGGTTTGGTTCCATCCGATCGGCCAAACCACGCCGGTATCGGCGGCTATCCGCCGACGCAAAGGGCACTTACGCACGATTCGATAGCATTTGGTTAGTTTTTGGAAAGGCAGCTGGTCAAAACACTGTCAACATGACCGGCAAGTCGCGTGACCGGCCAGACCATTTCCAGACGACCATCGGTGCCGATCAGAAATGTCGTGCGCAGGATTCCCATATAGGTTTTGCCAAAGGTCGATTTCTCTTGCCAGACATCATAGGCCCCGGACACCGCGCCATCTTCATCTGTCAGCAGCGGAAAAGGCAGCGCCAGCTTGGCCGCGAATTTCGTGTGCTTTGCAAGGCTGTCGCGGTTGATCCCGATCAATTGCACACCGGCGGCGGCAAAGGCCTCGGCGTGGGTGGCGAATTCCGCATTCTCGGTCGTGCAGGTCGGGGTGTTATCGGCGGGGTAAAAGAACAGCACCACGCGCTGGCCGCGAAAATCCGACAGGTGATAGGTTTTGCCGTCATGGCCGGGAAGGGTGAAATTGGGGGCAGTATCGCCCGCTTGCAGGCGGGTCATCGGCTGGTCTTTGGGCATTTTTGGCCTTTTGGGTTCAGTTGGTTTTATTTTCTGTCGAAGCCTGCGAAGATTATGACTGTGAAGATAAAGACAAAACCCCAAAACGGGTGCCAAGGTTTGAGGTGATATGGCGGGTCGATGCCCTCCACCGCGTGTCGAGCAGCGCATGCCGCTCAGGCCCAAGGCGCCCCCTCGGCGACGCTTTGGGTTATGGGGGCTATGTTGCGGGACGGTTGCCCTGTGCCTTGGGGTGGCGTTCAGCCTTTGCCTGCTGCTGCTGGGCTATGCGATCGGCCGCGATGTCGCCGCCCCGCGCTGGCTGCGCGACGAGGTGGCCAGTATCGCCAGCGAGGCTTTGGGCGAGGGGCGGATCACCTTTGGCGGCCTCAGCGTGCATATGCAGCGCGACCTGCATCCGGTGGTGACGATTTCAGATGCGACGGTGTTTGACGGCGCGGATCGCCGCATTGCACATCTTCCGGCGGTCAACCTGCACCTTTCGCCGCGGGGGTTGGTCCTGCGGCGCGAGCTATTGGTGCAACGGATCACAAGCGCTGCGGCCGAGGTGGATCTGACACGTAATGCGGATGGCGCTCTGGCGATTGATTTTGGCATGGTGCCACAAGCGAATGGCCTGAATTACACCGAATTTGCCAGCGTTTTCCAACAGTTCGACGAGATTTTCGAGGCCCCGATTTTCGAGGCCCTGCGCGAAGTTGATATCGCGGGCGTCGTGCTGCGCTATACGGATTTGCGCGGCGAGCGTAGTCTGACGCTGGATGGCGGCACATTGCGGATGGTGCTGGATGCACAAAATACGCGTCTGACGGCGGATGCGGCGGTCTTGTCGGGGCGCGATTATGCGACACGGCTGGCGCTGACCTATCAAAGCCCGCGCCATTCACCGGCCGCAGTTGCGCAGATGCGGGTGACGGATGCGGCGGCCGCGGATCTGGGGCAAGAGATCCCTGGTCTGGGCGTGCTGAGCCTTTTGGACGCGAAACTCTCGGGCGAGTTGCAGATTGAAATGGGCGAGAGTGGCGCGATGACGGCTATGTCGGCGCAGCTCAATGTGCCCGGCGGCGCGCTGTTGCCTGATGTCGGGCCGCCGGGGGCGCGGTTCGATAACCTCGATCTGGCTCTGTCCTATGATCCGGCGGCGCAGCGGGTCGCATTGCAGCATATGCAGGTCAGCGCGCCTTGGATCTCGTATACGGCGCGCGGCACCACCTATTTGCAGGATTTTCAGGCCGGACTGCCGCAGCAGATCGTCTCGCAGCTTGAGATGGACGATATCACCGTCTCGCCGCCGGGTTTTTACGATGAGCCTGCGCAACTTGCCGCAGCGGCTGCGGATTTTCGCGTCACGCTCGATCCGCTGCGGATCGAGATTGCGGGCCTGTCGCTGCGCGATGAAAGTGGCGGGTTGCTGCAGGCCGACGGCACGGTCGCAATCTCGCCCGATGGTTGGAGCCTGATGGTCGATGCCCAGATGGATCGCCTGCCGACGGAACGTCTGGTCGGGCTGTGGCCGCAGTCGATGCGGGCGGCGCCGCATCGCTGGATGGCGGCGAATCTGTCGGGCGGCGAGGCCGTGTCCCCGCATCTGTCGCTGCGAAAGCTGGATGATGGGCCGTTCACCTGGGCGCTGTCGACCGGCTTTCGCGCGCTGGACATTCGCGGCTTGCCGCAACTGCCGTTGATCGAGGATAGCGAAGGTTTTGTTGAAATCACCGCCGGCCGATTGGGGATCGGCGTGACCAAAGGCACGGCGACCGCGCCCACCGGCGGGCCGCTGGATATGGCGGGGTCGACCTTTACCATCGCGGATATGCATGGCCCCGCGGTTGGCGCGCGGCTGGATTTGCAGGCCGAAGGTACAATCCCCGCGATGCTGTCGGTGCTGGATCTGCCGCCCTTTGGCTATATGACCAAGGCGAATGTGCCGGTGGATTTGGCCGATGGCAGGGCGCAGATGCAGGGCTGGGTGACCTTTCCGCTGCACACGCCGATGCCTGCGGGCAGCGTCGATTTCGCTTTTTCCGCCGCCATGCAAGATGTCACGAGTGACCAGATCGTGCCGGGCAAGCATTTGACATCAAACGTACTATCCGTTGATGTTGACCGCGCGCATGTGGCCGTGTCCGGCCCC
Organism: Ketogulonicigenium vulgare WSH-001; assembly: GCF_000223375.1. Lineage (NCBI taxonomy): Bacteria > Pseudomonadati > Pseudomonadota > Alphaproteobacteria > Rhodobacterales > Roseobacteraceae > Ketogulonicigenium > Ketogulonicigenium vulgare. Next base: position 1,566,269 of record NC_017384.1, on the reverse strand, counting down.
GTGCAACTCAATGGCGCGGATGCGACGGCGCGGTGGCAGCATAATTTTGGCACGCCAGGATCGCAGGTGACGGCAGATGTCGCTGTGTCGGACGCGCTGCTGCAAGCGCTGGCGATCGAGCTGCCGCTGACGACGTCGGGCGCTGCGCCGGGCCAGTTGCAGGTCGATATCATCCCCGGCGCGCCGCCTGCCTTCAGTTTGACCAGCGACCTTGCGGGCCTTGCGATCAATGCGGGGGCCTTTGGCTGGCAAAAGGGGGCGGCCTCGCGCGGCAATTTGCAGGTCACGGGAACACTCAGTACCCCGGCGCAGGTTTCGGCATTGACGCTCTCGGCGCCCGGTCTTGATTTGCGCGGACAGCTTGCAATGGCGGAAGGGGGCGGTTTGGCCGAGGCGCGGTTTGACCGTATCCAATTGAACGGATGGCTGAATTCAGCGATGACATTGACTGGGCAGGGGCAGGGGCGGCCGTTGCGCACAGCGCTGCGTGGCGGCTCGGTACGCCTGAGCGGCCTGCAATCCCTGGGCGGCGCTACAACCGGCAATGCGGGGCCGCTTGCGCTGCGGCTGGATCAGTTCGAAGTTTTCGACGGGCTGGTGCTGACCGACCTCAGCGGTGATTTCAACCCGACCGGCGGCTATTCGGGGCGTTTTACAGCGCGGATCAATGGCGGCGTCGCCGTTGAGGGGGCGGTGTTCACGCAAAACGGACGTCAAGGCGTGCAGATCACCGGCGCAGATGCAGGCGCGCTGCTGCAATCTTTGCGCCTGTCAGGCGCGGCGCGAGGCGAGGGCTTTACCCTGACCTTGGTGCCCGATGGTGCATCGGATTATCTTGGCCAGTTTTCCGCACGCGGTCTGCGTATTCTGGATGCGCCCGCGCTGGCACAGGTGCTGGATGCGGCCTCGGTTCTGGGGTTGATCCAACAGATCTCGGGGCAGGGGGTGGTGTTCGACACGGTCGACGCGACATTCCGGGTCAGCCCGGGCGGCGTGACGCTGCTTTCCAGCGCTGCGGTTGGGCCGGGGCTTGGCATATCGCTGGATGGCGCATACAGCACGCGCGATGCGGTGTTGGATTTTCAGGGCGTCGTCTCGCCGGTCTATTTCCTGAACGGAATTGGACAAGTGATGACGCGGCCCGGCGAAGGGGTTTTTGGCATGACCTTTACGTTGGGCGGAACTGCGGGGCAGGTGCAGGTGGCGGCGAACCCGCTATCGCTGCTGGCCCCCGGTTTCCTGCGCGAGATCTTTCGCCGGCCAGTGCCGGATATGACGAGAGAAAGCGGATGAAACTTTCGGATTTTGACTTTACCCTGCCCGAGGATTTGATCGCGCTGCGCCCTGCCGTGCCTCGCACTGCGGCCAAGCTGCTGGTCGCGCGGGGCGATACGATCTCGGATCTGACGGTTGCGGAACTTGCGGCGCAATTTAACCCCGGCGACCGGCTGGTGTTGAATGATACAAAGGTCATCCCCGCCCGCCTGTCCGGACTGCGCCATCGCGGCGAGGCGACCGCGCGGATCGAGGTCACCTTGCTGCAGCCCACCGCCGATGGGGCGTGGATGGCGCTGATCAAACCGCTGCGCAAACTGCACGAGGGCGAGGATATCGTCTTTACCTCCCGCCTATCCGCAACCTTGATCGGGCGCGATGGCGATCAGGCCAAGCTGCGGTTCAACCTGACGGGTGATGATTTCGATGCGGCCCTGGCCGAGGCGGGCCAGATGCCGCTGCCGCCCTATATCGCCGCGCGCCGCGCCGCCGATGCGCAGGATTTGCAGGATTACCAGACCATTTGGGCCGACCGCCCCGGTGCGGTTGCCGCGCCGACCGCGTCGCTGCACTTTGACGCGGCTGTTATGGCCGCTTTGGCCGCGCGCGGTGTGACGCTGACACGCGTGACGCTGCATGTGGGGGCGGGGACCTTCCTGCCGGTCAAAGTCGACGATATCGCCCAGCACAAAATGCACGCCGAATGGGGCGAGGTCACCGCAACCGCCGCCGCTGAAATCGCGGCGACCAAAGCCGCAGGCGGGCGCGTGATCCCGGTTGGCACCACCGCGCTGCGCCTATTGGAAACCGCCGCGCGCGATACGGGTGCAATCGCGCCATGGGTGGGCGAGACGGATATCTTCATCACGCCCGGCTTTAACTTTCGCGTCGCGGATGGGTTGGTGACCAATTTTCACCTGCCCAAATCAACGCTGATGATGCTGGTTTCCGGCCTGATGGGTGCGGACCGCATTCGGGCGATTTATGATCATGCAATCGCACAGCGCTATCGGTTCTTTTCCTATGGCGACGCGTCGCTGCTGCTGCCGAAGGGCTGATCCATGTTTCGCGTCTTGATCGGGTCTTGGGCGATTTTCGTTGGCATTTTCATGCTGATGATCGGCAATGGTATGCAGGGCACGCTGCTGGGTCTGCGCGGCGAGCTGGAAGGCTTTTCGACCTTCTCGATGGCGATGGTGACATCGGCCTATTTTGTAGGGTTCATGCTGGCCTCGACCATCGCACCAAAGATGATCCGGCAGGTGGGGCATGTGCGGGTGTTCGCGGCGCTGGCGTCGATGATCTCGGCGATTTTCGTGCTATATTCGCTGTGGCCCAGCCCCATCGCCTGGATGATTGAACGCGCGATGATCGGCTTTTGTTTTTGCGGCGCCTATATCGTCGTGGAAAGCTGGCTGAACAGCACGGTCTCCAATGAAAACCGCGCGCAGGCGCTGTCGCTGTATATGTGGATGCAAATGGCGGGCATCATCATGTCACAGGTGTTGGCGGCCAGCGGTGATGTGGCGGGGTTCCAACTGTTCGGCATCGCCTCGATCATTATCTCGCTGTGTTTTGCGCCGATGCTGCTGACGACCAGCCGCGTGACGCCGACCTTTGATCAGACGAAATCACTGCCGCTGCGGCGTCTGGTGCAGGCCTCGCCCCTCGCTTGCGCGGGGATGTTCCTGCTGGGCAGTGTGTTCGCCGCGCAGTTCGGGATGGCCGCGATTTACGGCGTGCGCGTTGGCATGCCGGTCGAGCAAATCACCTTGATGATCGGACTGACTTATCTTGCAGCGCTGATCCTGCAGTTTCCGGTCGGGTGGCTGGCGGACCGTATGGATCGCCGCATCCTGATCGGAACTTTGGCGGCGATTGGCGGCGCGGCTGCGCTGCTGGCGTTTTTGATCCCCGGCCAGATCTGGCTGATCTTGGTGGCGGCTGCCGTGGTGGGGGGCACATCGAACACGGTTTATCCGGTGATTATCGCCCATGCGAATGACTATCTTGAGGCGGATGAGATGCCAGCCGCCTCGGGCGGGTTGTTGTTTATCAACGGGATGGGGTCGATTTCCGGGCCGCTGATCTTGGGCTGGATGCTGGACAATGTCGGGCCGCAGGGGTTCTGGCTGGTGATCGCCGTGGTCATGCTGGCGCTGGGCCTTTATGCCGCTTGGCGCTTGCGCCGGGTGCCGAACAAAGAGATCGTGGGCGAGCCTGCGGCCCACCAACATTTGCTGGCCGGGTCATCGGCCGTTGCGGTTCAGGTTGTGGCCGAGGCAGTTGCCGAAGCGGCATCTGGCGATGCTGCGGAAAATGGTTTAACGTCAAACTAATTTCCGGTCGCGCCCCTTAGTGCGGCCTGATCGCAGATAGCGAAAATAGGAGCAGACCGATGCAAAAGTTCGATATGATCGTGATTGGTGCCGGCCCCGGCGGCTATGTTGCCGCCATTCGCGGCGCACAGCTGGGGTTGAAAGTCGCGGTCGTGGAACGCGCCCATCTGGGCGGCATCTGCCTGAACTGGGGCTGCATCCCGACCAAAGCGCTGCTGCGCTCGGCCGAAGTGTTCCACCTGATGCACCGCGCCAAGGAGTTCGGGCTGAAGGCCGAGGGGTTGGGCTTTGATCTGGATGCTGTCGTGCAGCGCTCGCGCGGCGTGGCGAAACAGCTGTCGGGCGGCGTCGGCCATCTGCTGAAAAAGAACAAAGTCACCGTCATCATGGGCGAGGCGACCATCCCCGCCAAAGGTCAGGTGCGCGTGACAACCGATAAGGGCACCGAGGATCTGACCGCCCCCGCCATCGTGCTGGCCACTGGCGCGCGCGCGCGCACCCTGCCGGGCCTTGAGGCGGACGGCGATCTGGTCTGGAGCTATCGCGAGGCGCTGGTCGCCAAGCGGATGCCGAAAAACCTGCTGGTGATCGGCTCTGGCGCGATTGGCATCGAATTTGCCAGCTTCTTCAATACGCTGGGCGCGAAAACCACCGTGGTCGAGGTGATGGACCGTATCCTACCTGTCGAAGATGCCGAGATTTCCGCCTTTGCGAAAAAGCAGTTCGTCAAGCAAGGCATGACGATCATGGAAAAGGCCACCGTCAAGCAGCTTGATCGTGGCAAGGGCAAAGTCACCGCCCATATCGAGGCAAACGGCAAAGTCGAGCAGCTTGAGTTTGACACCGTGATCTCGGCTGTTGGGATCGTAGGCAATGTCGAAGGCCTCGGCCTAGAGGCGCTGGGCGTTAAGATCGACCGCACCCATGTCGTTGTCGATGAATTCTGCCGCACCGGCGTCGACGGCCTTTATGCGATCGGCGATATCGCGGGCGCGCCGTGGTTGGCGCATAAGGCCAGCCATGAGGGCGTGATGGTTGCCGAACTTGTCGCAGGCCAGCATCCCCATGCCGTGCGCCCCGAAAGCATCGCGGGTTGCACCTATTGCTATCCGCAGGTCGCATCGGTTGGCTTGACCGAGGCGAAGGCGAAGGAAAAGGGCTATGAGGTCAAGGTTGGCCGCTTCCCATTTATCGGCAATGGTAAGGCCATCGCGCTGGGCGAGCCGGACGGTCTGGTGAAAACCATTTTCGACGCCAAAACCGGCGAGCTGCTAGGCGCCCATATGGTTGGCGCCGAAGTGACCGAGCTGATCCAGGGCTATGTCATCGGCCGCACGCTGGAGACGACCGAGGCCGAGCTGATGGAAACCGTCTTCCCGCATCCGACTCTCAGCGAGATGATGCACGAATCGGTGCTGGACGCCTACGGCCGCGCCATTCATTTCTAAAACGTGAAGGGGGGACGAAAGGCCCCCTTTTTACATCGCCGCGCCGTCGTAGAAATGCGACTTCAGCGCGCGCGGATCGACATCATCCATCGTATTGCAATTCACGGCGACAACCGGGCCATCGGGGCTGTCGCCGCGCGCATAGACCTGAATGCCGCAGGTCGGACAGAAGGTATGTTCGATGTGCAACTTGTTGAATTTATAGCTTGTCACCGGCCCATCCTTGGTCAGGTGAAAGGCGCTGGCGGGCACAAAGGTCATCACCGACCCCAGCCTTTTGCAGCGCGAGCAGTTGCAGGTGACGGTGCTGTCCAGATCGGCATCGACCGTATAGGCAATGGCGCCGCATTGGCAGCTGCCGGTGTAATGCGCGGTTGTCATGGCGAACTCCCTAATGTTCAGCTAATGTTCTCACTTCGCGCTTGAGTTTGCAACGTCGCAGACCTATTCCTTAACAGAATGTGCAAAGGACAGTGACATGGAACAGAAGTTCATCGAAGTGCGCGGCGCGCGCGAGCATAATCTGAAGAATGTGTCACTGGATATCCCCCGCAATCAGCTGGTGGTGATGACGGGCCTGTCGGGATCGGGGAAATCCTCGATTGCCTTCGACACGATCTATGCCGAGGGGCAGCGCCGCTATGTCGAAAGCCTGTCGGCCTATGCGCGGCAGTTCCTCGATATGATGGAAAAGCCGGATGTCGATCACATCACGGGCCTGTCGCCCGCGATCTCGATTGAACAGAAAACCACGTCAAAGAACCCGCGCTCGACCGTCGGGACGGTGACCGAGATTTACGACTATCTGCGCCTGCTGTTCGCGCGCGCCGGCACCCCCTATAGCCCCGCGACCGGCCTGCCGATCGAGGCGCAGCAGGTGCAGGATATGGTCGACCGCACCATGGCCATGCCCGAGGGGACGCGCGGCTATTTGCTGGCGCCCGTCGTGCGCGACCGCAAGGGCGAGTATAAGAAAGAGATGCTGGAGCTGCGCAAGCAGGGCTTTCAGCGGGTGAAAGTGGACGGCGAGTTCTATGAACTCGACACGCCGCCCACGCTGGACAAGAAATTCCGCCATGACATCGACGTGGTGGTTGACCGGATTGTCGTGCGTGCTGGTATGGAGACGCGGCTTGCGGAAAGCTTTCGCACGGCGTTGAATCTGGCTGATGGGATCGCCGTGCTGGAAACCGCCCCCAGCGAGGGCGACCCAGAACGCATCACCTTTTCGGAAAAATTCGCCTGTCCGGTATCGGGTTTCACCATCCCCGAGATCGAGCCGCGCCTGTTCTCGTTCAACACGCCGCTGGGCGCTTGTCCCGATTGTGACGGCCTTGGGGTCGAGTTGTTCTTTGACGAGCGGCTGATCGTGCCGGATCTGACCCTCAGCCTGCTGAAAGGCGCGGTCGCGCCATGGGGGAAAACCAAATCGCCCTTCTGGCTGCAGACGATCGAGGGGCTGGCCAAGCATTACGCATTCGACGCCAAGACGCCGTGGAAAGACCTGCCCGAGAGTGTGAAACAGGTCGTGCTGCATGGCTCGGGCACCGAGGAGCTGGCCTTCCGATATGATGACGGGGGTCGCAGCTATAACGTCACTCGTACGTTCGAGGGGGTCGTCCCCAACCTGCAGCGCCGCTATCGCGAGACCGACAGCAATTGGTCGCGTGAGGATATGGAGCAGTATCAGAACAACCGTCCCTGCCAGACCTGCGGTGGCTATCGTTTGCGCCCCGAGGCGCTGGCCGTACGTGTGGGCGATATGCATGTCGGGCAGGTCGTCGCGCAATCGGTGAAAGAGGCCTATGCTTGGGTGCAGACCGTGCCCGAGGCCCTCAGCCAGCAAAAAGGCCAGATCGCCGTCGCGATTATCAAGGAAATCCGCGAACGTCTGGGGTTCTTGAACAATGTGGGGCTGGAATATCTGACGCTCAGCCGGGCATCCGGCACGCTATCGGGCGGTGAAAGCCAGCGGATCAGGCTGGCCAGTCAGATCGGCTCTGGCCTGACAGGCGTGCTTTATGTGCTGGACGAGCCCTCGATTGGTCTGCACCAGCGCGACAACGACCGCCTGCTGGACGCGCTGCGCAACCTGCGTGATCAGGGCAATACCGTGCTGGTGGTCGAGCATGACGAGGATGCGATCCGCACCGCTGATTACGTCTTTGACGTGGGGCCGGGGGCGGGCGTGCATGGCGGGCAGATCGTCTCGCAGGGGACACCCGCGCAGATCGAGGCTGATCCGAATTCGCTGACCGGGCAATATCTGTCAGGACAGCGCCGGATTTCCGTGCCGCAAAAGCGCCGCAAAGGCACCGGCAAAAAGCTGACGGTGGTCAAGGCCAGCGGCAACAACCTGCATGATGTGACGGTTGATTTCCCGCTGGGCAAATTCGTTTGTGTGACCGGCGTGTCGGGCGGTGGTAAATCCACCCTGACCATCGAGACGCTGTATAAGAACGCGGCGATGAAGCTGAACGGCGCCCGCGAAGTGCCCGCGCCGTGCGAGACGATCAAAGGGTTCGAGCATCTTGATAAGGTCATCGACATCGACCAGCGCGCCATCGGCCGCACGCCGCGGTCGAACCCCGCCACTTATACCGGCGCGTTTGACCAGATCCGCCAATGGTTTGCCGGCCTGCCCGAGGCAAAGGCGCGCGGCTATGGCCCTGGTCGTTTCAGCTTTAACGTCAAGGGCGGTCGCTGCGAGGCCTGTCAGGGCGACGGCCTTTTGAAGATCGAGATGCACTTTCTGGCCGATGTCTATGTGACCTGCGAGACCTGCCACGGCGCGCGCTATAACCGCGAAACGCTCGAGGTGAAGTTCAAGGACAAAAGCATCGCCAATGTCCTTGATATGACCATCGAGGAAGCGGCAGACTTTTTCAGCGCGGTGCCGCCCATCCGCGATAAGATGAATGCGCTGTGCCATGTCGGCCTTGGCTATGTGAAAGTCGGCCAACAAGCGACCACCCTGTCGGGCGGCGAGGCGCAGCGGGTGAAGCTGGCCAAGGAACTTTCGCGAAGATCCACGGGGCGCACGCTTTATATCCTTGATGAACCGACCACGGGTCTCCATTTCGAGGATGTGCGCAAATTGCTCGATGTGCTGCACGAGTTGGTAGATCAGGGGAATACCGTGGTGGTGATCGAACATAACCTTGATGTGGTGAAGACCGCAGATTGGGTCATTGATATCGGGCCCGAGGGCGGCACCGGCGGTGGCTATATCGTCGCAACCGGCACGCCTGAACAGGTGGCCGAGGTGGCGGAAAGCCATACCGGCCATTACCTAAAGCCGCTGCTAGAGCGCGGCCATGCACTGGAGGCGGGCCATGTGGCGTAACTTATTTGCGGCCACCGCCTTTGTGCTGGCCGCACAATCCGCCAGTGCCGAGGTTGATCAGGCCAAGGCTGATGCGCTGTTCGAGGCCCTGCTGTTTCCGCAGATCACCGATGTGATGGCACGCGAAAGCACGGATTTCGGCCTGGAATTATCCGAAGGCATGACCGGCCTGCCGCCGAGCGCCAAATGGCAAGAGGCGGTCGCGGCTATTCATGATCGCGATTGGATGATGTCGCAGGTGCGCGGCGATTGGTATGCGGCGCTGGACGGCGTCGATCTGGACGCGCTGCTGACCTTTGCGACCACCGCCCCCTCGCGCGAGATGCTGCAGCTGGAACTCGCCGCGCGCGAGGCGATGCTGGCGGATGATGTGCGCGACGAGGCCATTGAATACGCGGCCGTGACGATCGCCCGCAAAACGCCCCGGGCCGAGCTGATCGCCGATCTGGTTGCGCGCGGTGATCTGGTGGAAATGAATGTCGCCTCGGCACTGAATTCCAATCTGGCCTTTTATCGCGGTATGGCCGAGGGCGAGGGGGACGTCACCGACGATATCATCCTGTCCGAAGTGATGGCGCAGGCCGATGATCTGCGCGCGGGCACGGTGGAATGGCTTTATGCTTTCATGCTGATGGCCTATGCGCCGGTCAGCGACGAAGATGTGCAAGCCTTTGTCGCTTTTGGGGAAACCGATGCCGGAAAGGCGCTGTCGCGGGCAACGACTGCGGCCTTTGATCCGATGTTCGAAGAGATCTCTTTTAACCTTGGCCGCGCGGCGGCGCAGCTTCTGGCATCCGAGGCCCTATAGCCGCTTGACTTCGGGTCGGAATGCCAAGATAAGCCGCCATCTGGACGGCTTTGCCCCCAGTATGGTTTACGGATTCGTAAGGATTCGGCCATAAGTTTTAGAAAACGCCCCTCGCGGGGCGCGCTGTCCGAAGGTGGCGATAATCGCCGCAACATCCACTGTCACGGTGGGGACCAAAGGATGCGGATCATGAAGGACGTGAAACATGTTTGCGGTTATCAAAACCGGCGGCAAGCAGTACAAAGTTCAGAGCGGCGACGTTCTGCGCGTTGAAAAGCTGGACGCTGCTGCAGGTGAAACCATTCAATTCAACACCATTTTGGTTGTTGGCGATCAAATCGGCGCGCCTGTCGTCGCCGGTGCAGCTGTGCAAGCTGAAGTGATCGACCAGATCAAAGGTGAGAAGACGATCCATTTCGTGCGTCGTCGTCGTAAGCACTCGTCGAAGCGCACCAAGGGTCACCGTCAGCAACTGACGCTGGTTCGTATCAAAGACATCCTCGCCACTGGCGCGGACGCAACCGGTGTGAAGGCGGCTGTCGGCGCCTCGAGCAAGGAGTAATCCCCCATGGCAACGAAAAAAGCAGGCGGTTCCTCGCGCAACGGTCGTGATTCGGCTGGCCGTCGTCTTGGCGTGAAGAAATTCGGTGGCGAAGCCGTCATCGCGGGCAACATTATCATGCGTCAGCGCGGTACCAAGATGTGGCCGGGCGCTGGTGTCGGTATGGGCAAAGATCACACGATTTTTGCGACCGTTGATGGTGCTGTAAAGTTCCACACTGGCCTCAAGGGCCGCACTTTCATTTCGGTTCTCCCGGTGGCGGAGGCCGCTGAGTAAGCCGAACCTGGAAGGGCAAAAACCAGGAAGGGGGTCGGCGCAAGCTGACCCCCTTTTCGCATTTGCGTCATGCTGGGGATGTATCGCCCGGCACATCGGGCAGCGGTGGGCAATCAGGTCTAGGAAAAGGCCAGCCTGCCATTCAAAAGGAGGCCGTGATGAATATTGCTACGATCAACGCACAGCCAGAGATCCGCACCTCGCGTTTCACGCTGCGCCCTTTGCGCATGTCGGATACCGGGCTGATCAGCCTTTACGCCGGCGATCTGCGCGTGGCGACTGGCACGCGTTCGATTCCGCATCCTTACCCGCCGGGGGCTGCTGCGCAGCTGGTCACCCGCGCCAACGGCGTTAAACGGGACGAGGATTTCTGGGCGCTGGATGCCAGCGAACAGGGCGGGGCAGAGTTCATGGGCCTCATTTCCCTTGATCGCATGGATCGCGGCCAAAGCGAGGTGCGCTATTGGATCGCGCCCGCGTTCTGGAACACCGGAATGGCGTCCGAAGCCGTCCGTGCGATCATCAACGCGAACCCCCATGGCGCGACCCGTATTTTTGCCGAAGCGTTTCAGGACAACCCCGGTGCGGCACGTGTCCTGACGAATTGCGGCTTTGAATATCTGGGCGATGCCGAAGCATGGTCTGTTGCGCGCGGCGGTGCCGTGCCCACCTGGACCTATACATTGAAAACGGGGCTTTGACCGTAGGGGTCAAAGTCGCTATGCCGCGATAAAACGCGGTTCGGAAAGGGCTGACATGAAATTCCTGGATCTGGCCAAGGTCTATATCCGCTCGGGCGCGGGGGGGAACGGTTGCGTTTCCTTCCGCCGCGACAAATTTGTCGAATATGGCGGGCCAGACGGTGGGGATGGCGGCAAAGGCGGCGATGTCATCATCGAGGCGGTCGAAGGGCTGAATACCCTGATCGACTTTCGCTATCAGCAGCATTTCTTTGCCAAAAACGGCCAGCCGGGCATGGGCAGCCAGCGCACCGGTGCGCATGGCGCGGATATCATCCTGCGCGTGCCGGTCGGGACCGAGATCATCGACGAAGATGAAGAAACGCTGATCGCCGACCTGTCCGAGGTCGGCCAGCGCATCACGGTGGCACAGGGCGGTAACGGCGGTTTCGGGAACCTGTTCTTTAAAACCTCGACCAACCAGGCGCCGCGTCGTGCCAACCCCGGCCAGCCCGCGATTGAACGCACCCTGTGGTTGCGGCTGAAACTGATCGCGGATGCGGGCCTTTTGGGGATGCCGAACGCGGGTAAGTCGACCTTCCTTGCCGCGACCTCGAACGCGCGGCCCAAGATTGCGGATTATCCGTTTACGACTCTGGTGCCAAACCTTGGTGTCGTCGGCGTTGATGATGTGGAATTTGTCATGGCGGACATCCCCGGTCTGATCGAAGGCGCATCCGAAGGCCGCGGTCTGGGCGATCAGTTCCTGGCGCATGTCGAGCGTTGCTCGGTGTTGCTGCATCTGGTTGACGGCACCTCCGAGGACCCGGTCAGCGATTATCACACGATCATCGAGGAGCTGACGAATTACTCGGAAGACCTCGATAGCGATCTGATCAACCGTCCGCGCATCACCGCGCTGAACAAGATCGACGCGCTGGACGAGGAAGAACGCGCCGCGCTGCAGGCCGAGATGGAAGAGGCCGTTGGTGGCCCCGTCATGCTGATGTCGGGTGTCACCCGCGAGGGCGTGGTTGATGTGCTGCGCGCGCTGCGGGCCGAAATCGACGAGAACCGCCTGCGTTTTCGCATCGCGCAAGAGCCGGAGGCCCCCCGTTGGGAACCCTGATCGGCGCGCGGCGTCTGGTTGTAAAAATCGGATCGGCCCTCTTGGTTGATCGCGACACGGGGCAATTGCGCCGGGCGTGGCTGGAAAGTCTGGCCGCCGATGTCGCCGCTTTGCGAGCCCGGGGGACACAAGTCATTCTTGTGTCCTCGGGCTCGATTGCTTTGGGGCGGGGCGTTTTGGGGCTGCCTGCGGGCAGTCTTGCGCTAGAGCAAAGTCAGGCCGCCGCCGCTGTCGGGCAGATCCGCCTTGCGGGCGCCTATGAAGAAGTGCTGGCCCCCCATGGCATCGTCACCGCGCAAGTGTTGGTGACGCTGGAGGATTCGGAAAACCGTCGTCGCTATCTGAATAGCCGTGCGACGATGGAGACGTTGCTGTCGTTGGGCGTCACCCCCATCGTCAATGAAAACGACACGGTTGCCACTGATGAAATCCGTTATGGCGATAACGACCGCCTTGCGGCGCAGGTCGCGGTGACAACGGGCGCGGATAAATTGGTGCTGCTGTCGGATGTCGATGGCTTCTACGACGACAACCCGCATCTGAACCCCGATGCCAAGTTCTTCCCTGTGATCGAAATCATCACCCCCGAGATCGAGGCGATGGCCGGCGATGGTGTATCTGGTGTTTCCAAAGGCGGCATGATCACCAAGCTGATGGCCGCTCGCGTCGCAACCGATGGTGGCTGTGACATGGCGATCACGCTGGGCGCGCCGCTGAACCCGCTGCAAAAGCTGGAAGAAGGCGCCCGCGCCACATGGTTCTTGGCACTTGAAGATCCGCAGATCGCGCGCAAGCGTTGGATCGGGGCGATGAAACCCAAGGGCGAGGTCTCGATCGACGCCGGTGCCGTTGCCGCCTTGCAAGAGGGGCGTAGCCTGCTGCCCGCCGGTATCCGGCTGGTGAACGGCCGCTTTGGTCGCGGTGATCCGGTGGCAATCGTCGGCCCGGCTGGCAATCGCATCGGCATTGGCCTGACGCGCTATACCGCCGAAGAGGCGCATATGATCCGTGGCCATCGCAGCGCTGAAATCGAGGCGATGCTGGGCTACAAAGGGCGCGCGGCCTTTATTCACCGCGACGATATGGTTCTATAGGGGAAAGATATGCAGGATATGCAGCAAGACTATACCGCTTTGATCGCTGACATGGGTACAAAGGCCCGTGCCGCGGCCCGCGTATTGGCCACTGCATCTCCAACCGCCAAGGCCGAGGCTCTGACCACTGCCGCCAAACTGCTGCGCGCGCGCACCGCAGAGATTATCGCCGCCAATGCCAAGGATCTGGAATTCGGGCGCGAAAAAGGCCTGAGCCCCGCGATGATGGATCGTCTGGCGCTGGATGCGGACCGGATTGCCGCGATGGCGGCGGGGCTGGACAGTGTCGCGGCGCAAAAGGACCCGGTGGGCGAGGTGATTGCCGATTGGGATGTGCCCTCGGGCCTGAATATTCGCCGCGTGCGCACGCCGATTGGTGTGATTGGCGTTATCTATGAAAGCCGCCCCAATGTGACGGCGGATGCCGGGGCGTTGTGCCTGAAGTCCGGAAATGCCGTGATTCTGCGCGGCGGCTCGGAAAGTCTGCATTCGGCGGCGGCGATTCTGGCCTGCCTGCGCGCGGGGCTGGCCGCGGCTAGCCTGCCCGAAGATGCGATCCAAATGGTGCCTGTGCGCGACCGTGATGCCGTTGCCGCGATGCTGGGCGCCGTCGATTTCATCGACGTGATCGTGCCGCGCGGCGGCAAGGGTCTGGTCGGTCTTGTCCAACGCGAGGCGCGCGTGCCGGTGTTTGCGCATCTTGAGGGGATCTGCCACGTCTATATCGACGGCGCTGCCGATCCTGATATGGCGCGGGCCGTGCTGCTGAACGCGAAAACGCGCCGCACCGGGATTTGCGGCTCGGCTGAATG